>NZ_LZZM01000001.1 GCF_002006345.1 Clostridium puniceum
TCAATTTCATTCACCCCTAAGAATTTTAACTTAGTATTATCATATTTAATTTTTACTTCTTCTGCGGCTATTTCTTTTATATTGTCTATTACAAGGTTTGTTAATACTCTTTCTTTTAGGTGAATTTGAGGTTTTTCTGGTTCTATGCTCAATACTACAGCGCTAGATGGTGGTACTACTATAGGATTTAGTGTCACAGTCACAATGCATGATGCACTTAAATTACTTCCATCAGCTATAGTGGCTGTTATTGTTGCTTGTCCTTCTTTTATTGCAGTAACTTTACCATTTTGATTCACTGTAGCAACTAAATCATCACTTGATGACCAAGTTATTCCCACATTCGCTGGTGTCGTAGTAGCTATTAAAGTATCACTATTTCCTACAATCATATTTAATGATGTTTTATTAATTGCTATATTAGATATATTATTGGTAGAAGGTGTATATTCTTCTACTGTTAATAATATATTACCTCCACTTTGTCCACCTACAGCATAAATCTTTCCATTTAATACTTCTGTAGTATGATAAGATCTAGGTTCATTCATACTTGTCTTTTGGGTCCATGTATTGGTTTCTGGATTATATTCTTCTACTGTTGGTAGGAAAGTACTATAACGTCCACCTATAGCATAAATCTTTCCATTTATCATTTCTGTAGTATGATAAGATCTAAGTTCATTCATACTTGCCTTTTGGGTCCATGTATTGGTTTCTGGATTATATTCTTCTACTGTTCTTCTATTCTCTCCACCTATAGCATAAATCTTTCTATTTAACACTTCTGTAGTATGATTATCTCTAGCATTATACATACTTTCTCTGTGAATCCATGTATTGGTCTTTGGATTATATTCTTCTACTGTTGATAGGCTACCACTACCACGTCCACCTATAACATAAATCTTTCCATCTAACACTTCTGTAGTATGATTAGTTCTAGCTTCATACATATTTGCCTTTCGGATCCATGTATCAGTTTCTGGATTATATTCTTCTACTGTTGATAGGTCGCCAGAATTATTTTCCCCACCTATAGCATAAATCTTTCCATTTACCACTTCTGTAGTATGATTACATCTAGCTTCATGCATGCTTGCCTTTCGGGTCCATTTATCAGTTTCTGGATTATATTCTTCTACTATTGGGGAGTAAACAAGACTAAATCCTCCTATAGCATAAATCTTTCCATTTAACACTTCTGTAGTATGACCAGCTCTACTTCCATCCATACTTGCCTTTTGGGTCCATGTATTAGTTTCTGGATTATATTCTTCTACTGTTCTTCTCGTCTCTCCACCTATAGCATAAATCTTTCCATTTAACACTTCTGTAGCATGATTAGTTCTAGCTTCATGCATACTTGCCTTTTGGATCCATGTATTAAGTGTTTTGGTTTGTTCTTCTTCCATATCTTTCTCCTTTTTTAATAATTATTTTTTATATAGTGTACATGTAATTTCTAATCATTCAAGTAAAATAGAAATTAAACAGAATAAGTACTCATTCACATTCTTATTAATATTAGGCTTTTGACCTAATATAGTTATCTATTGAATAGATATTAACCAATTAATCTTATTAATAGGACTTTAAATTGTAATATTGCAATATCAAATTTTAATCTCATTTACCATTTGTATTTAATGCATCTTTTATTAAAGAATGCTTTCTCTTTAGCTTCTAATATTATTATAGATCTACTATTTTCTTATTTCTTACAGACTTTCCATACTATTTCTATATTTTTCTTATAATTTTTATATAAAAATAAGCAATAAAGAAAGTACTTAATTTGTGCTATTCTATTATTTATATTTTATCTTTAGTTTTCCCCCCATTCTTGCTATTGCATAACAAAAGACACCTACATTTTCTGTAAGTGTCTTATATAAATATTTTATTATCTTATTTCAAATGCAACTACTTTGTCATGTACTAAATATTCAACATTACCTTTTGCATTTTTAATTTTATATATTGGATTGTCATTATCATCTAAATCTCTATTTTTAAACCATTTAATAAAATCAGTTACATCAAGGTCTTGAGCTTGTTTTATATTTCCGTCTACCATTTCTATATATAAGTTCCCATCACCAGTAGGTTCATCTACAGGTGGTTTTTTATCCTTAAGTGTCACTGTAACTTCACAAGTGGCTTTTGTTTCTGAACCTTTAATTTGAGCTGTTATTGTAACTGTACCTACTGTAATGCCTTTAACATTTCCATTTTCATCAACCGTAGCTATTGTTTCATCACTTGATGACCAAACTACATCTAAAGCTGATGGAATTGTTGTTGCATTTAATTGTTTTGAATCATCTTTTTTTAGATTTATTGATGATTTGTTTAATGTTATTGATTTATTTGGATCTACTAAATAACCATTGTCGTCTATATCTATAGCATCAAAGTAATACGAATATAAATTTGTAGTTAAATTTGTTATTGTTACTTCATGTATCCCTTGTGGTAAACTATTCATTTCATATTGTAATACTTGCCATACAGCAGTTGAACCATTAAATTTAGTGCAATCAAATATTTCTGATTTGCCATCTACAGTAATTTTAACGTTATTTGATGAATTAACGTAGCAAACCCCTATGATTCTCAATTTTGTTCCATAAAATTTAAAATTAAGTGAATCATTTGCACTTGCCCATGCATCTGTTCCGTTATATGCACTAGAAACTCCTGTTGTCCTCTGTGTAAATCCATTATATTTAATTTTCGAGTCTGCACTATCAATTCGTCTCCATCCAGCCTCTGGACTTGTTAATTGCTGTCCAACAGTAGCCGCATTAGCAACACTTCCATTTTGAATTACTCCAACACCTATAACAGCTAACAACATTACAAACATTATACTAAACTTTTTAAAGTAGTTTTTCATTTATCATTTCTCCCTTATATTTAATAATAAATGAACACGCGTTCTTTCTATATACTTATTCTAATTGTAATCTCAGTAAAATCCAACAAAAATCGTAATACAAATTCCTTTATATCTAAGAATTTTAGTAATTTTTTACTACATTAAATATAGTGTAAAAATAAGCAATAAAAAAGCACTTAATTTGTGCTTATCTATTACTTATGTTTTAATTGTTACGCCGATTCTTGCATGATGCCACCTACTTTCCTTATTTTCTTTCTTATTCTACAGCTATCCAATATGCTGTTGGGTATTGATTATCTTGTTTACTACCAGCCGGATCTGGGGAGACTTTAATATTATCTACAGCAGTGTCCCACGGTATGCTATATGTATACCCATCTGGTGCAGATCCTCTGTTTAATCCAGCAGAATTTCCAATAATTTTAGGGGCTACTGCAACAAAAAAAGAGCCAGGAGTATTATCAGCATATAGAACATAACCAAATACAATCCTTGGTATAAAATCAATATCGTTTTCTATATTAATTTTGTAAGTGCTTAAGCTTACTGGTGCTATTCCTGTTTTTATTCGAGTGCCTCCCATGCCTTCTATAGTAATTCTACTAATTGCATCTGCTAAACTACTTAAAGAATCTGTATTATTAGCAGCGACGCCTTTACTTACTATATTTGTGGCTATAGTATTCTTAATTATTTGAGTTTTACTTTTTAGGGTAGCAAATGTATCTGTAATTACCAAAGGCCAACCAATAACGTCTACCCAGTATTGTTTCCCATTATTGGCTAATTGAAAAAGGTAATCTAATGCTAAATTTACTTTGTTTTTACCTAACTGATTAAATGCTGTAATTGAACTCGTAAAGGTTACATTAGCTGCATCCAATTTCAAATTATCTACTTAACTTCCTATTTATCCCATTTCTTTATCTATAATATCCATATTGTCATTTACTGCCGAAAAAATATCGGCTACATTGTTATAGTCTGGCTTATTAAGACCAAAATTCGCTGTCTTTTGCATTTCACATCCATCTCCTTTTCTTAACCATACGTTCTAATTTCGTCCCATGTCATATTTTTAGCTTGCTCTCACGTTAGACCTGAATCTTTTAACATTCCCCATGTATTATAGGTATACGCAAAGTCATACGCCAAGTGTGCTGGTTTTATTAAATCTAACATGTCTTTAAAGGCTTGCATATTTTTAGGTATACCTTTTACTCCTATAAAATGAACAGTAAAATAATATTCCTCATTGTGTTCAATTATTTTGCATTCTCCACCTAAGAATCTTTCTGCAGTAGTTTTAATCATGGCTTTGGTTGTAGTTCCTCTACCACACTTTTTGGCTTTTACGATTTCTCTCTGCTCTTCATAACTTAATAGATAATTTGTTTCAATTCCATATTTATTTTCCCACCAGTCTAGCCCCATGTTGCTGTATCTATTCTAAATTGTTTTTTTACATCTTTAAGCTGATATTTTAACAATCCTAATTCTAAGCTCTCTACATCATAAATGGCTTTAACTTCTGGAAGTTCTGATATAAAAGCTGGTACATATGGATTAAGGTCTACCATATATTTTTTAATTTCCTCATTAGAGCTTATAGGATTTGTAGCATATGTGATCGTTCCATATTGATTTTCTCCATACATGTATTAAGTTCACCTCAATTTTTGTGAAATAAAAAAAGACTACAAGTACTAATACTAACTCACAAAACACTGCTAAAGAAAGAAATAATGACAAAACTCAGAAATCATTTTATGGTAACTGGGAAGTAAAGAAAGTATTAGGACATTCTAAGGTGTATGCTACTACGGATGAATCAAAAATAATAGACTTAAAAATGAGCTTTTCTGAACAATTGGCGACTTTTGGAGATGAGTCTTATAAATAACCTAAATATACAATTCATGATATAAAAAGAGAGGATTTAGATAGAGATTATAAAGTTTCCTTTTCAACCTTAGGTATTGATAATAATTCTATTACTAGTGTAGAGGTATCTGAGAATAATAATAAATTTCAACCTGCTTTTTTAATCAAGGATGATAATACTTTAATTTATTGTGTGGAAGGTGTATTTTTTGAGGTTAAAAGAGTATCATAATTATATATAACCAAGTAAAAACTCTATCTTAATACCATTTGGAAATCTTGAAGGTTTTACTTGGTATATAGTTCTATAGTCAATAGTCTCACAAGCTTGTGAATTATAGTATGAGTCTAGATAAGCATAAAATATACTATAAGTATATACTAGTTTGATATTGCCCAAAACTCTTAAGTTGCAGCTATTTTTAGTAATTTATCAAACATAGTCTCACAATTATTCTAAGCTAACAATTTAGTTTTTAAATTATTTAAAGCCATTCTTTGAATTTTATTTACAGCTTGTCTTGATATTTTGAATATTTTAGCAATTTCTACATCAGATAATTGCAAATAAAATTTATAATATATAATTTTCTTTTGTTTAGGACTTAATGATGAAATTAAATCGTTAAAAATAATATCTGAGTATTCATCATTCTTATCTTCACTATTAATTACATCTAATATTTCTATTTCTGATGCAAAACTCATTGATTCTTTATCTTTTAACATCTGATGAAATAACGCTATCGATTTGTTTTCAAGACATTTATTAATATACATTAATGAATCTTTATCTGTTTCAAATCTCTTTATATCTATTAACTTTAGAAATTCATATAAGTAAATAATGAGATCTGTTTCTGCTTCAGGATATTTTAATTTATAGCTTAGGTATTTAATTTTTGAATTAAAATAAGCTAAAATATCAATGAAGTTTTTTTGATTATCCTGAAATATTATAATTTCTTGTAATAACTTTGTTTCCATTTAACACCTCCTAAATATGTTCTAATAATTTCAATTACATTTTTCCTCACCCTAAATAAACTGTTTATTAATTATGCAAACCTTAATTTGAAATAAAAAAAGAACCCTACTTCTAGAGTCCTTGTAAATGTTAACTTTCTTGTTATATATAAATTTATAAACAAAATTTATTTGTGATCTAACCATTCTTAACTCTTATCTAGAGAGATGAGAGTTAAGAATAGCTGTTCAACTAAATTCAATCAGATTACAAAACTTTACTTAAAAAGTTTTACTTTATAAAAAAATATCTTCTCACTTATTATTATAAGTTTTTTAATTATTTATTTCTTACACACTTTCTATACTTTTCCTTTAATTTTTCTTTAACTTTCCTAAAATCCTTTTTATATTAAAAATAACTACTTTTAAAACATAAGCTTTTCATTGGATGTAAATAATTTTATTTTACATAAAATCATCTATTACTAGATTTTCACCAATAAAAAAAGATGGTCATAATTAGCAGCTAACATCTTCTTTATCATATGAGTTTAATTAGAAATGAAAAAATATTATTACTTTATTAAACTTTTAGGTTTACATATTCACACCTTATTCTCTTATAGATTATGAAAACAAAAATAAAGGAGTGATTTATTATGGATCAAATTGTTTTAAAAACTCAACAATGGTTAAATGGAATTTTCAAACTTTTTGTGGCTTAAATGGAGAGGAATTGCTGGAAGGTTTAAAATGACTTCCGACGAATTAAAAACTATATTTGATAATGGACTAAGTGTTATCCCAATATTTGAAGTTGGAGGCTACAAATTAGATTATTTTTCATATGATCAAGGAATTTCAGATGCAACTTCAGCGCTATTGGCAACAGCCCAATTTGGTTTTCCTAAAGACACAATAATATATTTTGCTGTTGATTTCGATGCATTAGACTATGATGTAACTTCTAATATTTTACCTTATTTTAAAGCAATAAGTGAGCAATTTACTAGTTCTAACTCTATCTTTAAAATAGGTATATATGCACCTAGAAATGTATGTAGCCGTGTTAGCAGTGCTGGATATTCTTGTAGTAGCTTTGTATGTGATATGTCTACTGGCTTTAGTGGAAATCTTGGATATTCACTTCCAAAAGATTGGGCCTTTGATCAAATTTCAACAGTTACTTTACATGGTACAGCTGATATTGAAATTGATAATAATATTTCGTCTGGTAAAGATCTCGGCGTTAAAAGCGTCTCTCCAGTTGATGTATTAGATGCCCTCAATAGTCACAGCTTTGCAAAAATACTCGGGGTAGAATTTTCATCACCTGATGCAGAAATAGAAATACTTAATAATGCATTTGTTAAAATTACCATAGGAGCAGCAATAAAAGCTGCATTAGGTGATGATTCAAAGGTTATAAAATTTAAAGGCGGTGAATTTGATGGAGCTGATATACAAACTCCACTTGATAATCTTAAAGCGTCTTTAAATAAAGATAATATTGAATTATCAACAATTCTCGCAAAAGCAAAAGATATGGAATTATCAATTAAAACCTCAATTAATGGTACTAGTTTAAAAATTGAGCTTGAAAATTCATTTAAAGTACCTGAGCAGGATACAATTTCTCTTTCAGAAACTCTATCAATTGAATTCAGAGTGGATAAAGATAAATTACTTGAGGACTTTGAGCTTGCTGTAGATAGCGTAGTTGATTTTGTTAAGGAAAATCCTGCTATAGGCGTCATAATAATTATTGCAATTGTTGCTGCCATAATATTTTCAGTACCTGAGACAGCTTTAGGAGCTGTCGCTACTGCTCTTACAAAGGGAATTGGAGCTATAGCCGCATTATTATAAATTTATTGTTAAATATAAATAAAAACTACCTTAAATAGATAGTTTTTATTTATATTCGTTAAAAATTAATCATTCTAAATATCATTAGGATATTGCTTTTTTAACTCTAAATTTGTATTTTTAATAATAATGTCTAAGAATAATTCCCTGTCTTCTACGGAATTAAAAGAGAATATAGGAATCAATAAGTCCTCACTATTTATAGTTTTTATAAGAATATACTGTGCTACTAAATACAAACCTTTCACGGAACTCCACTTAAAAATTTTCTCTGAAAATTTTGTACTAGTTTTTATTCCGTCATCTATAAAGCTCAAATTTGTTGTTTCAAATATGTTTGTATATATATCTGATTCATATATTTTAGAAACTTTTTTCATTAATCTCCATTTAAAGATTCTTTTTCTAAATAGAAAGAATACGCTGTAGCAAATTAGTACAGTTATAGTATATAAAGAACTTCTAAGTAAAAGTATTATTCCAAACAATATTGCTGAAACATATATAGTATACGAACGTATTTGCTTATTATAAATTCTCGTTTCATCAATATATTCCATATGAAAATCTATTAATTCATCTTTTGAAATCTTAAAACTTACTTCCATAATTCACCTTTCTTTATGGTTGTTTCAAATATTTTTATATACTTTTTTCCATATAATTCAATATGAGTAGACATTATTTTCATTAGATTTACTATGTTGTTATTATCTTAAATATAAATAAATTTAAAATAGCATTAAGAAATTCTAAGATATATAGTAATAACTATAAATCAAATTTAATTTAAAACATATAAACAGAATCATCATAACTATATTTTAATTCCAGATTTGTATTCTTAATGATAGTATCTAAAAACAACTTCTTGTCTTTTACTAAGTCAATAATTAAGTTTTTAAACCCATTCTTCGAATTTTATTTACAGCTTGTCTTGATATTTTAAATATTTTAGCAATTTCTACATCTGATAATCACAAATATTGATACTGCTCATTATTTTTCGATTTTAATTTTTTGAATAGATTTTGTATTACTAGATAAGCTAATACTAAATGGTATAAATTTAAGTCATTACATAGAAGGAGATTTATCATGAAAATATTAAAAAAAATACTCATGACACTATTTATAACCACAACAATAGTAAATGTTAATGCAAATGATATTTATACTTATGCTCAAAATTCTCCACAAAAAACAATTAATTCAGCTGTGTTATTATTTACCTTTGATGATCCTTATATTTCCTTGGTTCGTAAGGATTTAGAAGAAATACAGAATAAAAATGGAAATAATGTTACCTTTACTTTTTACAATGGTAAAAGAAATCAAGATATACAAAATGAACTTATAGATTCAGTTATACAGAACAATTACAATCTCTTATTAGTTAACTTAGTTAACTTAGACCAGGATACTGTAAAGTCAGTCGTGGATAAAGTAAAAGAAAAAAACATTCCAGTAATTTTTTTTAATGTAGTTCCATTTCAAACCGAAGCAATAAAATCTTATAACAAGGCTTTAGTTATATCTACAGATGCTAATCAATCTGGTGTTCTGCAAGGAAACCTTGTTGTTAACGAGTGGAACACTAATAAAAACAATATGGATAAAAATAAAGATAACATATTGCAATATTTTATGTTAAAAGGTCCGGCCAATAATACGGAAACCGACGCAAGATCTTTATATTCAATTTCAACAATTAATAATGCTGGAATAAAAACTCAAGAAATTCTTTCCAAATTCTGCTACTGGGACGAAAAGTGTGCACAAGATTCTACTGAATTGTTATTTTTAAGATATGGAGATAAAATTGAAGCAATAATCGCCAATAATGATGCTATGGCAATAGGGGCTATTAAAGCACTTCAAAAATATGATTACAATAAAGGAGATAAATATAAATACATTCCTGTTTTCGGAATTGATGGAATACAAGAAGCTAGAAATTTAATTAATAATGGCTCTATGGCTGGCACTGTCTTTCAAAATCCTAAAGAAACAGCTGACGCACTTTATACGATAGGAATGAATTTAGTTAACAATTTAAATCCTCTTGAAAATACAAATTATAAATTTGATGAAACCGGAGTTACAATTAATACTCCCTATCATGAATATATTCCTGAAAAACAATAATTACTTTTTTTCTATAATAAGGCACTCTCAGAATAGATATTTTTTATTTATCTACTCTGTGAGTACTTTCATAGTCACCTATTTGTTTGATTCACATGGATATATATAATTACCTACAGTACGAACTTCTAATTCAGAAGGATCACATTCAACATCATCTGGAATAACAAATACTATTTTACGTTGAATAGTTCCACATGCATTTTTACCACATTCATGGTCTCTGGATACCTTTGTAACAAAGCCCTTAAAAGCAAGTATCCTATGGCATCGGTCATATATAATGCATGCAATAGCTACTTTTTTGTCAAAACATACGTTGTTTACTTGTACTCTTACTGTTAATAATCTAGCACCATGTTTTTCTATATCTACTGGATCAGCATTAATAAAATTGCATAACTCACATGAGCTTTTAGTACATTGAGCGCAATTATCAAATCTACTCATTCAATACAACTCCTTCGTATATAAATTTATAATCGTTTGATTAATATTTAATTAATAGGATTAATTAAGAATATATCCAATGTATACTCTATATTTTCAATGTATTCTACGATAGCTATTTTGTGAATATAAACACTTTTCTTAAGTTGATTATATTATCCAAACTATTGAGCTTGTAAAAAAAATGCAGCCAATTTAATGGCCGCATCTTTTTTATATCTGTAATACAATTACTTAAGAATATTTATATGAATGTGGTTATGAATAATATTCTGTTTTATATCAAGTACAATTTCTTCAATTATATCTTTAATTTGTAGATTTCTAGTGCCAGGAATAAAAATACCGTGTTTTTGTAGTGGAAGTATATATTTAGTACAACTCATATTGAATATTATACTAGAAATCATAGGGGTAATTTCTCCATTTATGCCACCGCTACAAATTATTCCAATTGGCCCTATTATACTATCCAATTGATTTTTTCTGCAAAATTTACTAATTTCTATTTCCCCACTAATTCCAACATCAGCACCAGCTTTTATCATAGTTGAGGTAGCATATGCATTAGTGCCAAGTGCAATAATATATATATCGTCTTCTATTTCTTTACGAATTTTTTTTATTACAGCTTGCCCAATGCCTGCACCTTGTGCATCTATTACTGCTATTTTCATTATAATGCCTCCGAAGTAAATTTATATTATATAGTGATTACAATAATCAGAAGCGAATCTTCCATTGGAAATTACAATGATCTCCTTCTCTCCTATTGTCTTCTAAGTGTTTAAGTTATTTAATTGTCCTGCTTCCGAAAGTGCTATTATTTGTACATACATATTATAGCTCATATTTAGCTTCTTCCTATTTCATAACTTAATTTGATTTTGTTTCTGACATAATTATACTCCTTACAGTCAACTCTAAGTCAATATTTTTCTTTTAATCATCTTTTATTCATAAAAAAGTAGCTACGCTATATATTTATTACACAATAAAACGTAACTACTAATAATTATTTGCTCTTGTACTTTTAATTATAATGCAACTTACCTTGACTTTATCATAGACTAATTTTAAATACAGCATCAATCATTTTTTTTGTATACTCCTGCTGCGGATTCATTATTATTTCATTAGGAGTTCCCTCTTCAATGACTTCTCCTTGGTACATCACTAACACACGATCACATATTTCCTGCACCAGTGCAATATCATGACTTATCAGAAAATAGGTCATGTCCATTTCCTGTTTTAATTCCTTCATAAGTTTTAAGATTTGTGCTTGCACAGTAACATCCAGAGCACTAGTTGCTTCGTCACAAATCAGCAGTTTTGGTTTTATGGAAATTGCCCTAGCAATAGAAGCACGTTGACACTCTCCTCCACTGACCTGATGTGGATATCTATTAGCAAACGCTTTTGTTAATCCACACATCTCCAAATATTCTCCCGCTCTTACTTTTGCTTCTCGCCTGGAAATCCCTTGATTAATCATACTTTCCATAATTCCTTCACCCAGTTTCAATCTTGGATTAAAGGATTCTAATGGAGCTTGAAATACCATCTGTACCGATCTATATACTTGCCTCAGTATTTTTCCTGCTGCATAGGTAATATCCTTTCCATCTAAAGAGATTTTTCCAGAATCCACTGGTTCCAAACGTGCAATCATCTTAGCTATTGTACTCTTCCCACAGCCACTTTCTCCAAGCAAACCCAAGCATTCGCCTTTATAAATTTGAAAGCTCATATCCTTAACTGCCTGAATCTTTTTTCCTCTACTAATATAAGCTTTATTTATTTCTTTTACTTCTAGCACTGAATCCATGATTTATTCCTTTCTGATTTTTGGTACAGCCTGAATCAATCTCTTAGTGTAGTCATCTCTAGGATGATAAATAACATCTTTAACAGCTCCGTATTCCACAAAACGTCCCTGACACATGACTGCCACTTTATCAGCCATATAGGAAACAATACCAATATTATGCGTTACTATTACGATGGCTGTACCAAATTCATTTCTCAGTTTTATTAATTCATTGACTACTTGTGCTTGCGCGATGACATCTAAGGCTGAAGTAGGTTCGTCAGCAAAAAGTAAATCTGGTTTAAGCATCATAGCCATAGCAATACCTACTCTTTGATTCATTCCCCCTGACAATTCAAAAGGATAACTTTCCAAAATACGTCTTCCATCAAGACTCATTCTATGAAAAATATCAATAGCCATGCTCATAATTTCTTTTCTATTTCTTTGATTATGTTGCTCCATCATTTCATACAACTGATCACCAATAGTTCGAATTGGACATAGGGCACTAGCACAGTTTTGAAAAATCATTCCCATCTCCGTTCCTCGCATTTTTCTTAATGACTCAGACTTAATATTAAGAAGGTTATTTTCTTTGTAGAAAATTTCTCCTTTTCTTATCTTACCGTGATTTCCTAGTAGACCCATAGCTGCTTTAATTAAGGTACTTTTTCCGCTTCCTGATTGTCCAACTATTCCCAGAATTTCACCAGGTTTCAACTTTAAACTTACATCATGTACAACGACTTCATCCTTATAACTGATTTCAACCTTACACATTTCAAATAGTGATTTCTGCATATTTTCCACCTTTCAGTTCATAGACAATACTTTTAATTCTTGTCCAAATTAACCGTGATTTCATAATAATCTGATGGATGTGCTGCAAAACCAGTTATCCCTTTTTTCATTACAAAAGACATTTTTAAATGAGAAGCGTAGATATATGCATTGTCATCCAATATCTGCTGAGAAATTTGTATAGCAAGGTCACTTCGCTTATTTGAATCAAATTCATTACGAAGCTGTTCCACCATTATCTCAACTTTATTATTGTGATAATTGCCCCTGTTATAATCAGAGCCATCTACTACATGAGTTGTGAAATAATACTGAGTATCACCAGTAGGTGCAGTTACAAAGGCATTGGCAAAAACATCATAATTTCCAGCTTTCAAAAAATCCTTGTAACTATCTGTTGCATTGATCTTAACATCAATTCCAGCTTTTTTATAGGACGCTTGAACGGACTCCGCCAATAATGGCAATTCTTGTCTAGATGTATATGTAAGCCAGTTAATTGATAGCTTTTGGTTATTCTTTTCTCTAATACCATCTCCATCTGTATCTATCCATCCTGCAGATTCAAGAAGTTTTTTTGCTCCTTCAATATCATAACCAGTATCTTCCAAAGCATTTCCACCAAATTTAAAGTTATCTGGAAAAGGTCCAACTGCAGGACCTCCATTTCCTTGAAGTAATACAGAAGTAAATCCATCTTTATCCATGCACATGGCCATAGCCTTACGAACTGCATTATCTTGAATAATTTTTGAATTATAGTTTAAAGCTGCTTGATAAACTCTTGATGTATTGGTAGAACTAATGGTATATTTGTTGTCACTTTGGAACAATTTAAGACTTACATAAGGAAGTCCTTGGGCTGCATCTATTTCCCCGCTTTGCAAGGCCATGGTTAAAGTATCCCCATCTGGAATGCTCTTAACATTCACCTTATTAACCTTTGGTGATCCATTCCAATATTTCTTGTTAGCTTCTAAATCAATCTCAGCATCTGTAACCTTTACCCCCACATAAGGTCCGGTTCCCACCACATTTTTATCTTGATTTATACCTGCTGTCATATCAATAATTGCACCATAAGGGTCACATAAATAATTCATAAGTCCTGGAACTTTCTTTTCAGAAACAATTGTGACACTCTGTCCATCTGCCGTTATGGATTTTATTTGCAAATCCTTAGGAGCTCGGTCATGAACATCAATTAGATTTTCAAAACAAGCTTTAACCGCTTCTCCCGTCATTTTATTTCCATTAGAAAAAAATACATCATCTCTTAAGTTAATCTGAGTTGTGTACTCATCAAGCTGCTTGTAATCTTTTGCAAGCCAAGGTTCCAATTCCATAGATGAATTAAATTTGAAGAGAGTTTCTCCCACCCCGTAACGAACAGCTGACCATCCACTATATCCATCATGTGGATTCAAGCCAGCATTTCCCATAGCCACGCCATAGGCCATGGTTCCATAGTTAAATACTTTTTCTGTTGTATTTGAGGTTATCTTCCCACATCCAGCCAACAGGATGAAAATAAATAGAGTTGATAACAAAATACAACCTATTCTCTTACTTTGTTTCATTTCTTCTTCTCCTTTAATTTACTTTAGGATCTAATACATCTCGTACAGTATCCCCCAGTAAGTTGAATAACATTACTGATATAAAAATAGCACAGCCAGGTGCTAAAATTACCCAAGGTGATGTTTGAAGCATACTCCTGCTATCACTCATCATAGCCCCCCATTCAGCAATTGGGGGCATAGCTCCTAATCCTAAAAAGGAAAGCCCTGCTAATTCCATGATCATTGTTCCAATATCAAGTGTGGCTGTTATTAGAATTGTACCTGCAATATTTGGCATAACATGCTTAAGCATAATTTTTATGGTTTTAGATCCACTCATTTTAGCGGCTGCAATATAAGGCATATTTTTAATTAATAGCACTTGTCCTCTTGCCAATCTTGAATATTTAGGCCAGGATATACATGCTAGTGCTATTACTGCATTTGTGATTCCGCCTCCTAGAACCCCAGCAACTGCAATGGCAAATACCATTCCTGGAAAAGCTAGAAAGACATCTGAAGCTCTCATAATGCAAGTATCAATTTTTCCTCCTATATAACCACAAATAACACCAGCCAATGTTCCTACACATGAAATTATGGCGACCAACAGCAGCGAAGCAAAAATAGTTATTTGCCCTCCCATCATCACACGAGACAACATATCCCTTCCATAACGGTCTGTTCCTAACCAATGAAGATTACTTGGAGCTTGCAAGGCTTTTGACAAATCCTGTGCATATGGATCATATGGTACCAATTTAGAAGATAAGGCTGTCATGAGCAGCAATGCTATCACTACTATTAAAAGTATATAAAGTTTTATATTTATATAATGCTGATATTTATTTTGTTTTTGCATTTTTACTGATTGCCTAATTGCAGTATCCATTCCTTATTCCCCCTCTACAATATTAATTCGCGGATCAAGGTAATGGTATAAAATATCAGTTATTAAATTCACTACTAAGTATATCAGAGCCATCCAGATAACATATGCTTGAATCATTGGATAATCACGCATGGTAATGGAGTCTACTGCTAATTTTCCTACACCATCCCACATAAAGATTGTTTCTACAATAGCTGTTCCTCCAAGCAGTGATCCAATTGATAACGCTAAAAGTGTAACAAGGTTTATCATTACGGTTTTCAAAACACTACCATAAAAAATTACCGATTCCTGTATACCCCTAGCTCTACCTCCTATCACGTAATCTTTATTGAGTTCCTCCAGTATTGCAGCCCGAACCTGACGTGTATATTTTGATGACATGGCAAGGGCAAGGGTGAATGCGGGTAAAATAATACTTTTCCATCCTTCACTATTTCCCATTACAGGAAAAATATTAAGTCTTAGAGCAAAAAAGTATATTAACAAAAGAGAAATAAAAAAGCTTGGCATAGAATTTCCAATAAAACTCATCATACGAATAAAATAATCTATAAACTGATTTCTTTTTACTGCAGCTAATATTCCTAATGGAATAGAAATAAAAACTGTCAACAGAATTGATGTAATTGTAAGATAGATAGTTGATGATAATTTAGAAATAAAAGTTTCAAATACAGGTTTTTTAGAAATATAGGAAACTCCCATATCTCCACCTACAATTCCTTTTATCCAATTTCCATATTGTATAATGAAGGGCTTATCCAATCCAAGTTCAGCTCTTTTTTCCTCTTTAACTTGTTCAGTCACTCCACTTAAAGCATTATCATAAAGAGCATCTACTGCATCTCCCGCTGCCGTTTGCATCAATCCAAAAGATAAAAATGTAATGGTTAAAATAATGGGTATTAATTGAAGTAAGCGACGTCCAATATATTTCTTCATTTATTCACCTTGTATAATGAACATGTAGTAAAAATTCATTATACTTTTCCTTTCTTAATAATTTTACTATACTTAACATAAGACGCTGTGGATTAGTTTTTTCACCTATAGCTAGACTATTTCAACTGAG
>NZ_LZZM01000002.1 GCF_002006345.1 Clostridium puniceum
TTACACCACATATTACTCCCATTTCATTTGCTTCTTTAATATGTTCTACATTTGCTGTGTCTAAAAAAAATCTCATTTCCTTAACATCTCCCTTAATTCAATTTACAGTTAACAGTGATAGTTGAAAATTTTAGATTAAACTTACAGAGAAAGTTCTAATAATTAAATATAAAATTTGCAACATTACTTTTCCATAACAGCTTTTCTTCTTTAATTGTCAATTGATTAATTACTTATATAACTTATTTTTAAATATAGTTTAATAAGTTTTTTGATTTATAGAGTGGTAGAAAACTACTCTATTATTTAATCCCCAAAAATTCTTCTATTGGCATCATTGCTGCCCCTAATAAATATGATTCTTTAAAACTTGCAATACTAATATTACAGCTATTTTCATCAGTAAATAAATTATCTTTATAAATATTTTTCTTTATAACTTCTATTTTATCTTTTAATAGGCTATTTATATCTCCACCAATAATTACACTATTAGGATCTAATATCATAATTAGATTTGATATACCTAAAGCTAGCGTCTTAGAATATTTATCTAATATCTTTTGAGATGCTTGATCTTTTTTAATATATTTCTTTTCAAAATCATCTATATCTATAATATTTGATTCTGTAATTTCATTATAATTATCTATTATAGAATTCATAGAAGTATATGCTTCTAAGCAACCTCTAGCTCCACATTTACATATCTTACCATTCATCGCTATTTTCATATGACCCATTTCACCTGAAGAATTATTATCCCCTCTGTATATTTTGCCATCTATTATTATTCCCAGCCCTAAACCTTCTGTTATTGATACATATAGTAAATTCTTTAATTCATTTTTTCTGTTTAAGAATTCATAATAAGCTGATAAGTTAGCTTCATTATCCACATATATTGGCACATTTAAATATTCAAATTTTTCTTTTATATTAAAATCTTTGACGCCAAGAAGATATGAATATTTTATTATTCCTTCTTTAAAATCTACAGTTCCTGGAACTGAAATTCCAAGCCCCAGTAAATTTTCAGAAATTATTTTATGCTTCTCCATCAATATTTTTAAATTTTGGCTAAGTAAATTTATTATATTTTCTATACCATTATTTTTATGTCTAATGCTTATATTTTCAATAATGTTCTTTTTTAAATTAACTAAAGATATTTTTATATGATTTGCTGTTAATGCTACCCCAATAGAATATCTACAGCTTTCATTTAACTTAATAGCAATTGCTTTTCTTCCACCTGTAGATTCTAAAGATCTCACATCTTCAACAATACCTTCATTTTTTAATTCAGTAATGTTAGTAGAAACTGTTGTTATACTTATATCCAACATTCTAGAAATGTCTAGTTTGGTTATTTCATTTTTTTCTAATAATAATCCTATTATCTTTTTTCTATTCGTTTCTTTTATTTTACTATGATTTATTTCTATCAAATTTAAAAATGCCCCTCTCGTCTACTATTTTAGACAATAATAATATTTATTAAATAATATCACTATTACAGTTTTTATTAAAGTCTCTAAAATTAGCTGCTAAGGCAAATATAGTAGTTACATAATCTCCTAAATGTCCTTCATTCTAGGATAAGCTGAGTTATATACATCATAAACCTTAGAATATACTTCTTTTAACTCTACATTTGGAGATACTTTTAAATTTCCTTTAACAATCTTATTACAAGCATCTTCAACTGAATTATATATTCCTGCGCCAACTCCTGCAAGTATTGCTACTCCAAGCGCTCCGCCTTCTGATGCTTTAACTGTAGTTAATGCATATCCAAAAATATCAGCTAAGATTTGTCTCCAAACAGCACTTTCAGCTCCTCCTCCGCTTACTCTTATTTCGTCCACATTAACCTTCATATCTTCAATAAGATCAAGGCAGTTCTTTAAGCTAAAGCTTACACCTTCTAATATACTTCTTACAAAATCATCATGATTATTTATAAGTGATACCCCTAAAAATGCACCTTTTACATTTGGATCTATATGCGGAGTTCTTTCTCCCATAAGATATGGTAAATATACTATTCCATTAGCTCCTGGTTTTGATGATGCTGCTTTTTCAGTTAAAATATCATATATGTCTCTACCTAATTTTTCACTTTCTTCAACTTCTTTAGCACAAAAAGTTCTTTTAAACCAATTTAATGATAAACCTGCCCCTTGAGTAACCCCCATTATATGCCACTTATTAGGTACTGCATGACATAAAGTATGAACTCTTCCTTCTTTATCAAATCTTGGTGTATCAGTTGCTGCAAATACAACTCCTGATGTACCTATAGTTGTTGATATTATTCCTTCACTTACTATTCCATTTCCTATAGCTCCTGCTGCTTGATCTCCTGCACCACCAACAACTGGTGTATTTAATGCTAGATTTGTTAATTTAGCAGTTTCTTCTGTAACATGTCCACTAACTACTACTGATTCATAAACATCTGCTAATATATTTTTATCTATATTTAAATCTTTAAGAAGTTCATCGCTCCAATTTCTAGTGTTAATATCTAACATTTGCATTCCGCTTGCGTCAGATACTTCTGTTGCAAAAACATTTGTTAATTTAAATCTTATATAATCCTTTGGTAAAAGTATTTTATATATCTTTTCATAATTTTCTGGTTCATTATTTCTAACCCATAATAATTTTGAAAGTGTGAAACCAGTTAAAGCAGGATTTCCTGTTATTTTAATTAATCTTTCTTTTCCTATAACTTCTGTCATGTAATCGCACTCTTTTTCCGTTCTTTGATCACACCATATTATAGAATTTCTGATTACTTTATAGTCCTTATCTACTAGAACAAGTCCATGCATTTGACCACTTAAGCCAATACCTTTAATATCAGAGGCTTGTACATTACTTTTTTCAATAACATCCTTTATTCCTTTAACACATGCTTCCCACCAATCCTCTGGATTTTGCTCTGCCCAGCCTACTTGTGGTTGAAATAAATCATACCCATATGTAGAAGTTTTTATTGTTTTTCCTTCTTCATTAAATAAAGCCGTTTTAGTTCCTGATGTTCCAATATCTAATCCCAATAAATATCTCATAGCAAATCTCTCCTGTTATAAAAATTTATTTTCATTAATTTGTGGTTGCTAATATTCTAATTATAAATATATTTTAAAATCACTTTTTAAATGTCATTTTATAAGTCTATATTACCTTCTTTTATATAAATGGTCAATAGTTTTTTTGAATACATTTTCATATTAGCGATTTTTCATTTCCACGACTTCAAAATAAAAAATTCAATATAGGAAATTTACTTTAATCCATAAACCATTTTTTATTTTTATGAACTAAACGAGCTGAATATTTCGAAGAACAAATATGGCGTTCTAAATTATTATACATACTTAATACAGTCAAATATTTCTTTTAAATTAAAAATCTCTAGACAATAAAAATAGCTACATTTTCTAATTGATTTTTATGATTAGATAAATTGATGATTTATAATTATATATTTTTAAAAAAATTATCTCTAAAGGTTCATCTTCTAATAGTAAACTGCCAACCTCTTTATATCCTAATCTTCTATAAAAATGCTGTGCTTGTTCATTAGATAAGGTAGATATCATAACCAGTTCATAATCTTTCCCCTTCATCTCATTTTCCCAAAATCTAACTAATTCTTTTCCTATCCCCTTATTTCTATAGTTTTCATTAATATAAAGCATATTCATAAATGGAGTGTTATCTCAAAAATAACTATACCTTAACCAACCAATAACTTTGTTATCTTGGCTTTTTGCTATCAAAATTTCTTTTTCTTTGAGTTTATTTTCTATTAATTACTTTGATAAATTGAAAGTCTAATTCACTTGCATGTTCAATTTTCATTATTAACACTCACACTTTCTATATATAAGTTCTTAAACTAATAAATACTTCCTCATAAATTACTATTATTACTTTTAATTCATATTAAATTCTTTTAGCTTTAGCTTAATTATAATACTTTCTTCTTTCTCCTCATCAGTTGAATAATGCAGAGAAAAATAAAGATTATCCTCCATAATATTTATATCTTCTTCACTAAACAAATTATCTGAACTTATTTCTCTTATATCTTTATTTAATAAAAATTCATCATTAAATGTAATTTCCTTACTATTTACTTCAAATGATACAGCATTAGATAAAATCTTCTTCTTACTTCCTTGTTTGTTTATATAAATATTTTTAGAGTATGACTTTACCCTTTCTTGTTTATTACCAATATACTGCATTTTACCACCATCAACTATCTGTTTGTTATTATATATAATAATAATTCCATCACTTATTTTTATATCGCTATTTTCTCCATCAAATGAATATACTCTAAATGCTTGATTTACAATTTTACTCTTATACAGCACAGTCATACCAATAAATACTATATTTGAAATAAGTAAAAAAATTAAAATCACAATTACTGCTAACTTCTTCATATTTCCATCTTCAAATTTAGAATTTGAAAAAATACAACTTACACCATATATTTATCAATAACATATGTTAATTTATCATAGGTTACTTCAATTTTCTTTCGCATTGCTTTATGATTTTTTTCCACTCTTAATCTTTTCATATTACACTTTTCCATAACTCTGTATGATCCAATATTTTTATCTGTGCATGTTGCTACTATTTTATATATATCTAAATTATTAAATGTATAATTAATAATTCCATTAACAGCTTCGCTCGTATAACCATTATTCCAATAATTTTTGTTTGAAATCCACCCTATTTCAGCCTCCAAATCCTTGATTATAAAACTAATATTTCCAATAACTTTTGAAGTTTTATTTAATCGTATCACAAATTCATACCCGGTTGGATTTTCTAAACTCATTGAAAATATGCAATCCTTAATGAACTCTCTTATTTCTTCCTTGGTCTTTGGCCAATAAATCATATATTGTCCAGTTTCTTCATCACAACCATATTCACAAATATCTTCATAATCTGTTTCTTTTATTGGACTAATCGTTAGCCTTTCTGTTTTTATCATTATTATTCACCTTTCAAATACATATAATTTATCCATATCTTATTTTTCTGCAAAATTGGAATTCATATTTGTAAACATCATAAGTAAAATTATAATCTCCCATCCTATTCTTTTCAAAATCATTTGTCCATTTGAACATATATTTTAGCATTTCAAAATTTGGTTTATAATTGCTTTTCTCTAATCCCATTTTTTGTTTTATAAATCGAGTTATTATTCTAAATTTTCTTTTATATAAAGGCGTATCTAAATTAAAATTCATTAAATTGCATATATGTTATCCTTTTTATACTTATACATAATAGTTGAACCATCATCTTTGTTAAATACTGGTGGATATGTTCTATACTCATACCTAAGCTTATAATAAAATTTATGAGAACTTTTAGAAGATGGAATTTCAATTAAATTGCTATCAAGATACCATTCATCAAGTTCAAGATGATTTACAAGTTCTCTTCCAACACCTATTCCTCTATAATCTGGATTAACAAATATAACAGTAAAATAACTTTGTTTTTCTTGACTATAATCTCTGCTTACTCCTACACAAGCAATAATCTTATTATCATACCAAACTTCATAATAGTGTCTTGTTTCACTAATGTTTTTTAGCCAATTTGTAGTAAATGTGCCTAAATATTTTTCAAATTCACTCTCATTATAATCTATATAGTTTACTTCTTTCATGCACCTTTGTATGGTTTCTAACATAATATTAATATTTTTTACATCCGCTCTTTTATATTCCAATTTGCTTGACTCCATAATATTCTCTTTCATAAATTTTTGTTTTCTTCTTTAATTACATATATATTATTTCACTTAACTTCAATATGCTTACATCTTAAAGTATAAAAAAGTACATATTAATGCATAACATTTATTACTTTTAGAATAGTTTCTTAAAAGAGTTTACAACTATTAAAGAATTTTGAGTATTAGTTTTATTTGAATATTATTGGTATATTTCTTTTGCATTTTTAGGTAATACATGCACATCCTTTAAGAATTTCAAACTGTTATTTGCTTCAATTTCATTATATTTAACCCTCATATTGAAAGCTACATCCTTAGCAATATCATTAAATAAATCGCACATAATAAAAACTGATTGCCAAATACTTTTTACTTGTCCAGAAGGATATGTTTTTAAAAATATATTCCATGTCTCATTTTTTAACCATCTATACATATACTTTCCTGATTTTCCGACACTAACAGTAAAATTTGTATCAAATCCTATTTTCCACTCCATTAAACGAACTAACTGCGGACGAACATAATAATTTAGCATGTCCATTACATAAGGTATCTCTTCTCGCCACAATCCTTTTGCAACATTATTAAGACACCACCAAAATTCATTACAAGTATCATAAAAATTATTCTCTGTTGGTTTCTTCACCCAATAATCTTTATCTGTTGATTCTGGCACATTAGGCAAACATTTATCTTTATCAAGTAAAATTTTACAAAGCTTATCATTTTCAATTTCTTTCAGCACATGTGATAATGTACATACATGCAAGTCAAGACGATTTCCGTCAGCAAATTGAATAAGCCATCCATAAGAGTTATTAACATCATTTTCATAGTAGGAATTTTCATCAGGATATTGCATATATAATAACTCTCCAAATTGATATATCCAATTCTTCTGTTTACGAAATGAGTTTGTTTCTTCAACCACATACACAATATCATAATCCTGAAAAATATCTTTTATAACATTTGGATTTGTTCTCGAACCGTTCATAACAACTGCACGAATTCTTTCATCATTTTCTGCAACATTCAATATTAAATTAAACATTTCTTGTTCTGTACGCATTTTATATTCCTCACATTTATCATTTATTTCACATGTAAATTCTATTTCAAGTAAATTATCTTTAACGCTTATATAGTATTAAATATAAATTTTCTTCTGTCATTGTTTAAATTATGCTATACTTCTTGTAATCAGGCGTTATAAGACTGCTATTAATATTCATTAGACCAGCTAAGTCAACATGATATTCAGGTTTTCCATCAATGTGATATGTGGCTGTTACGCAAGATCACCTTATTTCTACTTTTCTTCTGTGACCCAATAAAGCATTATATACCCATTCCTTAACCTTTACAGAGTCTTCATAGTCATCTTTAATTTTATACCAAAATCAATATCACAATCTCCATTTAATAGCTTTACACCTGTGTGCATTCCATAACTTCCTTGATTAAAAGTTGTATAACTTGCTACTTCATCAGCTTTTCCAAAAAGTTTTTCAACATTTCCGCAGTAATTCCCCATATATTATAATCTTCATATTTATAAAATAAAGATCTATAATGAGCTTCTCTAAATTTATAATTTTCCTTGTTAACAATTAATTCATATGGAAATTCTTTTGATCTTTCAACATATATTTTACTTTTTACTTCTAAAGGTTCATGATTTAAAAGATAATCTATTGGAACATAAAATACATGATCAACTTCACTTTCATTTATATTAATTTCTTTAATATCTTTAATAACACCTAGATAAGGGTGAATTATTATACCATCATACCTAACTACAGTATCCAATTCATTTATAATATCAATATTTTTAACTCCTATTTCTTCAAAAATTTCTCTTAGTGCAGCTTCTTTAGGAGTTTCATTATTATCTATTTTTCCACCTGGAAAACAAATATCACCAGGCTGGCTATTTAATCTTTTGGCTCTTACTTCAAATAATATACAAGTTTCATTATTTCTTTCTACTAATGGAATAATTATTGATGATCTTTTCATTCTTTCCCAACCATTAATATAGTGTTTATTATTTTCTACTTTATCCCTTATATCTTTTATATTCATACTCTCTATTCTCCCTAAATATTATTGTCTACCAATATTATGTATTTCCATTACTTTCTTTTTTAAGCAAATAAGTTCTCGATTTTTAGAATTCATAAGTAATTTCTTATAAATTTTTAACTTGACCAAATTTAGTAAACAGTTATATTTTAAATCTATAGCCGGCCCCCCATACAGTTTCTATAAATTTAGGGTTACTACTGTCCTCTTCAATCTTTTCTCTTATCCTATTAATATGTACTGTAACAGTGGCAACATCGCCAAAACAATCTAACCCCCAAATTCTATCTAAGAGAGTTGTCTTTGAAAATACAATATTAGGATTAGTGGCCAAAAATAACAATAATTCAAATTCTTTATTTGCAAACTTTACTTCTTTATTCTCAACATATACTCGCCAGGCTTGTGTAAATATCTTTACTCTTCCAAAACTTATAACACCAAGTTCTGAATCATCTTTTTTATCTACTGTTGTTAGTCTATCATAACGTGAAAGATGTGCATTGACTCTAGCTACAAGCTCACTAGGATCAAAAGGCTTAACAATATAGTCATCTGCTCCAAGTCCCAAACCTCTAATCTTATCTATAGACTCTTTTTTTGCTGTAACCATTATTATAGGTATTTCTTTACTATTTCTTATTTCTCTGCAAATCTGAAACCCATCTTTACTCGGAAGCATTAAGTCTAAAAGTATTAAATCAAATTTCTCATTTAAGGCAAGTTCTAATCCTTTAGCTCCATTCATTGCTATCTCTGTTTCAAATCCGTTTATCTCAAGATAATCTCTTTCTAATTGTGCAATAAGTTCATCATCTTCTATAATCAATATTTTTCTCATTTTTCTCCCCCATTATGTCTTAATGAAATTAGTTAGAACATAGATATTTCAGTTAAAAATTAAATATTTTTTCATCTATTTCATTTTGTCCACTAATTGGTAAAGTTATAGTAATGATAAGCCCGTCCATATTTTCAGCAGTAATTGTGCCACCATGTGCCTTTACTATATGTTCAGCTATAGACAGTCCAAGCCCACTACCTTCACTTGGATTAGTTCTTGCTGCATCTTCTCTATAAAAACTAACAAATAACCGAGAAAGATTCTCTTCTAAAACCCCTGGTCCATCGTCTTTAACTTTCAAAATGATATTATCAACCTGTTTATTTATTGTGATATTTACATTTCCATAGTCGTGAGTTTTATATTTTGCACTATTTTCAAGTATATTCATTAAAACTCTATTCATTTCTTGTGAGTCAATGTTAATACTAACATCATCACTAAAATTATTTTCATAAAATAAATTAAGACCTTTTCTTTCAAATTCATCTAAGGCGCCTTTAAAGAAACTTTTTAAAAATTCATTAAAATATACTTTTTCAAAATGAAACGGAAATTTTCCTGTGTCTAGTTTATAGAATAAAAATAATTTATCAACTAGCATATCCATATCACAAGCTTTATTATATATAATATCATGATATCTTTCACGCTTTTCAGGAGTATTTGCAATACCGTCTTTTAATCCTTTAATATATCCCTTAATTGTTGTAAGTGGTGTACGTAAATCGTGTGATATACCTACAACTAATTCTTTTCTATTTTCTTCGTATTTTAATTGCATTTGAACAGATTCTTTTAATCTAATTCGCATTTTATCAAAATCAGCACAAACCTTCGCGAATTCATCATCTCCTTGATAATTCATTTCAAAATCAAGGTTACCTTCTTCAATTTGTCCTGCACCATAACTTAATAAATCTAAAGGATCAATCAAACTTTTAGCTACCCTTGATGATAATAT
The DNA here is from genome assembly GCF_002006345.1 of Clostridium puniceum. Lineage (GTDB taxonomy): Bacteria > Bacillota > Clostridia > Clostridiales > Clostridiaceae > Clostridium > Clostridium puniceum. The sequence continues at coordinate 9,700 of NZ_LZZM01000002.1, forward strand.
ACCATTTGTTAATATAATAATAACTAATGCTACCACAAATACAATTCCCATATAGCTCATAAAAAAGGCTCTAACTTCAGCTCTCATATGTTCTCTAGTCATTAAATTATTTAATTTAATAGCAATCATATTAAAATTCTTACCATCTTTTATAAAAGAATTCTTAACTAAAGCAACAGAGTTAACTTCAAGTACTATTGAGTCGGCTGAAGAAAGTATGTCACTTTGCACTTTTGAGAGAGCATTTTTATCTTCTTCAGTTAAATTTGAAAAGATTGTTTCCTTATCACTGGTAACTATCAGATCATACCCTGCATTTTTAAGCGTTTCTTCAATCTTTTTATCTTCTTCATTTTCTTTGTTATAAAGTTTTAAATTTCTACTATAAGAATTTAAAACTTTTTGAACATAATAAGTACTATTATTCTCATCTAAAACTTTTATCTTTTTCCCATATATTTCCGCAAAGCCTTCAAGAACTCCTCCTGCTATTGTTACTATTAATATAGCTGGAACTACTAACATAAGAATATTAGAAATAGTGAGACGCTTTTTTATCATCATAATAAGGTATCCTCCTAATTTATCTGATGACTAGGATACACCTCCTAGTTAATTTATCCATATAAAATAATCTAACATATGGACTTTTTATTTTCCAAACGCGCCTTAATACTCCTTTCTTTCAAATAATTCATATGCCACTGAAAAGAATATTAAAGAATATCCCATAAGCAATCCTACAATTACTAAGATTGATTTTATTGGCATTTGTGCTCCAATAAAAAGTTTATACCAATTTGTATATGAAATAAATAGTATTGATGACACTTTCGGAAAAATTATTCCACTTAACATAAGTATAATATAAATTAATACTGAAAGCATTACTGATAAAGAACCACTTTTTGATAATTGGGATATCAGTATTGAAAGGAAAATTGTTGGTATTATAGGTAGTATTGATATAACGTATGCAATAAAAACCTCTGGAATATCTATTACTTCTGTTCTTCCAAAGAATACTCCCATAACTGAACCTATTATAAATGAGATTATTAAAATACTTATTACATAAATCCAAATAGATATCATCTTAGAAATAAGAATTTCACTTCTACTTGTTGGTCTTGTTATTATAGCTTTAATTGTTCCATTTTCTTGTTCTGCTGCAAAAAGGTCAGCCACTGCCATAAAAGTAACTAAAGGAATCAAAGCAGTATTTAATATTGATAATATATTTAATGGAAGATTAGATAAGGAAACCTTAACTAATCCTCCTGTATAATTGCTTATCAAACCTAAGCCTATACTCAATATTCCAATACAAATTACAAATATTTTATATTTACTTCTTTTAAATAATTTTGTACTTTCATTAATTATTCCAATTCTTATTAAATTCATACCTCTTCCTCTTTTCTCCTAATTTGTTTTAGGAAATATTTCTCTAAGGTTTCACATTCATCCAATGCATTTTTAATTAATGTTACGTTCAATAATGTTCCTTCCTTCATAATACCAACTTTATTACACATAAGCTCTATTTCATGAGAGATATGACTTGAAACAAGAAATGTTATACCAAGTTTTGCTTGTTTAATGATAATTTCTCTAATATCTACAGTTCCTTCTACATCCATTCCATTAGTAGGTTCATCCAAAATTACCAATTTAGGGTTAGACACTAATGCTAATGCAAGCCCTAATCGTTGCTTCATTCCAAGCGAAAAGTTTTTAACCTTCTCATTTGCATATTTTATCAATCCTGTTTGCATAAGCATATCATCTATTCTTGGTGTTTTGATTTCTGTATAATAATTCGCTGCAAGTTTTAGATTTTCTCTAGCTGTGAGATAGTCATAAATTGCTGGTGATTCAATGAGACATGCCATTTCTTTTAACGCTTTTGAACTTTCCTCCGAAAAATTAATTCCTAATATTTGAACACTTCCCTTGTCTGCATATGACAAACCAGTGATAATTTTCATAGTAGTAGTTTTTCCAGAACCATTTGGACCAAGTAATCCGAAAATATCTCCTTTTTCAATTTCAAAAGATATATTTTTTATTCCGCGGCCATTTTTGTACATCTTTGTTAACTCATTCACTTTAAGTATAATTGTCATATTAATTACTCCTCTTCTCTTAAAATAACTGCCTTAAATTTATCAGTTAAAAATTGATTCATTGGAAATTAATCCTCATCTGAATATTAGTTGGACTTCTAACCAAAATAGTCACAATGTACCCTTAATAGGCACATTATAATTTAAAGATTTAAATGTACAATAGCATGCAGCCGCTATCTTACACTTGCATAAATTTAAGGTTTACGGCTGCTAGCTAGGACAAATAATATGTTGTATCTTTATATTTAATATTCCTTAATTATGCATCATAAATGCTTTTGATTTCCAAATTAAATTTTAAAACAATTCTCTTAAATTAAACGTCTTTGAAGTATCTACAAGATATAGGATGAATATGTGTAAATTTTAACATTTTCTATATTCATATATATTATTTTTGTTCTCTACTCATTTTATTTTGAATAGTTTGAACTTCCTTACCTGTTATATCAATCGAATCTGCTTTTGTTAAATTTACGCTACTGATTGCAGTATCTACAGACACTTCTATTTCATGAAAAACACCACTTTCGTCATCTCCAGTAATAACAATCTTAAAGCTATTGTCAACTAATTTACTTCCATCTACTTTAGCATTCATACTTAAAGATTTAATATTTACATTTTTTAGATTTGGTATACTATTTAATGCTTCTTTTAATTCATCTTTTCCTGCTTCTCTTTTATTATTAACTTTTTTGTTGTTTTCCTCTTCAACAGCTGCTGAAATAGCTAATTTAGCAGGTTCAGGAACTTGTGCACCTTCAAGATTTACACTAATTGTATCTGCCTCTACAACAAATTGATTTTTAACATCTCCAACTAAAGTATCTAAAACCATTTCTCCTAGCTTGGCTCTACTTGAGGAAGTATCAAATTTTTTATCCATTCTCATGCTCTCTTTACCATTACTAGCTCTAGAATAATAATTTTCTCCATCTTTTATAATGGTTTTACCATCGATTCTACTTGTTTCAGTTTCTTTTGTAACGTCTCCAATTTTTATATTTGTAATTGAATAATTGTTAGCCCCCTCAAGTTTTTTAACACTAGTTCCTGAAATGTCAATCTTTCCATTATCCTTTACTTCAAAGGATGTTGAGAATGTAGCATTGCTTGTAACTGCTATATTTTTTGCTGCACTTTTATATGTTTCATATCCTGAAGCTCCACTTGCTGATGCTACTACAGTAACTGATAATAACATGCATCCAGTTAAGGCAGTAACCATTATTGTCTTAATTTTTTTACTTTTCATACTTTACATCTCCTTTTATATTTTAGCTATTAGTCTATAAATTCATAATTTTAAACGTATCATAATAGCTTAATTTAAGTATAAACATCATGTATAATCTTTTTGTAAAGGATATATAAATAATCTATAAACAAATAATCTAAAAAAGTGAGTTGTTTAAATAGAATTTTTCTACTTAACACCTCACTTTATATAAATATTTTATTATAAATTTATCCTATAATTTTTTAAAAGCCATTTCTTCATATAACTCTTTAATAGTATCAAAACTATATGTTGGTTTAAATTCTGTATTTACTATATCTTCTCTCTTTGCTTCTCCTGTAAATAAAACACAAGTATCAACTCCACCATTAATTCCACAAGCAATATCTGTATACAGTCTATCACCTATAACCAAGGTTTGCTCCTTTGTAAATCCAGTTTGCTTTAAACACATTTCAACTATTTTTTTATTAGGCTTTCCAATATATAAAGGTTCCCTTTTAACGGCATGACCTATCATTTCACATATTGCACCGCAATCTGGCACAAAACCAAAGATTGTTGGACAAACCAAATCTGGATTTGTTGCTATATAATCAATATCTCTAGTTAGAAGCAGCTCACATATATTTTCTATTTTCTTATATTCTAATTCATTGTCAAAACCTACTACTGCACATACTATATCTTTATCTTTATTTTCTGTAACATTTACTCCAAATTTTTTTAATTCTTCAATAAATGATTTTGTTCCAAGAACAAATATTTTATCATAATTATAGGTTTCTTTTAAGTGCAAGGCAGTAGCATAAGATGAAGTTACAAAGCTAGTTTCATCAACCTTTATTCCAAGCTTTTCAAATTTTATAACGTAATCATCTATACTTTTAGTAGAATTATTTGTTATAAAAATATACTTTCCACCAATACTTAATACATGGTTCATAAAATCTAATGTTCCATTAATTAATGTAGTATCTAAGGCTATTGTTCCATCAATATCTAATAAAAATAGTTTTTTATCTTTTAACATCTTATTTTACCCATATAAAATAAATTTATTATTAAACCTATTTAATTCATCTAAAATAAATTTACTATTACCCTTTCTTCATAAACTATTTTATTATGTTATCACATTATTTTGCTTAATAAAATAGTTTTGTCAATTTATCTACATATTATTCTAAACTTATTTTGATTTTTTGAATATTGTAAAATTGTATACCTTATAAATTTCTTTTATTTCTATTTTAGGATATTCACAATAACTTAAATCACACTCTATACCGCCATTTCTTTATTGATTGACTTAAAATTTCAACTAAAATAAAATTTCTTAAATTGCATCACTAATTTAAAACACCATAAATTAATTTAAAATCCTTTAAATTAACTATATCCCTTATACAATATGATACAATTTATAAACAATGTACAAGTTCATAATTTAATATCAAAAAATTTACAGGATTAATTCTTTTAAAATATATTAACAAAACTAAAATTTCCCATCCTAAATAATTATTATTAATTCTTATTTCTATATTAGATAAATTGCCAAACAAGTAGGTATTAATGATGACAAGCATTTTATAAAGCTATTCAAAAAATTTGAAGATGTTACCCCAACTCAATACAAGAATACTTATTTTATAAATAGCTTAAATAAAAATTATCCTTGTATTTTTTGTAAATTATTACAAAATCCGTTTTGTTTTATGATTTACTAAAATAATTATTCACTTTTATCTTATTTAAGAGTATAATTATATTAAGTTTTACAAATATCTTAAAAATTTATGAAATTATTTGCTTAAATTAATATTCTAATATATATTAATGGAGCAATATAATAATATTAATTATAGAGGAGATTACTATGATTCACATTACTAATCTAAACGATAGTTTACCTATTTTTAAAGCATTAAGTTCTGATGTAAGATTAAACATTCTAGATATTTTATCTCAATATAAACAATTAAATATGAATGAATTATCTGAAAAACTAAACTTAACTAATGGTGCTGTTACTATGCATATAAAAAAATTAGAGGAGTGTGGATTGATTAAAACTACAAACCTAACTGGAAAACATGGTTTACAAAAGATATGTTCATTACATGAAGATAAATTTGTAATTGACATAGGTACACAAGATGTAGAAAATTCTTATGATATAGATTTAAATGTAGGACATTATTCTAATTACGACATTGCACCTACTTGCGGTATTGCTACTAAAGAAAAACTTATTGGTGAAGTAGATAATCCAAATTACTTTGCAGACCCAGAAAGAATTAATGCAGATATATTATGGTTTACTAAAGGATATATTGAATATAGAATTCCCAATTATCTAAAACCCAATGAAACATTTTCAGAGCTTCAACTCTCAATGGAAATAAGTTCTGAAGCTCCTGGTGTTTGTAATGATTGGCCTTCTGATATTCATTTTTATATTAATAATATAAGTGTAGGCAGCTGGACTAGTCCTGGAGACTTTGGTGATAGCAAAGGAATTCTAACACCATCGTGGTGGTTCTCTAATTGGAATCAATATGGATTATTAAAACTTTTAAGTATAAATTCCTTTGGAACTTTTATGGACGGAATAAAAATTTCTGACATTACCTTAGAAGATTTAGAATTAAATTATAAAAGTGATATACTCTTAAAATTAGCTGTTCCAGAAGAAACAAAACATGTCGGTGGGCTAACGATTTTCGGAAAGAATTTTGGTAATTATAATCAAGGAATAAGCGTAAGACTTATTTATAATACCTTAGTTAAATAAACATTTCATTATTTATTACAAAAGAGGTAAACTTAATTTATATAATATCTATATAAACAAGTATACCTTTATTTTATTGCTCTTATTAATAATCGATTGAAAGTACCATTTCATTATTTTCATGTTATGTAATAATAGTAAACTTTCCGCATACTTAAAATTTTATATTTTGTTATCTATACTAAAATAGGATTTAGCACACTTAATATTAGTAGCTAAATCCTATTTTTATAAATCATACTGATTTTTAGTAATTCATTGTATTTATAAAATATAATATTGGTTGAGCTTTATTTATTCTTTGCTAAACGAATTACATTCCAAGATGCTTTTCCTAAAGATGAATTAATAATTCCGTCAGTTAATTCACTTCTATCTACATATTTTGGAGTAACAGCTTCACCATTTTTAGAATTTACTATTTTCATATCAT
>NZ_LZZM01000003.1 GCF_002006345.1 Clostridium puniceum
AAAACTGCATACATTTGTTGCCGCCCGAAAGGGTGAAGAAATGCTTGAGCCGTATGAGCTGGAAACTCTCACGTACAGTTCTTAGATGAGGGAAAGGGAGAAATCCCTTTTTCTTAATCGATTATACTAATAGAACTTTCAAAGCTAAACTTGATAAAATCAAAGCAACTCAAAGCATGTCACGTGTCAGTAGGTGTGTCGACAACGGACCAATGGAAGGTTTTTGGGGAATTCTAAAATGTGAGATGTATTATTTGCAAAAATTTTATACATATGAAGAATTGAGACAAGCAATTGATGACTACATAGTATTTTATAATACAAAAAGGTTACAGAAAAATTTAAAAGGTCTGACTCCAATTGAATATCGAAATCAGACCTTATCAGCATAAGTTTTTATTTTTTCATCTGTCTACTTGACAGGGTGCAGTTCAATAGGTTGAGTGTTTTTTAGTTTTCTTAACATGTTTGTTGAACTGGAAGTCTGTAAGAAGTCTGTTTCACTTTTAAGCATATTAAAGCTTGGTATAATAGAACAAGCATATATAGAAGTCTTGTATATTTAACTCTTTAGGAATGTGAAGAGTTAACTGAAAAATCTGAATAAAAAATTCAACTTTTTGTGTCTAAGATATTGACATAAATTCAATTCTATTATACCAAAAGGATGTTTATTTGCTCGATCTATTTTTTTGAATATAAGACATTAAATCCATTGTACTATTGCATCTAAAGGCTGCCTTGTCTTTTGATATGGTTCTCTTGCACGATATCCGAAGCTTGCCATAACTGAAACACCAAAGTGTTCAGTATCTAAAATACCTTCTTCTTTAAGAATCTTTTCAACTTTTTCTATGTTGAAACCTTCAATTGGGCAAGAATCAATTTCCAAGAAAGCTGCTGTAGTTAGCATGTTTCCTAAAGCAATGTAAGTTTGCTTACTTGCCCAATCGAAAACTGCCCTATCACTTTCAAGTAAATTAAAATCATTTTTTTGGAAGCTTTCAAATGCGGCTCTTTTCCCATCAGCGACTTCTTTGGGAAGATTTTGTACTTCGGACATGATTTTAGTAACATATTCAGAGCTATAAATTGTATCAACTTTCTTGCGTGTAAGAAGAATTACAAAATGACTAGCTCCATTAAAACTATTTTGTGCACCCCATGATACAGGAAATAATTTTTCTCTAAGCTTTACATCTTGAACTACAAGAAATTTCCATGGTTCAAAACCGAAGGAACTTGGAGAAAGATGTCCTGCCTCCAATATTGTATTAAAATCCTCTTTTGATACTACTTTTGTAGAATCAAATTGTTTGCAGGCATGACGAAATTGAAATGCATTTATTATTGCTTGATTTTTAGTATTCATTTAAAAACCACCTTTCATTTAGTATGGATTAAGTTTAGCACAATTAGATATTATATTGAAGTACGCACAATTTTGATATATAATATAAACAAATGTACTTAAGTATCTTTTTTATACTAAAGGAGTGGAAATATGAAAGACCAAACTATGTATCCAGACTGTACCAATCATCCGTGTCCTGTAGAAACAACTCTAAATATACTCAGTGGTAAATGGAAAGGGATTATTTTATATCGCTTACTAGGTGGCAAAAGGCGATTCAATGAATTAAAGAAATTAATTCCAAATGTTACTCGTAGGACATTGACACTGCAATTGCGTGAGCTGGAGAGAGATAAGGTTGTAAAACGAACAGTATACGCTGAAGTTCCTCCACGTGTTGAATATGAATTAACAACTATTGGTATTTCAATGTCTCCAATAATTCGATCTATGTATGATTGGGGATTAAACTATCAAACTGAAGCGAAATTATAGAGATAGCAGTTAGAATTTATGGAAATTTTGACTTCTAGTAATATTTTTTTAAAAATTTTTTTACTAGGCATCTAAAAGAATAAATTAAATATTTTCCTAAGCGAATACTGAAATAATATCAGTTTCAGAAAATTTGACAAAAAACTAAGCTGTTAGTAAAATAAAATTATCAAATTAAATTGTTTACATAAATAAGGGGAGCAAAAAATGAACGAATATAAAGCTATGGGATCAGTAACACTTAGACTTATAGATTATGTAAATAATGCTACAAAAAAAGATATTAATTATGAAATAGCAATAATAATGTTAAAAAAATTTAATAAAATTAAAAAAATGAATATAACAGAAATATCAGAGTTGTGTTATGTATCGCCAGCAACAATTTCAAGGTTTTGCAGGCTTATGGGATTTGATAATTTTAATGAATTTAAGAAGATTTCAAATGTTAATTTTTCATTGCAGAATGATTATTCAAATCGACTACTAAATAGCGCTCAAAAAGATATAAAATTAGCCTTTGAAGAATATACAAATTCATTAATGAAAAACATGTCATATACTTTAGAAAATTTAGAATATGAAAATCTTGATGAAGTTGTAAAGCAAATTTATTCAACTGAAAAAGTATCATTTTTTGGAACACAATTTCTATATAGTGTAGGAAAACATCTACAGAGCAGGCTTATGTTAACGGATAAATATATAGAAGCTTATTCATCTTATAATAAACAACTAGAGTGTGCTAGAAATTTGGATAATAAGTCATTAGCAATAATTATTTCAATTGAGGGTAGTTATTTCTTTAAATATATGGAGATAGTTGAAGCTTTAAAAGAAAATGGTGTTAAAATAGTTGTTATTACACAAAATACAAACTCAAAACTTGCGAGTATTGCTGATAGCATATTAGTATGTGGTAACTCTAATAGTAACAATGAGGGAAGAGATATTGCACTTTATATGATTGAATTATTAATATTTAGATATAGTACATTATATGATAAAAATTAGAAGACAATTAAAAATACAAAAAGGATTATCTTGAAATAATGAATTAATTTCAAGGTAATCCTTTTTAACGTATAAAATTAGTTTAAGGTTAAGGAAGATTAAGTTTTTTTTCAGAATCTGAAAAAGGAGTTAGAAATGTGAAAAAACGAATAGTTTCTTGATGGGTTGTTGTAGTGGCTTTCATGATATAGTGATAGTGTAAACAACAGAAAAATAAATTTATTTCAAAAAAACTAACAAAAGTAAAATAGATAATTATGGAGGTAAATAAAATGAATAATTTTATGAAATTTATGGAAGAAAAATTTGTTCCAGTAGCTGCTAAAATAGGAGCCAACAAATATTTAAAATCTTTAAGTATGGGGAGTATGAGTTTAATGGCTATTATTATGGTTGGCTCAATCTTTTCATTACTTGGAAGTATAGCATGGGGTCCATATCAAGGCTTTATAATTAGTACTGGACTTAAACAACTATTTGAGTTTGTGCCAAAGATTACTACAGACTTAATGGGTGTATATATGGTAATTGGAGTTTCTTATAATGCAGCCAAGATTTTTGATCATGAAGATCTTGCATTTAATAATACATTATTAGCCATAGCTTCATTCTTAATATTAGTTCCTTTAAAACCAATACAAGAAGAAGGTGCATTTCAACCAGATGTATTTATTAACTCAACTTATCTAGGACCTAAAGGAATATTTTTAGCATTAATTGTAGCAATTTTAGTCACTAAAATTTATTGCTCTATTGTTGAAAGAAATTGGACAATTAGAATGCCGGAGGGAGTTCCAGAACAAGTATCATATGCATTTATTGCTTTAATTCCAGCATTTATAATCTTAATATTATTTTCAGCAATTAAAATTGGATTTTCAATGACTTCATTTGTTACAGCAAATGATTTCATATACAAAATAATACAAATACCATTGCAAAGTCTTGCAAGTTCATTACCAACATTCATAATTCTTATAATGCTTGCTCAAGTGTTATGGTTTTTTGGAGTTCATGGTTCTTATGCAACGTTGCCTTTATTTTTCCCAATTTGGATAGGATACATAGGAGAAAATACAGCGGCTATTGCGTCAGGGAAAGAAGTTCCTTTTATGTATAATTTTGGATTATATAACTTAACAACACTTGGAGGATGTGGAACAACAATTGGACTTGTTATAGTAATGTTTTTCTTTGCCAAAAGTGAAAGATATAAAGCTTTTAGTAAGGTTGTAATGCCATGTGGATTATTTAATGTAAATGAACCAGTAGTATTTGGAATGCCATTAATGCTTAATCCTGTAACTTTTATTCCATTTTTAATAACACCAATAATTGTATTATTTATAGCATATTTCGCTATAAAATTAAATATTATGCCAGCACCTATGGGATTAATGATTCCATCAAGTACACCACCAATATTTTCAGGACTAATGCAAGGAAGCTGGAAATTATCAATATTCGAAGTGTTTGTAATTTTCTTATCAGGAGTGATATATTATCCATTCTTTAAGATTTTAGATAACCAAGCACTAAAAGAAGAAGCTGAGGGTCAAGTAGTGGCTGAAGCAGAAGGTACTAATAACTAAAAAGAAATCATATATAGCAATTTTAAGTGGAAAGGTAAAGTATTAATTTAGAGATAACTAAAGGTATTTAATTGCAATATTTATGGAAATTAAACGATTTAAAAAGAGGTGTTACTAAATGAAATTAGAAAATTTAAATAAGTTTCCAGATAACTTTTTATGGGGAGCATCAACGTCTGCATTTCAGGTAGAAGGTGCATATTTGGAAGATGGTAAAGGATTATCTTCAGTTGATACCCGTAAGATTCCAGAAGGAATAACAGATACAAAGGTAGCAAGTGATCATTATCACAGATATAAAGAAGATGTAGCATTAATGGCTGAATTAGGTTTGAAATCTTATAGGTTTTCTATTTCATGGCCAAGAATTTATCCAGATGCAAGTGGAAAGGTAAATGAAGCTGGTTTAAAATTTTATGATGATTTAATAAATGAGTTAATTGAATATAATATAGAACCACTTATTACTATATATCACTTTGATGTGCCAAAGGCTCTAACAGATGAATTTGGAGGCTTTGCAAGTCGTAAGTGTATAGACTATTATGTAGAATATGCAAAAACATTGTTCAAACATTTTGGAGATCGAGTAAACAAATGGATTACAATAAATGAACAATTAATGGATATGTTTAATCCAGATTTTAGTGGAACTAGAGGAGTAGATGGTGAAGGTTCTATGAAATTAACTTATCAAATTAGTCATCATATGAGCCTAGCGGAAAAGAAAGTTATGGCTGCGTGTCATGAAATGCTTCCTAATGCAAAAATAGGACCAGTAAACTGTTTTCAAGTAGTTTATCCAGCTACTTCAAAGCCAGAAGATGTAGTAGCTGCCTTTGATGCAGAGGAAATTCTAAGTTATATGTTATTAGATGTTTCTGTTAAAGGTGAATATCCTAAATATGTTTGGAATTATCTTGAAGAAAGAGGTATTGCTCCAGAAATGTTAGAAGGAGATGAAGAAATATTAAAATCTACTAAACCTGATTTTATAGGTTTAAACTACTATTTTAGTCTTTGTGTAGAAGCACGAAATTCTAAGGATAAAAATGAAAATTTACCACCATTTTGGAAATATGATAAATTTGATGTAGTAGATAATAAGTTTTTTAGGAGTTCAGAATGGATGATACACGGAACAGATCCAGTTGGACTAAGACTTATACTAAGAAAAATTTATACAAGATACAATCTGCCAATAATTATAACTGAAAATGGTTATGCACAATCAGAGGTTTTAGAAGAAGGCGACATAGTTAATGATGATTATCGTATTAATTATATTAGAGAACATCTTAAGCAATGCAAGCTAGCTATAAGTGAAGGTGTTGAATTATTAGGATATTGTCCATGGTCGTTTATAGATATATTAAGTGGAAGACAAGGTTTTTCAAAGAGATATGGATTAGTTTACGTAAACCGTGATGAACATGATTTAAAAGATTTAAGAAGAATTAAAAAGAAAAGCTTTCATTGGTATAAAAATGTTATAAAAACTAATGGTAAGAGTTTATATGAATAATAAAATTGAATTCTAATAAATAGGTTAAATATCGTTTTTAAACAATCTAAAAAATAGAAATATTTATATAATACAGTAGGGCAGAAATTTTCTGTCTGATTCATGGAGGATTAATTATGAAAAAAATATTATTAGTATGTGCTGCAGGAATGAGTACAAGCATGTTAGTTAAAAAAATGAGAGAATCAGCAGAAGTAAAAGGAATAGAAGCTGATATAAATGCATTACCTGTTACAGAAGCACCTAAAGTTATAGATGAAGTTGATGTAGTAATGCTAGGACCACAAGTAAGATATCAATTGAAAACAGTCGAAGAGATGGCAAAAGGCAGAGTACCAGTTAAAGTCATCGATATGTTATTATATGGGAAAATGGATGGAGAAGCAGTTTTAAATGATGCTTTAGCTTCAATAAAATAAGATAATTATGAAAATTTCGAATGACGGTAATATTGAAGTTTAATATAGTTTATATTAATTAAATAAATAGATTTTTAAGGAACAGCAATAGTAAATTAAATTCAGAGGAGATATTTTTATGGAAGGTATGGAATTAATAGCATTCCAAATTATAAGTAATGTTGGAATGGCAAAATCCTTAGCAATAGAAGCAATTAGAGAGGTTAGAAAAGGAAATTATGAGTTAGCAAAGGGAAAGTTAGCAGAAGGTACTACTTTTATGACAGAGGCTCATCATGCCCATACTAAATTAATTCAAAAGGAAGCAAGTGGTGAAAAAGTAGAATTTTCATTAATACTAATGCATGCAGAAGATCAAATGTTGAGTGCAGAAACAATAACAGCATTAGCTAATGAAATTATAGAAATGTATATTGAACTGAAAAAATAGAATTATTGATAATTTTAAGGAACTATTTTTCTCCTAATATATTGAAATACCATTCAATATATTAGGAGGCTTTTTAATTTAAACGAAAACGGAGGTCACTCCTAATTAAAATTTAATTATTTTGTTGTACTAGGATTTTAGCTTATAATCTATATTTTTTGTATATAAAATATTAAAAAAATTTAATGACAATCCTAATATGTATTTTGTGTATAGATAAATCCATTCTGAATTTTATGTGTTAGAACTGAAGTTATCTCAGGAGTTATGTCATCAAAATTAATTTGTTCAAGGACGCCAAAGATACCACATATGACAAATGAGGCAATGCATTTGGCTAGTACAGTTTGCATCTTACTATCAGCAGTTTTTTCTAAAAGACGCTCGATAGTAAGCTTTTTTATTTTATACAATGCAAATGAATGCCTTGGTGAGTTAAGAAATGGTACATAGAGATCTTTATTTTCATTAAAGATAAACATAATTTCTGCTATTATTTCTGGAAGATTATTTACCAATTCAGTAAAATCGTATGGTTCCATAACCGCAATAGTATTATCTACAACACCATTCATAAAGCTGTTTGCACAATCATAAATGTCTCTGTAATGTAAATAAAACGTACTTTTATTAATATCGGCATTATCACATAATTCTTTTATTGTGATATCTGTAATATCTTTTTTTGATAATAATTTGGCTAAAGCAGATTGAACTGCTTGTTGTGTTTTTCTTACACGTCTATCTTTCATTATAATTCTCCTTTAATAGACAAATTTAGTATTTTAGTTTATTAACAGACTTATACATTAATATTGATTATTGCATAAGTATCTATAAATTTCTATAATAGACTTGCGTCTATATATAGATAATAGTCAATAAGTGATATTATGTCAATAAAACATTTACAAAGGAAAAATAGACGTAAATAACTATACAGTTAGGTGAATTTTAATCTAAGAAGAAAAATATCTAAGTTAGTTATTACTAGAAATAACTTTAAGCTAAAAATTAACTTAAGTATTCAAGGAGGAGTTTTATGAAAATAAGAAAAATAGTGTTATTATCAGTTTTAGTAGTTGCAATTAATGGATTTACGGGATGTACTTCGGTATCAACATTGACAGGAGATAAGTTAGTAAAGCAAAGTGCAAGTAATTTAACAATCCAATCAAATGTTGATATGGCAGATATAAATATAAATTCTCAAATTCCAGGAAAAGTTAAAGAAGTGAAGGTAAAGGAAGGCGATAATGTAAAAAAGGGAGATATATTGCTTATAGTTGATAGTGATACACTCTCAGCTCAACAATCTCAAGTTAAAGCACAGATAGAAACAGCAAATTCTCAATTAAATGCCGCAAAAGCAGCCAGAGATGCTGCAAGTGCAAAGTTTGAGTTAGCACAAAATGGTGCAAGACCTGAAGAGATAGACCAAGCTAAAGCCGGTTATGATCTTGCAAAAGTGACTTATGATAGACTTAAAGTTTTATATGAAGAAGGATCTATTCCTAAATCAGATATTGATAACTCTGAAACTCAATTGCAGCTAGCAAAGGATAAATATGATATAGCTCAAAGTGGTGCTAGGCAGGAAGATATAAAGGCAGCTAAGGCACAAGTTGATCAAGCTAGTGCATCTGTTGAAGCTGTAGAAGGTCAAATTAAGCAAGCTCAAGCAGCATTAGACGGAGTAAATGTAAATATTAATAATGCTACAGTTATAGCACCAGAAGATGGAGTGGTGACTCAATTGAACGTTAAAGCAGGCGAGCTTGTATCAACGGGAATGCCGCTAATTATAGTTACTGATGCGAATAAACCTTCTATATTATGTAATGTAAGGGAAACAGATCTTTCTAAAGTAGACTTAGATCAAGAAGTATCAGTAAAAATTCCTGCATATAAGGATGAAGTATTTAAAGGAAAAGTAGTTAAAATTAATAAAAATGCAGATTTTGCTGTAAAAAGAGCAACAAATGATAATGGGGAATTTGATATATTATCTTATGGTGTAAAGGTTGAGTTGATTGATATGGATAAAACTCTTCATGCAGGAATGACAAGTTTTGTTGATTTCGGAAAGTGATGTGACAGTAAATATGAAGGAAACAGTAGTGAAGTTTAAGAACTTATTTTTAAGATTTAAAGAAATTATAATATCCATTATATTGATTTTAATAATACCTTCTATTTCTAGTTATATTTTAGGATATACATATAGTGCACATGTAGTAAAGAATATTCCGACTGTAATAGTAGATCATGATAATTCGTCATTAAGTGAAAATTTTGTGGGCCAAATAAATACAAATGAAGTCTTTAAGGTGACAAATTATAGTGATAGTGATAATGATATTAAAAATTTAATGGATAGAGGAAATGTAGTAGTTGGCATTATAATACCACAAGAATTTTCTAAAGATTTATTTGCTGGAAAAGCACCTAAAATTATGATTTTATATGATGGTGCTCAGATGTCAGCAGTTAGTGCTGCCAAAACTAGAATAGCAGAAATCTTAGGTACAATTAAAGCAAGTTATTTAATAAAAATAGGAGAAAGTAAACTTGGGTTAATGCCTGAAGTAGTTAAAAATAATATTATTCCTATACAATCTAATGCTATATTTGTAGGAAATCCAACAAAAAGTACTGCAAACTTTATAATCCAAGGGATGTTAATTGGAATTGCTCAAACAGGTATAATAGTACTTGGAGTTTTAATGGTAAAAGAAAAGGAAAATTATCTTTTGTTATTAATTAAAAGTATTGGGTTTGGACTTATAGGGGCAATTTCCATCTTATTACCTTTGATAATACAATTTAAATATTTTGGAATGCCTTATAAAGGTTCAATTATGGCAGCAGCTACACTTACTATCCTTTTTAGCATAACTACTATAAATTTAGGTGTTTTATTTAAATTAATTGCAAAAAACAAGTTATCAGCAGTTAGTACTTCAACAATGATAATTTCAAGTACAGTTTTACTTTCAGGTTATACATTTCCATTAATGGCTATGCCCAATTTGTTTAAAAATATATCAAAAATTATTCCTTTTTTATATTATGGAATTCCAATGAGAGACTTATCACTACTCGGATTAAGCTTTCATGATGTTTTGCCACAGCTATATTATCTTGTGCAATATATGATTTTCACATGGATTGCTATATTAGTTATATTGATAATCAAAAGAGTTTTGAAAAGGAATTATAATTTAAAAAAAGAAATTTGGAATAAAGTTATGCATAGGAGGAATGGAGATGAGAGTTCTAAGGTTCATAACTAGAGATAAAAAGAGTATTATTTCACTTAGTTTAATTCACATTATTACAGTTGTATTTGTGTGTTCTATTTTTAGCAAGATTTATATAGAAAATATTCCCTTTGGAATAGTAGATATGGACAACTCATCTTTATCAAGAACTATAATACAACAACTTAAAAATAGCCCAGGGTTAAATATCAATTATTATGCAGATTCCCAGGCTGAGCTGGAGAAAGCAATAAAAGAAAAGAGAGTTAGTGGAGGAATAGTAATTCCTAAAGATTTTAATAAAGATGCAGTCAAAATGAAATCTCCAAGTGTTGCGCTTATAATGGATGAAACTAACATGGTTGTTGGAAGCAATATATATGGTTATGGAAGTACAGTTATAGGAACTGTTAATGCGGGATTTCAGCTAAAGGTTTTTGAAGGAAAAAATATGTTGCCAGACACTGCAAAAAAGACTATTACAAGCTTTTCATATGGTGAAAGGATACTTTATGAAACTCAACTTTCCTATATGAGATATTTAATATATACTCTTATACCATACTTAATACAAGGTACATTTTTAATGACATTTTTAGTACCTGCATTAATAAAAAATAGAAAAAAGCTAAATCTAGTTAATATAAGATCCAAGGAAGGTTTGAGAAATATACTCGTTCTTTTTGCAAGAATTTTAATAATGATTGGTGTAAGTGTTTTATCAAGTTTCATTGGTTTATGTATTCTAGACAAATATTTTAGCTTGCCTCTTAGAGGAAATATTTTAGAATATTTTGCATTAATGTTTATATTTCTATTTAACATTACTGCTATGGGATTTCTCTTTGCAGCTATTATTGATAATATAATATATTTTATCCAATTTTTTAGCATGATTAATATAATAACCTTTCTAACTAGTGGAGTCCCATTTCCTGAATATATGATGCCGGATAGACTTTCTAGAATTATAAAAGGTTTATGGCCATTTATGAATGTAGCATTACAATTCAAATATTTAAACTTAAAAGGAATAGGATGGAATATTATTTTTCCATATATAAAAAATGGAATATTATTTGCTTTAGTGTGGTTTCCAATAGGAATTGGATTATACTTTGCTAGGATTGCATTAGACAAATATAAAAATAAAAGATTACTTGATTCAGTTGATAAAGAAAGCAATTTAGCAAATCAAGTGATTTAATTAATTACTTTTTATTTTTGTATTCAAACTTTTAGATTAAAATAGATTAAAATATTAGAAAAGCAGGTGAATAGTTTATGAATAAAAATATAAAAAAGATAATTGCTATTGGAATTGGACTAAGTATAATGACCGGAAATATGATCCCAGTTCTTGCAGCAGAAAAAGTAGATAGCTCTGAAAGCATTACTAAACAGACAATAACAGATGAAAATAGCTTAATTACAAATGGACAGGCAATTAGTAATAAACCAATCATTACTTTAGAAAAAATTATAAACTCAGCTATTGATAATAGTGATAAGCTTTCTCTAAAATCAAAAGAAATAAAGATGTATAGAGACAAGATGAAGCTTCAAGAGAAGATAAATGATTTTTATGACAGTATTGATCAAAAGGTATATGATTTTCCATATGATAAGCTTGAACTTCAAGTAAAACAAGTTAATCAATCAAAGGAGTTTTTGAAAGATCAAATATCAGATGATATAACTAGCAAATACAATGCAATTATATTAAAACAAATGGATATTGCCAAAGCAAAAACTAATTTGAAAATTAAAAATAAAGAGTTAAATACGGTAAAAACAAAAGTAAGTATAGGTATGGCTACAGAAAATCAATTATATGATAAAAATATCGAAATTTCTTCGTTGCAAAACGACATAAAAGCAAAAGAAGATTCATTAAAAAATAATACAGATTATTTAGGAGTCTTAACTAATTTAAATATATCTAATTATGTTTTGGACTCAAACATCAACTATGAAACATTTAGAATAAATGGATCAACTGATAAGTATTTTGATAACAAAATAGATAGTTTTTTAAAATATAATGATAAGATGCTTAATCTTACAAAAGATTATTTAGAGGAATTAAAGGATGATGGAATAAAAGATATTTTAGATGGAAATATTCCACAAATACCGGATAAAAATAAATTTGTGGTAATGGATCAGGATACAGGCACGGCAACATTCAACTCTAGTGGATATGCTTTATCACTTATTGATTATTTACAAAAGCAACAGATATTCTTAAAAAAATTAGATGGATATGGAGCTTACTTAGAGGGTAAGTATAATATGGCAGAAGGTAAAATTAAATTAGATGATGCAAGAAAGAAACTCAATAATGGATTAAATGAGGCTTATTCAACATTGCTTGATTTAGAAAATAAAATAAATACAGTGAAGGAACAAATTAAATCGACTAATACAAAACTTAGATATGCAAAATCTCAAGTAGATATAGGAATGATGACTGAAAATAATTATGAGGCTGTGGTTTTAAAAAGTGAGGATTTAGATACTTCCTTAAGGCAACTAATTAATACTTATGATAAGTTAAAAAATAGTATTCAAAAACCTTGGATACTTACTTAATAGTAATTAAAAACAATAATATAAAATATAATTTTTGAAATATTACTGGAAAGCCATTTGCGATAATAAAGAAAGTTATATGTTTATTAATTGGAGAGAGCCTGTCATTTATTAATAATAAGTATGGTGAGCAACTTTCTTAGAATTTACATTTTTCTGTGGGAAGAGTTGCAGAGGTTATCAATGTGCTATGTTACGAACAAGGATTATTTTTTATAATAATGTTTTTTGACTCAGTAGGTATATAATTCACATACAATTATATACCTACTAATGTATCTTTATGTTTTATCTTATTATAGTATACGTATTTTTTAGTATCTCTGTTTTTTCAATAAATAAATGTTGAGTAATATAATAATAGGAAAAATAATAGCAATAAATAATCCGGCTTTAAGAGCAATTTGGGTAATATTATCGCCTGTAAATAATTTTTGAAGGTACAAGTTGTTGTAACTAATGAATACATTTGAAATAAATCCAACAATACTTGGGCCAATAGCACATCCAATATCTCCACCTAGAGCTAATAAACCAAACATTGTATTGCCTCCTGCTGAATAAATTTTAACAGCTAAACTTAGTGTCACAGGCCATAAAATTCCAATAGATAAACCCGTTAGAGCACAACCTAGTAGAGATATTAATGGAATCGGTGAAAGAGAAACTAACATATAGCTGAAGATACATAAAACGCTAGAGAAAAAAATTAATTTTTTTAAATCTATTTTATGACCTTTCTTGCTGTAAAATAAACGTGTCAATCCCATAAAAAATGCAAATGCGCATGGTCCAAGTAAATCTCCCATTGTTTTAGAAACGCCAAGACCAAGTTCGGCAAATAGAGATGACCATTTAGACATAGCTTGTTCTGAAGCTCCTGCGCAAATCATCAATATAAATAAAATCCAAAATATTTTTAATGACAATAACCTTTTAATTGGAAGTTGTTCACTTTTTTCTACAAGTGTCTTAATAGGAACTTTTAGAAATAAAAACAAATTAGTAAGAGGAACAATTGTCCAAATTACAAGTAAGTATGTCCAATATGATTCACCTATTATATTAAAAAATAATGTGGATAGAATAACTACGCCCATATATCCCCAGCAATAAAAAGAATGTAATATACTCATAGCACTTGATTTTTCATCGCCGGGCAAAGCTTCTACAATTGGACTAACCATAACTTCAATAAAGCCACCCCCAATAGAATTTAGAGCAACTCCAATTAATAGTGCAATAAATGGATTAATATAAAAGGGAAAAAAACCTATGCTAAGAAGTCCTCCAATGCAACATATGTTTGCTATAGCAAGAGATATACGATAACCAACAATATCAACAAATTTTGAGGCTAAAGCATCTACAATAATTTGAATACAAAAACCTAGTGTTAAAAGAAGCGTTATTCTTTCAAGTGAAAGATTGAATTCATTTTGAAAAATAACCAATAAAAGTGTAGGGAGATTTGACACAACAGCTTGAGTAACATAACCGATAAAACAGGCATAAAGTGTATGTTTATAGTTTAATTTCATTATTTTTTCCTCCATGAGTAAAGTAATGTAAATGTCTTTTTGATGTATTTAAAGAATTATAGTATGATTATATCATCATAAAAGATGTATTTTTGGTAATATTGTTTCATTTTTTATAAATATAAACTCAAATTGGGAGGATATAATGAAACTAACACAAATATTAGTTAATAAGCATGGTAAAGAAGAAATAAGACATGGTCATATAAAATTTCCTATGCAAGTATATATAGATAATTTTGAAAAATATGATATAGGTTTCATAAGGTGGCATTGGCACAACGAAGTTGAATTTGCAGTAGTTCTACAAGGAAAAGTAGAAATTCATGCTGGTGATTCTTCTATAAGTTTACGCGAAGGTGAAGGACTTTTTATTAATTCTGGGGTTCTTCATATGGCAGAAGCAAGTGGAGGGAAAAATGCGATAATGTTTACAGTTGTTGTAAATACTCTTCTTTTATCTGATGGGGAACAGAGTATAATAAATGAAAAATATGTTGTTCCTTTGTTAAAATGTAATGAGCTTTCTTCTATAAAATTACATTTAGATGTTAATTGGAAGAAGCAATGTATAGAATTATTAAAAAAAGTCTATTCAATTTCCCATGAGGAGAAATATGCTTTTGAGCTTTGTATACGAAATTGCATTTGTGAAATTTGGCTATTGCTTGTAAGTAATACTCAAAATATAATTCAAAAATCATTTGACTATAGCGTTTCCTTAAGTCAACAACGAATAAAACAAATGATTACTTATATTCATCATCATTATCACGAAGAAATTTTAGTAAGTGATATAGCAGAGGCAGCATATATAAGTAAGAGTGAATGTTATCGATGCTTTAAAAAATCAATTAGTATGAAGCCTTTGGAATATTTAATTGAATACCGTTTGAAAAATGCCTCTAAACTTTTACAAGAAACAGAAATGCCAATTACAGAAATTGCATCAGTTTGTGGCTACAATAGTCTTAGTTATTTTGGAAAGATGTTTAAGAAGTATATTGGGACATCGCCAATAAAGTATAGGAATAATTCTAGATATAATAAATCAGATTGAAAGTTGAATTAGTTCATGGATAATATTTTTATTTGATGTAAAAATATTTAAAGTAGATATAGTTGATTTATATAATTTTAAGCCAATAGGAAATTGAAGAAACAAAGTATTTCCATATCGCTTATTAGTAAATGATTCAATACTTTTAGCCTTACGCATATTTATATCAGTTAATAAATTAAATTCTAGGCTGGAAGCAATTTTAAGCTATTTTGCTGGATCATATACTGGATCTGCAAGTATTAAAAATGGATTATAAATTTTAGCTTCATATAGTAAATCTGAAACTTGATCGTCATAAACATTAGCTGTTGTTAAATCAAAAACTAAAGGAATTATAATATCAGTAACTGCGGTAATACAGTGTAATTTATAACCTTTATGGTATCCAAGCCGGGTACATTTGCCGGATTTAGCTTCGCTATCGTCTTTTGAACTTCTTAAAGCAGTTTCATCTATTGCATGGACAAGAATTTTTCCAAATGAATATATAAAATACACTTCATAAATGCTAAAATTAAAGAGGTATATAGTTTAGTTGGTATTAGTAGAATTACTTATATAACTTGACTTGTGCATTAATTTGAGAAATTTTTCTATGGATACAAATCCATAAATTACTTCAACAAAATTTTACAAAAAAATAGCATAGATGCCTCGAATATGTTAGGTTTAAGTTGCAACACCAAAC
>NZ_LZZM01000004.1 GCF_002006345.1 Clostridium puniceum
ATTTTATACCATAAAGGGATTGCTCTTTTTCCAACCTTTAACGAAAATTGTAATATAAGAAATCTATCATCAAGAGTTGTATGGTCAAATATTATGATTATTTTTCTATCTCTGCTTCGCTTGACGTATTTTTTTATGACTTCTTCTATGAAAAATCTATATACATAATCAGAATTGATTGGTGAAGATGAAAAAAATCTATATATTCTTTTTATTTTGCTATCTTCACTTCCTTCAGAAAAATCATCTTTTAGCTTTTCTGAAATATCAGAAAGCTCAACTGATTTTGATAATATTATTCCTATGATTATATAAACTAAATTTTTCAATCTTTTGGATGTAATGGGTAGAATATCATATAGAACTTTTTCTAATTGTGTTGTAATATATTCTTGATTGTTTAGCATAGCCGTTTTCCCCCTTTTTATAAGGTTTGAGTGGTATTAGACTTATATAATAGGGCATGGCTATGTTTTTTTCTATACTTTTTTTCTGGTAATTTAATCCTTGGCTAACTTATCCTTTTCACTGTCCTTAAGTCAGGGTTTTATGTAGCAAGTTAAAAAATGTTCTTTGAAAATTGATTAATGTTTTAGAATTTTCCCTAACAGTTATTGCTTGCGTTTGCTTATAGAATTAAAAAAAGTAAAACAACCATTTGCAGCAATATATATATTAGAACAATCTTCTATAAAATATCATACAATACACCAAGAATACTATTAGGAGATGCTCTCTCTATGAGAAAAAAGCTCAAAGTGTTAACTGCATTATTACTTTCAGTTGCAACGGTCATATTTATAGTAGGTTGTGGTAGTAATAAAACAGCTAATGAAGGCAAAGTTACAGTACGTTTAAATGAGGTAACTCGTTCTGTTTTTTATGCACCAATGTATGTTGCAATGAGTCAAGGCTTTTTTGAGGAAAATGGAATTGTGATTGACTTGCAGACGGGTCAAGGTGCGGATAAGACTATGCAATCAGTTTTAAGTAAATCAGCAGATATTGGCTTTTGTGGGCCTGAGCAAACTATTTACATTAATAATCAGGGACGAGAAGATTATCCAGTGCTTTTTGCACAATTAACTCAAAAGGATGGCTCTTTTCTAGTTGGGCGAACTAAGGCTGATAAATTTAAATGGGAAAATATTAAAGGTAAAAATGTTATTGGTGGAAGACCAGGGGGCGTTCCAGCTATGGTACTAGAATATGCTATGAAGCAAAATAACATTAATCCAAAGACTGATGTTAAAATGGTTACTAATATAGATTTTGCAGCAACTGCTGGTGCATTCGCTCAATACATTAAAGAGTGACTTTTTTTAGCGCAAAAAAGCTTAATCTCAGTATTCTTTGTATTTGAATCATAGGATATTTTATCCACCAATGAATTTACAAGTAATCTTTTCATCTGATAATCTGCATTTTCAAATAGCTCTTTAAAATTTAACAACATAGCCGTATATGTATTAATTTTCTTAAGAGTTTCTTTTATACTGCTTTGATTATTTTCTATTTCAAATTTTTTAAACTGCAAAATTTTGATTTCATTATTTAATTCTTCAATTCTTATAGCTAACACATCGTATATATTAGGGTTAATACCAATTTTGTCAACTAAATTTTTAATTTGAAGCTGCTTTGTTGAGATTTCTGTAGATAAAGTTTTAATATCAACTTCATTAAAAGTTTTATTTACTAAGTTTTGTTTATATTTATTAATAGCATTAATTAAATCGCCATGATCACTAGTAACTTCAAAAATTCCTTTCATAACTTCCTTTTCTAATTTATCTAATCTTATATTTTTACAATCACAATCTCTGCCATAGGTATTTATTTTTGTAGAGCATACATAGTATTTAATAGTTTTACCAGTTTTCACAGAAGTATGACCTTGTTTAGATATCATTCGTCCACCACATTTAGAGCAGCGAAGAACAGAATTGAATAAACCACAATCACTGCCGGCAACGAGTCTTGGTGCAAGGTTTTTATTTTTATCTAATAGTCTTTGCACATTAAGCCATTCTGTATCATCAATAATTCCTTTATGTTGAGCTACAGATAAGACCCATTCGTTAATATTCTTAACAGTACCTTTAGAATTCTTCTTATTATATGAATTAATTCCATTTCCATTAGGTTCCCCGAGTACTACTGCTCCTTTAGTTGCAAAGTAACTAACTACTAGCTCAGAAGAGTTTACATAAGCAGGATTTCGAAGAACTATATTTAAGGACTTAATATCCCATCTAGCATTTCTTTTAGTTTTAATATTTTCTTGAAGTAAGTGTTTTTGTAATTGCCCTAAACTTCCAAGAGATAAGTATTGAGAATAAAAATATTTAACTAGGTCAATCTCTTCTGTAATTGGTGAAAGAACCATCATCTTTTTTTGTTTAGAATTATTATCTAAATAATAAATTGGTTCAGAACAAAAGCCAAAAGGGGGAGTACCACCAAGCCAACGACCTGTTTTAGCCAATTCATACATGTTATCTTTAATACGTTCAGCTATGGTTTCACGTTCTAATTGAGCAAACACACTGCTAATAAACATCATAGCAGTTCCCATAGGGCTAGAGGTGTCAAATTGCTCCCTTATAGATATGAAATCAATGCTTAGATCTTTTAATTTATCGATAAGAGTAGAAAAGTCAGAGACATTTCTGCTTATTCTATCTAATCTATAACAAATAATAGCATCAAACTTTTTTAATTTAGCATCCTTCATCATATATTTGAACATAGGGCGATTTGTATTACCACCTGAAAAGCCTTCATCTTCATATATTAAAAAATCAGTATAACCATTATTAGTACCATAACTTTTACATAGCTCTATTTGATTTTCTATACTTTCACCCTTACCAGTAAATTTTGATTTTCTTGAATAAATAGCAGCCTTCATAATAATCCTCCATATTGGTTTATATATTGATTGTAGTTTTATAAATAACTTAGGTTAATTTGATATAATTACATATATTTTCTAAAAAAAGCATAAAAAGTACTATATAACACAAGTATTATAGGGAACTTCTCTAGTTTTAAAAATATTTCTAATATTAATATATTTAAGTTCGTTTAAAGTTATGGATAAAACTTTATATTTTAATATTTTACTAGTTATGTCAGAACACTCACACATATCATAAGGTGTTGATATGCAATTATATAGTGCTTGCACAAAAGCTCTATTACTTATTAAAAAATTTGCAGTCTATGATTTTACTTTATTTTCGTTTTTATTTTTTGGGGAATAATTTTTAGAGTTAATTGTTGAAATTACAACATTATCAGAAGCAGTTCTAAATAAAGTTGTGACTTGAAAAAATGGAAAATCAATGATTAAAATTCCCAAAGAGAATCGAATTGATCAAAATGAAAGACCACAATGGGATTTAATTATGAAAGTACTTGATGATGTTGTTGAAGCTATTATGGCTTTAAAGATTGTAAAGTAACACATTAAAATGACAGATCATATTATGAAATAATTGAGATTTCATGGAGGCTTAGATATGAAAAGTGATGAATTGAAAGTAACAATAATAGGACTGGAAGATAAAAAAGGGTTTAGTGAATTAATAGCAGAATTACAAGTTGCTGCTGTTATGAAAATGTGTCCTCCAGAATTAAGAATGCAGGTTTTAGATAATGCTCTAAAAATACTAAAAGCTAATTAATAAATTACAAACATATTAAAAGAGGAAATCAAAAAAATGAAAAGTATGGGGAAGGAAGAATTAGAAGATTTATTATTTAAGCAAAGTATAAGAGAAAATATAGAGATTATTAAAAGTATCTTTGAAGCTATTCCATTAATTTATTTTATATAACTACAACAGATGTAACTAAAGAAGGTTTTAAAGATGATGATAAATTTAAGGATAAGTGAGAGCAGCTAACATCGCTCGGAAAATTTTTGCTATTATGGGATACGACTATAAAAAAAGGTCCGTCAAAAATATGTGGTTGGAATGCAGATCTCTAGGGGGTGGGTAATTTAATTTGAAATAATTTAGAATGTGTTAAAAGTACGTAGTAGCTAACGAAAATGTTCTTTGATAATTGAATAATGTGATATTTACAATATATTATTAAGTAGTTTTTTATGGTGAATTATTGCTAATAAAAGATTATTTATATATTCTTAATCAAGAGTCGAATATAGTTTACTTTTTTATGGAAAGTAAGATTGACATTTTTAAGGATGTGTTTTATTATTTAGATATGGAAAGCGTACTTTACATGAGAGGAGCAATAATGTGAAAAACCGTTTAGAAGAAATACGAAAACAACGTGGCATAAAGCAAGAAGATTTAGCAACTGCACTTGAAGTTTCAAGACAAACAATTGGATCACTTGAAAATGGTCGATACAATCCTTCAATCACATTGGCATTTAAGATTGCACGATATTTTAATATGAGCATTGAAGAAATATTTATTTATGAGGAGGAAGGAAAATGAACAAAAAAGTTATAAACATTATTCAGTTGATATTTGGAATGTAATTGTCAATATTTGGAGGAATATTTTTAAAAGGAGAAGTAGCTAAAAGTATAAGTGGCATTTGTATAGGAATTGGTGTGGGTCTATTTGGCATGAGTATCTCAAACTTATGGTTAATAAATTTTAATCAAAAGCATCCTGATGAATTAAAACAATCCCAAATTGAATTTTCTGATGAAAGAAATACTATGATACGAAACAAAGCAAAGGCTAAAGCAGCAGATATTATTCAATGGTTTATTATGGGGATTGCTTATATTACGATTATGATAAATGCTCCATTATGGGTTACTTTAACAATAGTGGGAGTATTTCTATTGAAATATGTATTTGAACTATACTTTATGAATAAATACCAAAAGGAACTATAAATCACAATACTTACAAATTATAAAATGCTAGAAATAAATAGCAAATTGTAAAATCGCATTATTAAAGAAAGTGAATTTGCGATTTTTTTTCTGCATAATTCTATTATTTAATGAAGGAGTAATGGAATATAGATTGTGAATACTGCAGAGGTAAAAATGGAAAAGATATTTGGATAATAAAAAGTCCAAGATGTAAAGAAATACAACCTAATAAAGATTAAATAGTAAATTTAGAGGATGATACACTAGGAATAATATTGTATACAAATGGTCTTGTACAAGGGAGGGATATAAAATTTTGTCCTATGTGTAGCAGAAAATTAAAATAGATAATTACAATACTAATATTATGTGAAATATTAGAAGTTGAAAAGGCCCCGTAACAGGGGCCAAAAGAGTAAATATTCAAATGAGCTCTCTTTTATAATTATGAAACCAATATTATTATGTGATTATTTATCTCAATTAATACATGATATCAATAACTATATTATTAATTATAGCGCAATAGATCTGCCATATGCAAGAATAACAGTACTATAAAAGGCTTAATTAGAAGTTATTTAAAATTAGGTAGGTGAGATGAATGAATACATTGAATAATATTCAAAATCTACTTATAAAGTTTCTTTAGCTAATGGAGGTTAGTATGAATTATTACCAAGAAAAAATTGAAATTGAGTTCATAATACCTGCTCGAATTTATATTGGAAAGCCAAAAGGGGATAATTGTCATTCCTCCAAAAATACACGAAGAATATTGATGAGTAGGAAAAAAATAAAAATCCTAAGTATTAAAAAAGATAGGAATTGACAATAACAAGTCAAAATGGGCAATATTAAAAAAAAGGTGATAATATAAAAATATAATCATTGAAGAGAATATGTATTATGCATAAAAATTTAGAATCAGCATTTAATAAAGTGGTAGAAATATTAAAAGAGGGTCAGCATTGCAAAGGTGGATAGCATTATGGATCTATAAAGTAGAGGTACTGAAGATATCTATTCTGATTATGTTCCTGTTTTTCTAGTAGCAGATAAGGGTTTCAAACAATTTTTAAAGATGTTGGCCAAATTCTTTCAAATGCTTCATGAACTCTTAATTTTCTGGTGTGAAAGTTTTAATGATGAGCATTTTAAAAGATGCAGCAAAAAGTATTATGTATTTGTTTAGGCTAGATTTAGAAGGGGGATGTAAAATAAAAGGCATTAATTATCCTAGTACAATAGTTGAGCACGTTATTTCAATTTTAATAAAAGAATAGACGCTGAGGATTGAAAATAGAATTTAATTTCTATGCTTTAAGAATAAAATAAAAAAAGTACGAATTATTTAAAAATACTGTATTGTTAAATAAAAGGAAAAATAAAAAAAGAATTTCAAATGAAATTGATACGACTGAAAGTCAAATTAATCGAATTTTAAATAATGCAGTTAAAGAGTGCAAATAGGCATTCTTTATTTTATGTTCAGCCCCGAGTACGGATTAAATACATATAAAAATAGGTCAAATGACTATATTTTTTTATTTTATAAAATTATAGTTTTATTTAATTATTTTTAATTTTATGGTAAAATTAGCAATAAGTTCAATGTTGGGAATCAGATTCAATTAAATAATAAAAAAGAAGAGGGAATGAATAATGAACAAAAAATTAAAACATTTATTAAACACGATAGTTATTATAGGCGTAATAGGAGTAATGTTTAATAATACAATTGTTCTTGCATCTACTAAGACACAACAAGTTTCACAAAATAGGACTAATGTAAAATTAGTAATAGATAAAGATAATCAAAAGGTATTGCCTAAAAATTTTAGAATGTCAAGTGATCCAATTAGTAAACAATTAGCTGGTGATGTTAATTTTAACGGATTAGCAGACTTGAATGAATCAGGTAGTGGTGCTCTTAGTGAAAATAGTATTAAAATGATAAAAGAAAAATTTAAAGTTAATAAAAAAATCAAAAATATCATAGATGTAGACTTAAGGCAAGAAACGCATGGGTTTGTTGAAGGAATGTCTATAAGTTGGTTTGGTGAAAGAGATCAAGCTAATATAAATAAAAAAAGAGCAGATATTATAAAAGATGAAAAAGATAAATTAGAAAAGATAAAAAAAGATAAATATGTTGCTTTTGATAAACTTAAAGAAGGGAAATCTGTTAATACAATTCCTGAAATTGTAAATCCTAAAAAAGTTCAAACAGAGAAAGAATTAGTAGAAGCTCAGCGAATAGATTACTTAAGGCTTACTGTAACAGATCACTTAAAACCTAAAGATGATCAAATAGATTTGTTTTTAGAAGAGACACGAAAAATATCGACTAAGGATACTTGGGTTCATTTTCACTGCAGAGGTGGTGTAGGAAGAACTACTACTTTTATGGCTATGTATGATATGATGCATAATGCAAAACAAGTAACTTTTGAAGATATAATGAAGCGTCAAGTATTGATAGGAGGATCTGATATATTAAAGAAAGATGCTGAAGGTAACAAAATCGGAGATGAAAATAGAGCTGATTTTTTAAAACAATTCTATCAATATTGTAGGCAAAATAATGACAATTTTAAAACATCTTGGAGTGACTGGTGCCATAAATAAAAATTTGTTAAAACGGCATAAAAATTAAAACTATATAATTAATTAAGCTACTAATATCTTAGAATAGTGGCTTTTGTTCTTTTACTGTAACCAAAGTTGATGAACCTAAACTTCCTATAGAACAAACTAATTCAACTGATGCTAATTTATTCATAGAATTAGTAGATGGACAAATAAAGAGTTATAGTTTGTATAGTGATGAAATTAATAAATTTAAGCAAAGGTATATAGATAGAGATAGCACTAAATCAAACAAACCATATCAAAAATACCGTTCCTTATTATTAATCAAAAAAACATTATACAATAAAATTAGAGATTTTACAAAAATTAATATTTAATGTATTAAAATGTTTAAATTACTTTTATTTTAAAAAGATAATCAAAATTATGATTTTCATCCCATAACACATTTAAAATATAATAATAATTTCCTGTTTCTTCTGGACATGTAAAACTATAAGGATTATCAACTAATAACGGATAAATTTCTTTTTTGTTGCAAGAGATATCAAAAGTATATAATGATACGTTTGATATCAATTTTTCATAATCTATATCAAACTTTAATTTTTCTCTAGAATTAGCCTCTATAAAGGGACAATTATGAGAGAATTCCTTATTTATATCAACAATATAACCATTACCTAATATATTTCCGGAGGGAGGACTAATAGACATCCAATTTCCATCACCCAATATTGCTCTATATTCGATGTTATTTTTAGTTTCAATAATATTCATTACTGGCAAATTTTCTTGAAAATCGTTTGCTTTAATGTTTGCTTTATAAATAATACTAAATGAAATAAGTAAAAATAAAATTATGATACTTACCGATTTGATACTATTTCTGTTCTTCAATTACAATAACCTCCTTTTTAAATATAATATTAAAAATGTACTTGATTATATCATAAATTATAGTTTAAACCCATAAATATTTAATTTTCTAAATCTACCTAAATTTTTAGCAATTGTATTAGCAGGTAATTTGCTAAATTCATCTCTTAAATCAATCCTAAAAATATAATTAATAATTATCAAATATCGTTTTTTCATGTATCGTGCATTTAAAGGTGGCACAGGCGATTATGTTGCACTTTTTGAGCCAACAGCATCAGTTATTGCAAAAGAGGGAACAGGGATAATTATTGCATCAGTTGGTGAAGCTTTAGGTCTCATTCCCTATACTTGTTATTTCACAACAAAATCATATATGGATAAAAATCCAAAAGTTATTGAAAACTTTACAAAGGCAATTTATAAAGGACAAGTATGGTTCTTTAACCATAGTACAGAGGAAGTTGCTAATAGCATAATACAATACTTCCCAGGTACTGATAAAGAGATAATCATGGCAGTTATTAATAATTATAAAAGCATTGATGCTATAGCTCATACACCAGAGATTAAGGAAGAAAATTTAAGCAGACTTATGAATATAATTTCAGATTATGATTCAAGTTTAATGATGCAAAGACCGGAATTTAGTAAGATAGTAGATAATTCATATGCACAAAAAGTAGTTAAGTAAATATGCATAAAGTTAAAGATAAAGAGGTGGTGGGTAAATTTGAGCTTGCTTAAAATATCAAATATATATCTGAATTATCACTCTATTAAAGGAGAAACAAAAGCTTTAAATAATATTAACTTTGAAGTTAATGAAGGTGATTTTATTTCTATTTTGGGGCCATCAGGATGTGGTAAATCTACTTTGCTTAATATAATGAGTGGTTTATTAAAACCATCAAATGGACAAGTACTATACAAAGGAGAAAATATAAAAAATAATTTAGATAAAATAGGGTATATGTTCCAGAAGGATAACCTTTTTGAATGGAATACTGTTTGGGAAAATGTTGTCCTTGGATTAAAAATAAAAAAACAACTAAATGCTGAATCACAAGAAAGTATACATGAATTATTAGACACTTATGGATTGCTAAGGTTTAAGAATCATTACCCAAGTCAACTTTCAGGAGGTATGCGGCAAAGAGTTGCTCTTATAAGAACTTTAGCTTTAAAACCAGAAATACTTTTTCTAGATGAGCCTTTTTCAGCTCTAGATTATCAATCAAGACTTGTAGTTTGTGATGATGTTTATAAGATAATAAAAACAGAAAAGAAAACAGCTATTATGGTAACTCACGACATTGCAGAAGCTATTTCTATATCTCAAAAAGTAATAGTATTAACAAGAAGACCATCTAATGTAAAAGTAGAAATCCCTATAGATTTTGAAAATAATGATTTAACTCCATTTGAAAAGAGAAAAAATCCACAGTTTAGTGATTATTTTAATAGACTATGGAAGGAGTTGGATCAAGCAAATGAGTGATGAACAGGAGATACATTTATCTAAAAGACAAAGAAAAGAGGAGAAAGATAAAAATAATTACTATTTAAATAAAAATTTAAAAGCGAATAATAAATATGAAAGTTCAAAAAACAAAAATAAAATTATTAATGGCTCGAAGAATGGAGAGAAAATTAGTAAAGAACATGAAGTATATTTAAAAAAGGTAATTTCAACTAAAAGAAGAATTGTGGTTACTCGAGTTCTTATACTTGCTGTGTTTATTGCATTATGGCAAATAGCTGCAAGTTTTAAATGGATTGATCCATTTCTAACTTCAAGTCCAAGTCGAGTAATTAAGTCATTTATATCTTTATATGAGGATGGAAACTTATTTAAGCATATAGGTATTACTTGTTATGAAACTATTTTAGGCTTTTCATTAGGAACAATTTTAGGAGCATTAATAGCAATAATTTTATGGTCATTCCCGTTTTTATCAAAAATATTAGATCCATATTTAGTTGTATTAAATGCACTTCCTAAAGTTGCACTAGCGCCTATTATAATATTTTGGATTGGAAATGGAATGTCTGCTATAATTGTTATTGCACTTTTAATTTCAGTTGTAACAACAGTTATAAGTGTATTAACTGGCTTTAATGAAATCGATACTGAAAAAATTATGCTAATGAATACATTTAGAGCTTCTAAAGTGCAAATATTAAGATATTTAATATTCCCATATTCTATACCGATTTTTATCTCAGCTTTAAAAATAAATGTTGGTTTATCTTGGGTAGGGGTAATTATGGGTGAATTTTTAGTGGCAAAGAATGGGTTAGGTTTTTTAATAGTGTATGGAGGACAAGTTGCTCAGTTAGATATGGTAATGATGAGTATAGTTATTCTCTCAGCAATTGCATTTATTATGTATGAAATAGTTGCTTTTGTAGAAAAAAAGCTTATAAAAGATAAAAATTAAAAATAATGCAGTTAGAAAGGTTATCTTTAAAAAGGTAACCTTTACTTAAGGTGAAAAGCAGTTTTACTTATCCTTTTAATAGTGGTAAATTAAAATATAAAAGACATCTAAAAATAATAGTCGAATTAAAGACTATTTGAATTTTTTCTGTCTAAGTAATTGGAGGATGGTAAAATTGAAATTATTTAGAGAAGCATTAATTATACTCGGAATTTATTTAGTTGGAGAGTTATTGTCAAGCTCCATTCATTTACCGATACCCGGCAATATTTTAGGTATGGTAATACTATTTATTTTATTATGCACTAAGATAGTTAAGGTTGATAATATATCCAATGTAACAAATTTTTTATTGGATCATTTGGCATTCTTTTTTATTCCAGCAGGAGTAGGACTTATGGCTTCACTCGGAATAATAAAATCAACCTGGTGGCAGTTATTGATAGTTTGTATATTAACGACAACAATAATAATAGGAATTACAGGAATTATTGTGCAGGCTATTTCAAAGAAAACGAAAGAAAAAAATCTTTAAGAAGAAATGAAGGTGAAATATTTGGAATTATTAACCAATAATGTTTTGTTTGGATTAGTGCTTTCACTAGCTGCTTTTGAAGCAGGTATATTTATTAATAGAAATACAAGAATACCAATTTTAAAT
The DNA here is from genome assembly GCF_002006345.1 of Clostridium puniceum. GTDB lineage: Bacteria > Bacillota > Clostridia > Clostridiales > Clostridiaceae > Clostridium > Clostridium puniceum. The sequence continues at coordinate 11,453 of NZ_LZZM01000004.1, forward strand.
CCATTGCTTATTGCAATAGCACTTATAATATGTTTTTTATTTGCATTTCATATTGATTTTAATACATATAATAAAGGTGGTCAATTTATAAACATGTTTCTTGGACCATCAACGGTAGTACTTGCAGTACCTTTATATAAACAGCTTGATTTACTTAAAAAGAATGCAAAAGCCATTTTAACTGGAATATTTGTAGGAAGTGTTATAGGGATATTTTCTATAATAGGAATATCACATTTAGTAGGATTAGATTCTGGTATAATAAAATCATTAGTACCGAAATCAGTGACAACACCTATAGGAATATCAATAAGCAGCCAGCTAGGTGGTTTAGTTCCAATAACAGTATTAGCTATTATAGTCACAGGCATAATAGGAGCTGTATTTGGACCAACTATATGTAAATTGTTTAGAATTGAAGACAAGGTGGCTATTGGAGTATCAATAGGTACGGCTGCACATGCAGTTGGAACTAGTAAGGCATTAGAGCTAGGTGAAATTGAAGGGGCTATGAGCAGTCTTTCAATAGGGATTGCAGGAATTATGACAGTAATAATTGCACCTGCTGCATATAATTTTGCAGCATTTATATATCATATGATAAAATAGTTAATTCGATTAAAACTCAGGTGGGTTTTGAATAAAGAACGTATATAGGTTTGAATTAATTTGTTACAACAAAACCATATACAGTAAGTATATCTAATCTTATTTATTAGGACGGACATATTAAGAAAATTAATTTACAAACAGGTTAGTAGTACCAGATTAATTTAATAGCAAAATTAAAGTTTTAGTACATATATATCATTATAATAAACCAAGCAAATCATTTCCTCTATAATAATATGGTAAAAGTAATTCCTGTAGAAATTCTACGGGAACTATTTTTGTGCATTATATTTAAAATATGAATTGCAGTATTTGATTAGATATGATAGTGTATAAATTGTTTGTTTTAGTAGAAATATATATTAATGTATTTAGAAATACTAAGGAGGATAATTGTGAAAAAATTAAAAGAATATGGAATTATAACAATAGGTGTAATATTAGTCCTTATATCATTTGAATTCTTCTTCTTTCCAAATAAAATAGCATCAGGAGGTGTATCTGGTTTAGCACTTGTAATCAACAATATTATTGGCGTTGATACAGGTATAGTAATGATAATCGCTAATGTTATATTATTTGTATTAGCATTTGTGCTTATTGGAGGAAATTTTGGTATTAAAAGCATGTATGCAGCCTTTGGCCTATCTTTTGCATTATCGATTATAGAAAAAAACTATACACCAGTAGCTGTTACAAGCAATTTAATGCTTGCTTCAATATTTGGAAGTGTACTTTTGGCTTTAGGAACAGCGATTATGCTTACTCAAGATGCTACAACTGGAGGTACAAGTATAACTGCAAAAATATTAAGTAAATATGCACATATAGATTTTGGTAAGGGACTCTTAATATCTGATTCTATTGTAATAATGCTTGCAATGTATACCTTTGGAACAGAATTAGCGTTATTTGGACTATTGAGTATTTATTTAACAGGAAATTTAATCGATAAATTTATAGATGGATTAAATTTATCAAAACAAGTTATGGTATTTACAGAGCAAGAACAACTTGTTTCAAATTACATAATTAAGGATATAGATAGAGGATGTACAGTTTTTTATGGAAAGGGTGGATACACTGGAAAAGATAACTGTGTGATTTTAACTATATTAACTAGAAGTCAATTTATAAAATTGAAGAAATTCATTAAGGATAATGATCAAAATGCCTTTATAACAGTTAATGAAACAAGTGAAGTTCTAGGAAAAGGTTTTAAAAGCTTAAATGAATAAAAATTAAAATAATACTATATAGAAGAAAATTATCTTAAAGCCCCATAAATAAAGGAGTTTAGCAATATTTACTTGTTGATTGTAAGAATACTTGCAAATTATAATTTATGTAGAATAATTATAAATGTAAAACAATAAATTTGATAATAGATATGGGAGATGCAGAGATATGGATTGTGATGATGAACTACTTATAACTTACGGGATAGGATATGTTTTTGAAAAAAGTAAATTATTAATTATTTCAGAAATTGAAGAAAAAACAGTATTAAAATATGAAATGAATATTATGGAAGAAATAAGTAGCATTAATAAATTAAATGAAATATTTAATATTAAGTGTGCTTTAAAGTTTCCAAAGAATTATGTTTCAAATATAGAAGAAGCCTTAGAAGAAAAGTTATTAAAAACTATTCCTATGATAACATCAATAAAAACTAAAAATATGGATAAGCAAGTTCATCTTATGGAGGAATATGCAAAAAAAGATTTAAGTCAATTGAGATTAAGAAAAGAAGGGTATGTAAAAAAAGATTCAAACTTAATAAAACAATATTTAGACAATTGTAATCAAAATTTAGAAATGGAAATAAAAGAGAGAAAATATTCAAAATATAATAAAATAATTTTAAAAATAATTTTAACTACTAGATTTGGAAATGAATTAGGTCATTTTTTAACCAAACAAGGACAAGTTGTTGATATAGGAAATGATAAGAAACTTATAGAAGAGCAATTAAAAAATAATTTTTTGATAAAAAAGAAATATAGTGAACTTGATTTTTTAAATTTAATATTATTTCTTGAAGAATGGCAAAAGAAATATTTTAGCTGGGATCAAAAGTATACAAGCCTAATGTTCTCTATTGATAAAAAAGGCAATAAATATAAAGGTTCAAAATCAGAGTTAAAAGATTTTGTAGTTTCCTTTATAAAAGAAAAGAGATATTTATATTTTCCTTTTGGCAGATATAATGAAGAAAATATATTTATGACATTAGATAATGATATGTATATAAAAACGAATAATAACGAAGAAGATGTAAAATTACATAATAAGCATAACCGAACAATTTTAGAAAAAAAAGAAAAGAATTTATATAAAATTATTTTAAGGAATTATGAAGAAATTGATTTAGAATACGGCAAGGAAATAGGTTATTTGCTTCTATATAATAAGGGTGAAGTTTATATTTCGCTAGTTACTTATGATAAAAAAAATGAAAAAATAGAAAGTGTAAATCAATACGAAAATTTTAATGAGAAAATGATTGAAATACTAGAAAAACATTTTATAATATAAATA
>NZ_LZZM01000005.1 GCF_002006345.1 Clostridium puniceum
ATTAAAAATACTATTATATTTAGAATATAAAGTTTTTTATACTGTTTATTAACATTAATATTAATCTCATTATTATTCTTATCATCATGAAATTCTTCAACTACCTTTTTATTGTCGTTCAATTTTGTATCCAACTCCCCACACCACCTTTAAATATTTTGGATTTTTCCTATCAATTTCTATTTTTTCTCTAATATTTCTAACATGAACCATTACTGTATCAGTATTTATGGCTTGTTCATTCCAAACATGTTCGTATATTGATTCTGCTGAAAATACTTTTCCTGCATTTTTCATAAGTAATTCCAATATTTTAAATTCAATTGGTGTAAGCTTTATTTCTTCACCATCTAAGGTTACTTCTTTATTGTCCATATTTAATTCAAGACCACCAATTACAAAACTGTTTGCACTTTCTTCTACATTATTTATTACTCTTAAATATTTAGAATATCTTCTAAGCTGAGAATTAACTCTAGCCAAAAGCTCCATTGGATTAAATGGCTTGGTTACATAATCGTCCGCACCAATATTAAGTCCCATTATCTTATCCATTTCTTCTGACTTTGCAGTTAGCATAATTACAGGAAATTCATAATTTTCGCGAAGTTTCATAACCATTGTTACTCCATCCATCTTAGGCATCATTATATCTACAATAGCTAAATGTAAAGTCTCTCTTTCTATCGTCTGAAGCCCTTCTATTCCATTACTCGCCTTAAAGACATTGTATCCTTGATTCTTTAAATATATTTCAATTCCGTCACATATTTCTTTTTCATCTTCCACAATTAAAATATTATATAAATTCATTATTCTTAAACATCCTTACCCTTTATTATCTATTACACTTTATGAGTTACTTATTATACAACATTAATATATTTATGATAGTTATTAAAATATACTTATAATTCATAAATTCAAGCTTAATTACTGATTGAAGTAATTTGTTTTTCTCCAATTTTTATTTTAATTTTTTATTAATGCTAAAGACCATCCCTTTATTTTTAAATTGCTATATTCTTACTACAAAATAGTTCTATATATTTAATAACATAGTTTATGGGTAGGTAGTAAGGTATTTTATATAATTTACATTTCGGTATATATTATACCGTATTTAATATATAATACCAGAATGAAAAATAGTTGTTTACTCATGAGTATAGCTAAATTATACATTTAATATTTAAAGATATTATTTATATAAAACGAAAGATTTTCTAAAGAAAAAATTAAAAGCTTATCTTACGATAAAATTTATTCTATCTTTAAGATAAACTCTTTTTATATTATAATTTTTCTTTTGTGTATTTATAATTAATCCTGTTCTCCATATAATCGTTAAGAAAACTGTTTTAATATGGTTTTATATTCATAATTTAAATTTAAATATTTGTCCATTAAATCATTACTTTGTTTTAAAGCTTCATTCATAATAAACTCATAATTATTTATAAACAAATTTGTTATTTCAGAATCTATTTTATTACTCCTTACCATATTTTCTAATATTTTAATAATTTTCTCTTTATCAAATGATTCTTTATAACTTCGTGCACCAAATAAAGCACTAATAATATCTCCTATTGCTACTATTCTAATTTCTATGGTTAATTCTTCTCCTTTTATCCCAAAAGGATATCCTGTTCCATCTATTTTTTCATGATGAAGCGTTCCTATGTCCCTTATATCATCTATATTTAAATCACTTAAAATATTGTAACCAATTATAGAATGCCTTTCCATAATTTCACATTCTCCTAATGTAAGCTTACCAGGTTTTTCAAGTATTTCTACCGGAATTCCTATTTTCCCTATATCATGAAGTACGGCTGCAACTTTGATTTGAATTAATGTTTCTTCGCTTAAACCACATAGTTTTGCTATTTGATAACTTATTGCTTCAACTAATATTGTATGTTTAACAGTTGCTTCACTTCTGAAATCAATTGAATATGCTAACATTTTGCTATACGCTATTACTTCTTCTCTAGTAAGAATTTTAGTTTCAAAGAACTTATGTAATTCCTCTTCATAAGAGCCATCTAATAATTTATTTATAAATCCAAATTTTTTCTCTGCATCTACAAATAGTTCTATATGTTCTTTTAAATGATTTCCTCTATCATTATCAAAATAATCTTTTGGTAATGCTTTTTTATTTAAATAAATTCTATCTATATAATCTGCAAAATTTAACAATAACCCTTCTTTACTTATAACATCTATCTTGCTATTCTTATAATATTTTAATGTAAAATGATGAGTTAATACTATCTCATATAACTTTGAAAGAGGTGAAAAGTATTTTATAAATAATGCGCCATAAATTGCATGATCAAATGGAGATATAGTATCAATTTGTGCAAGCTTGTCTCTTTCTGTAACCTTATATGCTCCTATGTCATGAAAAACAGATATTGCACAAATTTTAAGTATTTCTTCATCACTATACTTTCCATCTGTTTTTAATAAATTCATCATAATATATGCAACTTGCTCTCCATGATTAAAAAGTCTAATGTCCACCGAATTAATTGCTCTATGAATAATAAGTATCATTTGCTTTAAAGTAACTTCAAAAACTTTTTTCATGATTTCCCTCCTTTAACTTATTATTTATAAATGAATATCAATCTTATTTAAAATTCTATTCTAGTATTATACCACCATTCCTTACCATAAAAAAGAGACATCTAGCTAGTTTACCTTAAAATTACAATTTTTCAACTTAGTTAAAGCAAATTAAAAAGTTGCCTTATTTATATATTTATAATAAGACAACTTTATTTTTAATATTTTAAATCCAATTAACTATTATAATTTTAATTTACCATTAAAATTTAATTACTATTAATTATTTAGGAGCAAATCAGCTGACTATTCTTAGTTCCTATACATTATTTTAACATAAAAAATTAGTTAGACATTTTATATTATATTTACACCTATATATCTTTCTAATTTCTATATACCTTCTTGTTTTCTAAACTTTTTCAACCCCTTCTTTGATCCTCTTATAATATCTCTTTCAAGTTTTCTCTCCTTATGAGATGTGAATAATTGATTTAAATCATAACCTTCTGGATATAGTTCTTTAGCTTTAAATTCTAATTTTACCCTCTTGTAATTTACCTCTAATAATTGATTATTCAAAAGAACTGTTATATTATTAAATTTATCTATTCCTTTATAAACAATAGCACTTAAATTTTTATCTAATAATAAGACTTTATCACCTTGCTCATAAAAATATTCAACTTCGTTAATAGTTTCTGCTTTATTGAGAGTAATTTTATCAGCTTCTAAAAGTTCATAATTATATTCCTTAGTTTCAATATATTTTTTACTTTTTTCAATAATACTTTCACTTATGCCCATTTTTTTAGAAATATATAGTGCATTACTATCTCCACTTTTTCCTATATGAAGCCTATATAAAGGTTCTAAGGTATCCTTTCTAAATTCCATAGCTGCATTTTCAAAATGAGCATGTTTTTCTGAAAAATTTTTAATTTCTCCATAATGAGTAGATGCCACAGTAATACAGCCTTTATGATAAAATTCTTCTAAAATTGCAATAGCAAGTGCTGCCCCTTCATTGGGCTCTGTTCCACTTCCTATTTCATCAAAAAATAATAATGTATTTTTATTACTTTCCTTTAAAATTTCTGCTAGATTTTTTACATGAGAAGAAAAAGTGCTTAATGCATTTTCAATGCTTTGATTATCACCAATATCAACAAAAATATTATTAAATACTGATATTTCAGTGCCTTTCTTTGCACTTATATGAAAACCACTTAATGTTGCTAATGTAAGGAGTCCAACACTCTTTAATACAACTGTTTTTCCACCTGCATTTGGTCCGGTGATTATTAAACTTCTATAATCACTTCCAACTTCGAAATCTAAAGGAACACTATTTTTTATTAATGGATACTTTCCTTGAATTATTTTAATATATCCATAATCATTTAATTTAGGTTCAATTCCATTAATTTCTTTACTGTATTTTGCTTTTGCTAAAATCATATCATATTCTGAAATAACCTCTATATTAATTTTAAGTTCTTGCGCTCTTTGAAAAATCATTTCAGTTAAAGTAGCTAATATTTTATATTCTTCAATGCTTTCTTCTGCTTTCAAAGACAATAATTCAGTTGTGTATTTTGAAATTACATTAGGCTCAACAAATGCAGTTGTACCCTTTGAAGAAATTTCAACAATAGTTCCTTGGATACTATTTTTATATGAAGCCTTTATAGGTACAGTATATCTTCCATTTCTTTGACTAACAAAAAATTCTTGTATATATTCTCTATTACCAGGATTCTTTATAAACTTTTCTAACTTTTCTTTAATTTTTTCTTCACAAATATCAATATACCTTCTTATTCTTTTTAGATCTTTTGTAGCATTTGAATCTACAATGGTTCCGCAAATAGCTAATTTTATTTCATCTTCTATATCTTTTAAATCAGTAATATTTTCTCCATAAGAACTTAAAGTTTCTGCATATCCATCTTTATCTTTAACAAATACTTTAACTTTTCTGCATCCTCTAAGAAAATCTTCTACAGTAGTAAGCTCTGATGCTTCAAGAACTCCACCTTTTTCTACTTTATCTATTAATGAAGAAATATCAAAAATTCCTTCTAAAGGCATATGATATGCTGCCTCTATTAATCTTCTTCCTTCAGAAGTTTCTTTTAACATTCGCTTAACTTGTTTTATATTTTTACTTGGAACTAATTTATCTATTAATTTCTTTCCTAAATTGCTTACACAATATGATTTAACAATTTCTTTTAATTCATTATAATTTAATTTTTCTAATGTGGTATTATTCATCTTCTTAATTCCTTTACTTTCATATTCAAACCACGAAAGTTTATATAGATTTTAAAATTTCCTCATTGGATTCATACAATAAAAGCATTATTTTTATTGAAATCTTTATTGTTTAAATGAAATCATAAAAAGTATCTACACCATACTTTCTAATATATACTAAATTCAAATATTTTAATAATAACTCTTGATTGTATCTGCTTATAAAATTTAGGTTTTTATACTTTATTATATAAAAAAAGCCGTGGACACTTCCACAGCTTAAAAATTCAACAATAAATACAGATAGCATACCTATCTTTAAAGTAAATTCGTGGCTTGTATCTTTAATAGTTTTAATTAATTCAACAACAAATAAAAGTACATTATACTTATTTTGAATTAATATTAAATTAATCTATTTAGATACTAAACACTCACAAACATACCTCTCTTTACTTAAAATCTATATATTAATATACTACAACATCCAGTAAATAAAGTCAATTGAAACTTATTTAGTGGATGTTAGTAAATTATTATTGTTGAGTATTATAATGGTTATCCTTTAATATAACATCATGTGAACTTCCTTCAACTATACTTGTTGCAGAAACTAATGTTATTTTTGCATTCTTTTGTAATTCTGAAATTGTAAGAGTTCCACAATTACACATTGTTGAGCGTACTTTATTTAATGTTATAGTAACATTATCTTTTAAACTTCCTGCATATGGCACATATGAATCAACGCCTTCTTCAAAAGATAACTTTTTATCTCCTCCAAGATCGTATCTTTGCCAGTTTCTTGCTCTATTAGAGCCTTCTCCCCAATATTCCTTCATGTAATTTCCATTTATATTAACTTTGTTAGTTGGACTTTCATCAAATCTAGAAAAATATCTACCTAACATCATGAAGTCAGCTCCCATAGCTAGAGCTAATGTTACATGATAGTCATGTACAATACCACCATCAGAACATACAGGTATATAAACTCCTGTTTTCTCAAAATATTCATTTCTAGCCTCAACTACATCAATAAGTGCTGTTGCTTGACCACGGCCAATACCTTTTTGCTCACGAGTTATACAAATAGATCCGCCACCTATTCCAACTTTAACAAAATCTGCCCCAGCTTCAGCTAAAAATAAAAATCCATCTTTATCAACAACATTTCCAGCTCCAACTTTAATATTTTCACCAAAGTTTTTATGTATATATTCAATAGTTATCTTTTGCCATTCTGAAAAACCTTCTGAGGAATCGATACATAATACATCTGCTCCCGCCTCAATTAATGCTGGAACTCTTTCTGCAAAATCTCTAGTATTAATACCAGCTCCTACAACATATCTTTTTTGACTATCGATAAGTTCATTTTTATTTTCTTTATTAGCCGAATAATCTTTGCGGAATACCATATACTTTAGTTTTTGATCTCTATCAACTAATGGCAGCATATTTAATTTATTATCCCAAATAATATTATTTGCTTCCTTTAATGTAATGTCTGAATGTGCATATGTAAGTTTATCAAAAGGTGTCATAAATTCCGAAACCTGTGTCTTAAAATCCATTCTAGTAACTCTATAATCTCTACTTGTTACTATACCAATAAGCTTTCCATTCGCAGTTCCATCTTCTGTAACTGCCATAGTAGAATAACCTGTCTTTTCTTTTAATTCTACTACTTCTTCAAGTGTTGAATTTGGTTTAAGATTAGCAGCACTTGTAACAAATCCAGACTTATAGCTTTTAACTTTAGCAACCATAGCTGCTTCATTTTCAATTGATTGGGATCCATATATAAAAGAAATTCCACCCTCTTTAGCTAAAGCTACTGCCATTCCATCATCTGACACTGATTGCATAATTGCTGAAGTCAATGGAATATTAAGCATAATTTCCGATTCTTCACCTTTTTTAAATTTTACAAGTGGTGTTTTCAAACTTACATTTTGTGGAATGCATTGGGTTGAAGAATATCCTGGTACTAATAAATATTCTCCGAAAGTGTGTGATGGTTCATTAAAATAATATGCCATTATATCTCTCCTTTATTTTTACATTCATAACTATTTTATTCTATATATTAATCCCTTTTTAAGGTCATTGTCAATATAAAATCTCCTATTAAATATTGTGATTTTTGATGAATCATTTAAACACTTTTATAGAGTAATTTAATATTCCTATATCGCCACCTAAATCTAAAACAATATACCAGTGGCCAGTCCTTGGAATTGATATATTATATGGAGAGCTATTAGCTATTCCACCATAATACTCACAGCTATTATTGCTTTTATATCTTGAAAAATTTATATAATCCATTAAATAGATATTTACTTTTCTGTCAACAACAATACTTAACATATCACCTTTTTTAAAGTTATTATCTTTATAAGTATATTTCATAAGATTTTTATAACTCCTTTCAAATTTGTGAATACATGCTTATTTCACAGATTTAAACAATTTATTATAGACTTTTTCTATGTTATTAAAAGACAAGTTAATGCTGCTTATCTTGCAAAATTGGAATTGCATCTTTTAATTGTCCTCCTAAGCGAGATAATTCTCCCATAACTTTATCTATACCCTCCTTAGTTTCATACCAATTATCTTTATTTATGCCATCTATATCAACTGGACATACACTAAATTTTGTTTTAGGATATGCAAAGCTATAAAACATAAGACAGCGTTTAGCATGAAAGGACTTACAGCAAATAATTGCCTTCTTTATATCTAAATTTTTTTCATTAGTGACAGCACGTGAATTAAACGCATTTTGTTTCGTCCATTCCGCTTTGTCTTCTTTAATTATAGCGCTTTCATCAACTCCATAAGAAAGTGCTATATCCTTCATAAATTCCCATTCTGTTTCATAATTTTTATTATACTTATCAGCTTTAGTCATTGATCCTGGAAAGTAGCCTTTGTTCATACTATATTTTCCTGAAGGTAAAATATAAGGTGCATATTCATCTAACCAAAGCTTTGCCGCTCTTTCAGCTGGCTCTGGCCATGATCCTCCAGGTACAAAAATAATATCAGCTTTTTCTAGTTTATCATCTACAAAAATAAATGATGTAATTTCTCTAATAAAATTTCTATCCTCTAACTGCATTTTCTCTCCCCATTTTAAAACCATATTTAAATATCAATCTAATTTTTTATAACAATCATTATCATTAATTCATATCACATTTCCATATTATTTTTAAAAGTTATTACTTTATTCTTTATCAAAATCTCTTCCAACATCACTTGCTGTATGAGAATCTGATCCATAAACTTTTTTCACTTCATATTTTTCTATTAATTTTTTAAATATATTTGATACATAAATTTCACCGCAATAAGGTTTTCTAAGACCAGCCGTATTTACATCTACTTCATAATCTCTTTTTTTAATTTCTCGTACTATTTCTTCTAGTAATTCTTTATTTCTATATTCTAAAGGATATAAATTATTAAATATTCTTATTAAATTAGGATGTCCAATGCGCTTTGGCTTAAATTCTCCCAAATCTGCTTTGATTGCTTTTAATAAAGTTTCATAATATTTATCATATATTAATTCTACAGAACCTAACTCTTTTAAAGCTTCTTCAAATCCTGGTTTCCAATCAATAGCTGTATATTTATCATCTATTTTTATAAAATGAACTGATAATATACTATCTTCTAATTTAGGCCCATAAATATTGAGCATTTTTTTTATTTCTTCTTCATATCCCTCAACAAAATCTACTTCTAGTCCTGTATTTATCTTAATTTTATCTTTATATCTAGGTTTTAATTTTTCTACTTCATCTAAATATTTTTCTACAACGTCCTTTGATAAAGCACATTCATCTAAAAACTTCTTATCCTCTATAAAATAGCACGGAAATGGCATATGTTCTGTAAATGTAATTTCTTCTAAACCTTCAACAAGTGCCTTTTCCACATACATTTCAAAAGGATCTTTAGTTCCATGAGGGCAATATGGCGAGTGAATATGTCCATCTCTTATTATTTTCTTATTTTCCATAATATTATTTCAAAGAGAGATTATTTAATATATTCTCTCTCTAAAATTTCACTTCCTTTCTATTCTATATTTTTATATATTTTATATTCATATATTTCATGTTTCCCAATTGCAACTTATATATTATATTAATTTATCATTAATTCAATCTAAGCTATATAACTCTTTAATATATAAAATCCCTCTCATACAGGTTCTTTCACTATTCTTCATATTCATACATATGATAATTACATTCTTGCATTCCTAATGATTTATATGTGGATTTAGCATTAAAATTTTCTTTTTCAACATATAGTCTTATACCTGCTATTTCATCATTTTCATCACAAATATTCTTTACATAATTATACAATTCTTTAAAGATACCTTTTCTTCTGTATTTAACATCAACGTAAACACTTTGTACCCAAAGAAACATACCATTTCTCCAATCACTCCATTCATATGTATGCATAATTTGTCCAACTACTTCTTCATCAATTGTATACACATAATACTGTCCTTTGGAAGAATCCTTTAAAATTGCTTGTATACCTCTTGTTAAAATGTCTAAATCTAACTCTTTATCTTCAGTTTCCTTTGCTAGATTATAATTGAATTTAACTATAATTTCTAAGTCTTCCATTTTTGCTTTTCTTATTTTTATTGAATTTTGATTTTCATAATTACTTGTATTACTCATTTGTTTCCTCCATATGATTTATTATGTATATTTTAGCATTTAATTCTACTGTTACATAGTATTTTATTAGATAATGTAAAAATAAAGCAATCCATTCTGAATAATACTGTACTCATTCTACGTTCTATTATTCCAAACTTTGATTATTACATTATTATAATACTTTTGGATTAAAACTTCGTAGCTTCTGTTTTGTAGTTGTTAAAGATACTTTATCAATAATTTAAAAAGTATTTTCTACATTAATAGATTTGATTGTTCTAAAATAACTAAATAAAAAGCTATATTTAGATTTCACTAAACATAGCTTCTTATAATTATACTACTTCATTATCTAAAGCCGCTCCAGTAAATTGGCTATTATAAAGATCTGCATAGAAGCCATTCTTAGCAAGAAGTTCATTATGATTACCCATCTCAATGATACTTCCTTTATTCATAACTAGTATTAACTCTGCATCTCTAATTGTAGAAAGTCTATGTGCAATTACAAAACTTGTTCTATTTTGCATAAGATCTGTCATAGCTCTTTGTATATAAACTTCTGTTCTTGAATCAACGCTACTTGTAGCTTCATCAAGTATCATAATAGTTGGATTTGCAAGTATTGCACGAGCGATAGTAAGTAGTTGCTTTTGACCTTGTGATATATTTGAAGCTTCTTCATTTAATATTGTGTTGTATCCATCTGGAAGAGTTTTAATGAAGTGATGTGCATGAGCTGCTCTTGCTGCCTGCATAACTTCTTCTTCTGTTGCTCCTTTTTTTCCATAAGCAATATTGTCAAATATTGTGCCATTAAAAAGCCAAGTGTCTTGAAGTACCATACCAAACATATTACGTAATTCTCCACGTTTTATGTCTCTAATATCTACACCATCAATTGAAATAGAACCCTCGCCAATCTCATAAAAACGCATAAGCAAGTTAACAAGGGTAGTTTTACCAGCACCCGTTGGTCCAACAATTGCAATTGTATGACCTTGTTTTACATCTATGTTCATGTTCTTAATAAGATGCTCTTCTGTTTTATAGCTAAAATTAACAGCTTCAAATTTAACTTCTCCCTTAGGAAAGTCTATGACCTTAGCATTAGATGCATCTGGCAATTCTTCAACTTCATCTAATAATTCAAATATACGTTCAGCAGAAGCCACTGTAGATTGAATTATATTAGCAATGTTAGCAGTTTGAACTATTGGTTGAGTAAACTGATTAGAATATTGAATAAAAGCTTGAATATCACCAATAGTAATTTTACCCTGTATTGCTAAATAACCACCAACAACACAAACTATTACATAACCTATATTACTAACAAATCTCATCATAGGCATTATTATTCCTGATATAAACTGAGCTTTCCAACCTACGTTATACAATCTATCATTAATATTCTTAAATTCTTCAATCGAATCATCCTCATGTCCAAAAGCCTTAACAATTTTATGGCCAGTATACATTTCTTCAACATGACCATTAAGAGCTCCAATTTCTTTTTGTTGAGCTGCAAAATATTTTTGAGAGCGTTTTGCAACAAGAGCTGTTACCAATATGTAAAGTGGTAAAGTTAAAACAACAACCAATGTCATTAGTGGACTTATTGTTAACATCATTACTATAATACCAATTATAGTAACTATAGAAGTAATAAGCTGTGTAAGACTTTGTTGAAGGGTTGTTGCAACATTATCAACATCATTTGTTACACGACTTAAAATTTCACCATGAGTTCTTGCATCAAAAAATTTAAGTGGCAAACGTGAAAGTTTATCTTCAACATCTCGGCGAATATTATAAACAGTTTTTTGTGCAACTCCAGCCATAATATATTGTTGGAGAAATCCAAAAAGTGTACTTATTAAATATAATCCTAGTAATAATAAAATCACATTTCTTATATATGGAAAATCTACGTTAGGAATTTCAACATTGGCCGCTTTACCTGCCTTAACCAAATCAGCGTTTTGACCCATAGCTGTAAATTTTGCTACCACCCCTTCAACTAATCTAGTTATTGCCCATCCAGAAATCTTAGGTCCTACTATTGTAAAAATAGTACTGAAGATTGCAAATATAAACACTAAAATAAAACTAATTCTTTGGGGCTTTAAATAGTTTAATAGTCTTTTTAAAGTTCCCTTAAAGTCTTTTGCCTTTGCGACAGGGCCACGTGCAAAGGAACCCATTGCACCGCCACCTGGACCGCCCATGCCACCTCTTGGTTTATTTAGATTTTTATTTTCGCTCATGCTAATTCCTCCTCTGAAAGCTGTGAAGATACAATTTCATGATAAACCTTGCAGCTAGTTAATAATTCTTTATGAGTTCCCATGCCTGCAATGCAGCCATCATCTAAAACGATTATTCTATCTGCATCCATAACTGTTGCGACTCTTTGAGCAATAATAAGTACTGTAGCTTTTGAAGTTTCATTTTTTAGTGCTGCGCGAAGTTTTGCATCAGTTTTAAAGTCAAGTGCTGAAAAACTATCATCAAAAATATATATTTCAGGTTTTCTAACTAAAGCACGTGCTATAGATAAACGTTGTTTTTGTCCTCCAGAAACATTTGTTCCGCCTTGAGCAATAATGTGTTCATAGCCATCTGTCATTCCATTTATAAAATCTGCAGCTTGTGCTACATTAGCTGCATGCTGAACTTCTTCAATAGTAGCGTTATCTTTACCATATTTAATATTGTCAGCAATAGTTCCTGAAAATAATACAGTCTTTTGAGGAACAAAACCTATTTTAGATCTAAGGCTCTCTTGACTCATTTCTTTTACATCTACACCATCTACAAGCACTGAGCCAGAAGTTGTATCATAAAAACGTGGTATTAAATTTATGAGAGTAGATTTACCTGAACCTGTACCACCAATAATGGCAGTTATTTCACCAGGTCTTGCACTAAAGGTTATGTTATTAATAGCTGGCTGGTCTGCGCCAGGGTAACTAAAACTGACATCTTTAAATTCAACATAACCACTTTCTTTATCAGCAACTATAGTATTTTGTGGATCTAAAATTTCTGAATCCATATCTAATACTTCATTTATTCTTATGGCGGAAGCTTGAGCTCTTGGTATCATTATAAATACCATAGAAAGCATTAAGAAACCAAATAAAATTTGCATTCCATATTGAATAAATGCTATTAAGGAACCAATTTGCATTTTACCTTCATCTATTCGTATGCCACCAAACCATATGATAGCAACTGTTGTAATATTCATAATTAACATCATAATTGGCATTAAAAAGGCCATAATTTTATTTACTTTTATAGCGTTATCCATAAGATCAGTGTTTGCATCATCAAATCTAATTTTTTCGGTATCTATACGGTTAAAAGCCCGTATTACTCTAATCCCAGTAAGCCCTTCACGTAATACAAGATTCAATTTATCTATTTTTATTTGCATTAATTTAAATAATGGCATAGCAGATTTTAGAGTTAATCCAATGATTATTCCAAGGAAAGGAATTATTATTGCAAAAATCCAAGTTAAAGGAGCATCTTCTCTTAAAGCCATAAAAATGCCACCAAGACCAGTTAAAGGTGCAAAAAGCATAATAGAAAAAATCATTACAGTCACAGATTGAATTTGAGTAACATCATTTGTAGTTCTTGTTATGAGAGTAGCAGTACCAATTTTATCAAACTCATGTAATGAAAAACCTTCAACTTTAGTAAATAATTTATTACGAATAATCCTGCCAAAGCCAACAGCAGTTCTTGATGATAAGAAAGTAGATATAATTGAGCAAATAGCGCCGCCTGCTGAAATAAGCAACATGATTCCACCAGTTCTAAGAATATAATCGACTCCTTGGTAAGAACCACTAAAACCTAAAAACGAAATAGTTTGAACTATGTCCTTTTGTACTATGCCTTTGTTAATTATATCTGACATCAAAGTTGGTAAATACAAATTTGCAAGAACTTGAGTAAAAATTAATAAAACTATTACAACTATTTGTAAAGAATATTCTTTCAGATACCTAAACAATTTAAACATTTAAAATCATCTCCAATCTTTTTTATTGTTTTAGTCTTGCTGAGAAGTTAAAAGTTTTTTAAGTATAATTAACCCTTCAGAGATTTTTTGAAGTTCTTCTGAGCTACTTTGATTAATTATATTTTGAACATTTTTTTCCATTTGTTTATGAAAGACTTTATGCATATCTTCAAATTTAGGAGATATACTTACATAAACTACTCTTTTGTCTTCTTTGCTTCTTTCTCTTATTACCATTTCCTGTGCTTCAAGCCTATCTATGATACCAGATACAGTACTGTTTGATAAACAAAGCTTGCTACTAAGTTCTGTGACCTTCATTTTCTTAGTCTTACTCAAAAGTCCAATAACCATACCTTGTGGTGCAGATATTCTTGCATCACCAAGCAACTTTTTCATATTATGTTTAAATAAATTCATTACATCTTGTAAAAGTTTTACAAGATGTATACTCTCATTTATTGTATCAATTTTATCCCCACCTCAAAATATATTTCTACAATATTTCTTTACATAGTATTCTTCAGCAATGGATTAAGAAGTATAATAGTCATAAAACATTTAAATCTCAAAATAAGCAAGGGGATAGAATTATGGCTAATGGACGAAAAACTACTTATGAAGAAAGAACTGAGATT
>NZ_LZZM01000006.1 GCF_002006345.1 Clostridium puniceum
TTACAATTTATATTAAGCATTTAAGTGCTCTCATAAAAGAATAAAAAAACCTATAGATATAGTTATTTTATCTCTATATCTATAGGTCTTTAATCAACTCTCAATTTATCATATATATAAGTTATAATTAATAAAATTCATTGTTTTTAAATTAACCTGTTTGCATTATTGTAAGCACAAATCCAATTTAAATAAATAAACTTTTTTACAACACATATGATATAATCATATTTTTTAAGTTAAATTATCTAACAGATACAGGTTTTATATTCCAAATTTCATCTGCATATTGTTTTATTGTTCTATCACTTGAAAATATTCCTGAACTATAAAGATTTGCAAAACATTTTTTAGCCCATATCTTTTTATTCTTATAATCTTCAAATACTTTTTCCTCTGCTTTTTTAAATAATTCAAAATCCGCAAGCAAATAGTATTGATCTCTTTCCTCTAATAATGCATTGTATAAATCCTCAAAGTATCCAGTACCACCATCATCTAATATTCCATTAATTAATGTATCCACTACTCTCTTAATACTTGGATTTTCTTTATAGTATTTTTTAGGATCGTAGTCATGTTTAATTCTTTCAATATCTTCAACTTTTAAACCAAATATATAATTATTTTCTTCTCCACTAGCTTCTACAATTTCTATATTTGCTCCATCATAAGTTCCAAATGTAGGAGTTGCATTTAACATAAACTTCATATTTCCTGTTCCTGATGCTTCCTTCCCAGCAGTAGAAATTTGCTTAGACAAATCAGAACCTGGGAATAGTTTTTGTGCATAAGAAACTCGGTAATTATGTACAAATACAACTTTAATTTTCTTAGATGCTTCTTCATCTCTATCAATAAGTCGAGCTATCTCATTTATAAATTTAACAATACCTTTAGCTCTTCTATATCCTGGAAACGCTTTAGCACCAAATATAAATGTAGTTTTTGGTATATCTAAATCAGGATTTTCTTTAATTCTATAATATAAATCTAGGATATATAATGCATTTAATAATTGTCTCTTATATTCATGCAATCTCTTAATTTGAATATCAAAAAATGAATTTGGATCTACAATTATCCCTTCTTCTTGTTTAATATACTCAGCTAATTGAACCTTCTTTTCATGCTTTATCTTCATCAATTTTTCTAATATTTTTTCATCATTATTATATTTCTTTAAACCTTTTAATAAGTATAAATCTTTAACCCAATCCTCACTTCCCAATAGATCAGTAATAAATTGTGATAATTCATTATTACAAAGTCTAAGCCATCTTCTTGGTGTAATTCCATTTGTTTTATTTTGAAATTTATTAGGATATAAATTATACCAATTATTTAATTCACTTTTCTTTAAAATTTCTGTGTGAAGTGCAGCAACACCATTTACTGCTCTACCAACAAATATAGCCAAGTTAGCCATTCTAATTTGATCATTTGCAATAATTCTGAAGTTCCAAATTTCACCTTCATCATAGCCTTTTTGTCTTAATTCCTTCATTAATGCATCATCTATTTCATATGCAATTTGTAATATTCTTGGGAATAATCTTTCAATTAATCTAATATCCCATTTTTCTAATGCTTCTGCAAGTATAGTGTGATTAGTATATCCAAAGAATTCCTTAGCAGTCGCTAAAGCAGTTACAAACTCAACATTTTCTTCATCAACCAATATTCTTATAAATTCAAGAATTGATATAGTCGGATGTGTATCATTTAATTGAGCTACATTATATTTTGCAAATTCTGAAAAATCACTTCCGAATTTAGTTTTATGCTTCTTTATAATATCCTTCATTGATGCACTTGAGAAGAAATATTGTTGTCTAAGTCTTAATATTTTTCCTGCTTCCGCTGTATCATTAGGATATAATACTCTTGATATATCTTCTGCTTTATTTCTTCCTGATACAGCCTCAATATATTGTTGATTATTAAATAAATTGAAATCAAATTCTCTTAAAGCTTCGCATTGCCATAATCTTAATGTATTTATATTTTTAGTTCCATATCCTATTATTGGTACATCATAAGGTACAGCTTTTACTGTCATATCAGAAAATTTAATTATTTGAGTTTCATCATCTTTTCTAATACTCCATGCTTCCCCATACTTAAGCCATGTATCTTCACATTCAGTTTGAAATCCATTTTCTATATTTTGTTTAAATAATCCATTACTATATCTTATGCCGTAACCCACTAGTGGCATATTCAAAGTTGCTGCTGATTCTACAAAACATGCTGCTAATCTTCCAAGTCCTCCATTCCCAAGACCTGCATCTTCTTCTATTTCTTCTATTCTATTTAAGTCAATTTTTAATTCAGATAATACTTCCTTAATTTGGTCATATAATCCTAAATTCATTAGGTTATTACCAAGTGCTCTACCCATTAAGAATTCTGCCGATAAATAATATGCCATTCTCCCTCTATTATAGGCATCACTCGTTTCATTCCAGTTATCAATAATTTCTTCCAAAACAGTTAATGAAAGTGCATTAAATATTTCATAATCTTTCGCATCCCTCAGTTTTATCCCATGTTTAACTTTTAAGTATCTTTCAATTCCCTCTACTATTTTTTCTTTTCTCAATTCATTCACACCTTCCATAAATTTTAGTTAATCTATATATTTTTTTTGCTAACTCATTAGTGAAAACACCCTTTTTTGCTCTCCAGCACCAATTATTTTCCATTGTTGATGGAAAATTAATTCTTGCTTTATTACCAAGATTTAAAAAATCCTGCATAAGTGCTATGGAAGTATTTGAAACGCTCCCCCAAATTCCCCTTATTAATCCCCAGTTATACCCTTCTTCTTCTGTTAAATTTAAATATTCAATTGCATTTTTAATTTCCTGTTTACTTCCTGTTGTTTCAATCCATCCTCTTGCTGTATCATTATCATGGGTTCCTGTATATGCTACACAATTTTTTTCATAATTATGTGGAAGATATGGATTTCCACTTTCTCCAGAAAATGCAAATGCTAATACTTTCATTCCAGGGAAACCTGTCTTTTTTCTAAAACTTATGGTTTCTTTTGTTAGTAACCCTAAATCTTCTGCTATAATATTTACGTCACCAAGTTCTTTTCTTATTGCCTCAAATAATTTCATTTCTGGTCCGTTTACCCAAGCTCCATTCATTGCTGTTTTTTCTCCATAAGGTACCGTCCAATAAGCTTCAAACCCTCTAAAATGATCTATCCTTAGTACATCATAAAGCTTTAAACTTTGCTTTATTCTATTTATCCACCATAAATATCCTGTTTCTTCGAGATATTTCCAATTATAAATAGGATTTCCCCAAAGTTGTCCTGTTGCTGAAAATGCATCTGGAGGACACCCTGCAACTTTCAAAGGTTTTAAAGTATTCTCATTCAATAAGAATACTTTAGGATTGCTCCATAAATCAGCACTATCTTCTGCTACATATATTGGAATATCTCCTATAATCTTAATTTCTAATTTATTAATATAACTTTTTAATTTCTTCCATTGCTTAAAAAATTCATATTGTAAAAAGCTCCAATAATTAATTTCATTAAAAAGTTGTTTTTTGTATTCAATTATAGATTTTTCTTTTCTTAACCTAATATCATCCGTCCAATTTTGGAAGCTTTTTAAATCAAATTTTGCTTTTACTGCCATAAATAAAGCGTAATCTTCAAGCCATGAAGCTTCTTCTTTTTGAAAAGTTTTAAACTCAACACTTTCTTTTTGTTTAAAATTTTCATATGCAATTTTTAAAACCTTCATCTTTTCATTAAATAGTAACCCATAATCTATACACTCTGGATTTGTTCCAAAATTTATTTCACTATAATCATTTTTATTTAGTAATCCATCTTCTTCTAACATATCAAAATCAATAAAATATGGGTTTCCAGCAAATGCTGAAAATGATTGATATGGTGAATCCCCATAACTCGTCTGACCCAAAGGAAGTATTTGCCAATATTTTTGTCCAGAGTTTTTCAAAAAGTCAGCAAATTTATATGCTTCTTTTCCAAACGTACCTATTCCATATTCTCCTGGCAAAGATGCAATATGCATGATAATCCCACTACCTCTTTCCATTCCCATTCCTCCACCCATTTAGTATTCTTAATAATTACATATATATAATCATGGACATAAATTCCTATAATCAATTAACCTCTTATAAATTTCTTATTCTTAATTAAGAAATATTGAACATACAATATTATATTCGATTCATCTTTAATAATGTTGACAAAATAATTTTTTTTTACTCTATACTTAATTACATTTTAGCAAAATCTGAAAATTTATACAACTTATCCTTTATTTATTATCAATATGTATTCGTTTATCTTTAGATTTCTATATTATATTTTTGAATAAAGTTTCTACCTTAAAATCATGTATAGTAATTAAGACTATGTAGTTTACTTATCAAAAGATATATAAATAAAAGATCTTTTCAAAAAATTACTTTACACATAATTTTTTGAAAAGATCTTTAAATATTTACTTATATTTTATTTTTCTGTCTCCAAATAAAGAAAGCTATTTTAAATAAAGCTGCATCATTAAATTTTCTAATATCATAACCTGTATACTTTTGAATCTTATCTAATCTATAAATCAAAGTATTTCTATGAACATATAATTCTTTTGATGCTTCACTTAAATTTAAATCTAATTTGAAAAAAACCTCTATTGTCTTTATCATATCTTCATCAAGTTTAGAAAAATTTTCATTAAAGGTATATAAAACCTTTGACTTAGTTTCTTCCTTTAAACTATCCATAATTTTTTCAAATAAAAGACTATTTTGCCCAAATATCATTGAAGATAACTTATATTTTTTACCCAAATTAATTTTATACATATTTTCATTATATAAATCACTTAATAATTCATAATCTTTAATCTTACAATAACCTATATAGCACTTTTCATAAATAGAAACACATATTGTTTCACTTATACTTGAAACATGTTCATTTATATCTTCAAATACACCTATTAAAATTATAGTATCATCATAATTTAATACTACAACATCAGTATCGTTGTAAATATTTCTCAAGACATCCAATGCTTCTGTTAATTTTTCTTTCAAACTTAAAGTAATTAAAAATGTATCGTCTTTTATTTGTGGCATAACTTCTTTTATTTTTTCTTTTGATATACTTAAATTTTGCAATAATTGAGTAATTATTTTTTCTTTTTTATTATAATCATCTTTGTATTTATCTTTAATACAAAATTGTAGTATTTTTATAGATTCTTTATATTTTTCTTGAATTTTTATTTTAAATTGCTTCGTTCCAATAAAAAATACCTCTTCAGAAAGCTTCTCTTTAGGAGAATCAGGATTAGTTTTGAATATCTCCTCACCATCTATATAAACCTCAAAAATCATTTCACAATTTTCATATATTTCTTGTAGATATTTTACTAATCCCTTCATGCTCTCACCTCAACTGTAAATTATATTAACATATTCTTAATTCTGATTCCTTATCAAATACATGAATGTTTTCATTTTGTACATATAATTTAATCTTATCTTTAGGTTCTGATTTAGTACTTCCATCAACTCTTGCAGTCATATTATTCTTTCCTGATTTAAAGTAGATGTAACTTTCAGCTCCCATTCTTTCAACAACTTCTACATCTCCTAAAAGTGTTGCTGCTGGATTTTCTGAAATAATTTCTTCGTTATCATCTAAATGTTCTGGTCTGATACCAAATACTACTTCCTTCCCTACATATCCGCCTTCTTTTAATACTTTTGCTTTATCTGAAGGTAATACTATACTATTTTCTTCAAAATTACAATAGATTTTTCCTTCTTTTTCAACAACAGTACCAGTTACTAAATTCATTTGAGGACTTCCAATAAATCCTGCAACAAATAAATTGGTTGGTGTATTATAAATGTTAAGTGGAGTATCAACTTGTTGAATTATACCATCTTTCATTACAACTATTCTAGTACCCATTGTTAAAGCTTCAACTTGGTCATGTGTAACATATATGAATGTTGTTTCTAATGTTTGGTAAAGTTTTGATATTTCAGTTCTCATTTGAACTCTTAATTTTGCATCAAGATTTGATAAAGGCTCATCCATTAAGAATACCTTTGGTTCTCTAACTATAGCTCTTCCAAGCGCAACTCTTTGTCTTTGACCTCCTGATAAAGCCTTTGGTTTTCTATCTAATAAATGTTCAATATCTAATCTCTTTGCTGCATCTTTAACTTTCTTATCTATTTCATCTTTAGGTGCTTTTCTTAATTTTAAAGCAAAAGCCATATTATCATAAACTGTCATATGTGGATATAATGCGTAGTTTTGGAATACCATTGCGATATCTCTTTCCTTAGGTTCTACATCATTAACTAACTTTCCACCTATGTATAATTCTCCTTTAGATATTTCTTCAAGTCCCGCTATCATTCTTAAAGTAGTTGATTTACCACAACCTGATGGTCCAACGAAAACTATAAATTCTTTATCTGCAATTTCTAAATTGAAATCTTTAACTGCAGTTACATCCCCTTCATAAATCTTATAAATATTTCTTAGTGACAAATCTGCCATATTTATTTCCTCCCTTTATCTCTTTATATAATTTTATTTTTTAATTCTTCCTTTGCTATGAGTTTATTTTACTATATGTAACCCTTTTAATTCTATATTGAAAATTTACAAAACTCTACCGTCTTTTTTGTGAAATAATATAAAGGAAAATACTATTTAGTATTTATAACCAAATAGTATTTATAGAACTTACATATTTTAAGTCTGACTTTTATTTATAATATATTTTAATATTGATTGTATTTGCTTTATTTATATTATAAATATCAATTTTTTAATTTTATTTATTTTTATTATAATAAACTACAAATAATATTATTTATTCATGTCTATATATTATAATTTAAATATACAGCTTTCTTATAACATATTTTGAAACATCTTTAATATATTCAAAATTCCATATCCCCACTGTGGATTTGGATATGAATCACCACTTCTCTGTACTGCTCCCCTTGAAATATATGTTTTTATTGTTTGAGAATATATATTAGGATAATTTCCTTCTACAATCCCCCACTGGAATAACATGGCACAGGCTCCAACAAGTATTGCAGCCGCTACACTTGTCCCATTAACAATAGCAGTTTGATTATTGGGTGCTACCGTCAATGCATTTACTCCTCCTGCTGCCACATCTATTCTATCTATATAGTCATCTAAAAGTGCCATTCCAGAATAGCTTAAAATAGTATTATTATTTTGATTATACGCAGCCGCTGTAATTATATATGATGATGTTGCTGGATTCATTATTGTTCCATAAGGATCAGATGAAATAAATTTAGTTCCTCGGATACTTAAGCCTTCTTGGAGCATCCACGCATTAAATTTACCGTCTAAAATAGATTGTCCAGTTAATTTTAACCTCCACACACCTTCTTTTATATTAAAAAATCTAATTCTTATTAACTGATCACCTGTATTCTCTTCTGGCAGATAATAATTAATTTTTACTGATGTATTTTCAAATACAAATGAATATGTTTTTAACGTATTGATTTCGACACTTATTGTTTCAGTACTTTCACCAGATGGTGATATTATAGCTAAAGACATTATATTGGGTGAATCAATCCAAATATCCACTACATTATATTCTTGCTCTGAAGACATATATAATTGTATCGTTCTATTTTCACCTACCTGTGTTATTGATCCAGAAGTATGAGTCTCACTTGCTCCTTGATTTCCAGTTCCAGTAACTATAGCTATTCCACTATTTCTAGATATTGAATCTATATACTGTTCTAAAATACCATTTCCCTTATGACTTCCCAAATTACTTCCTAAAGGAAAATATATTACAATTGGTTTATTGTTAATTAATGAATCTCTATATAAAAACTCTAATGCTGTAAAAATAGCAACTATATCAAATATAGGTACTTTAACATTAAAGAGTCTTTTATATGCAATGCTTTCTATCAGTTTTACAATTACAAAACTACATTCTGGAACTATTCCTTTTAAATTGGGATTCCTTCCAATTGCTCCGATTATTCCCGCCATATTAGTTCCATGACCAATCTCATCTATAGTTGGTACTATTTCATATGGTGAACGCCCCTGTCTATAGGCATTTATTGCTTCTTGTATATTATTTTTACTGTAAAAAGTTCCAAACGGAACACCGAAATCACTTTTAGATTCTTCATTTGAATTTATTGTTTGATCCCAAATATATTCTATTTTCGTTTCTCCATTTTCTTTTATAAATTCCTCATTTAAATAATCAATACCTGTATCTATAATTGCTACTGTAACACCTACTCCCGTTAATCTTAATGGCAATTCCAACTGCAAAAAATTAGCTCCAGAGGCTTCAATTGGTGAAATTTCTTCAAGGGTAAATACATCTGGTGGTGAAGCATATACTATAGTTGAAAACATTGGTCCTTCAATATTCAATTCAAGTTCCCTATTAGCAGATATTATTGCATACTTATCGTTAATTATAGTTACATAATATCCTGAATATTTTGATACTTCCTCTTCAATATTTCCTTGGTATTGAACAATATAATGATAATAATTAGGATCTGAAAAAATATTCTGAGGAGCTCTAAAACTTGCTCTCATCTAAAATCCTCCTTTCACCTTGGAATTCTAAAAAATAATTTTCCAATATAATATTCCTCAAATCTTTGACTTTCTTTAATATGTTTTACATCTAAATTTCTTATATTATCTGCATCCTTTTCACCTCTAAATGTTCTGCTAATAACATTAAATGTACCTAGCAAGTCAAACTCTCCATAACCTATTTCTCTACTTGGATATCTATAGAGCTGATTTCTGATAGCACCATACATTAAATAACTTCTAACCTTTTTTGAATACATGGTTGTATCATTCCCATCAACAATCCCCCATTGTAATAAAATAGCACAAGCACCTGCAACTACTGCTGTAGCTGCAGAACTTCCTGAAAAGGTTGTAACGCCTCCTGAAACTTTTGTTGTTAAAATATTTATGCCTATAGTTGAAATATCAGGATTTATTAAATTATTAGTATTAAAGCCTTTTCCTGAAGCTGCAATTAAAGCATTTTTGTTTCCGTAATATGCAACTGTGACTACATTTACTGCTTCTGATGGCATAGTTAAAGTGCTAAATGGATCTGGTTCAAGAAATACTGTATTTTCTGGTAAAGTATTCTTAGGAGAGAGCCAAATATCATATCTTCCATCAATTATGTAATCGCCGATTAAATTAAAACTCCATATTCCAGGCTTTATATTATTAAATACAATATTTATAAGCTCATGGCCAGTAAAATGCTCTGGCTGATAATATCTTATAACCATTGTAGTGTCTAAAAAGACAAATTTAATAGGTTGAATTTTCCCTATTTTTGCCTCAATAATCGTTGATGCTTCCCCCGTAGGTGAAATTACATTTATAGATGCAACATTAGGTCTTCGCACCCATATATTTAATTGAAAATATTTAATTTCTCTCGGTATTTTTAAATCTACTACTTTTATATCTCCTACATTTTTGATATATCCTGATGCATGCCCCTGAGAGTCACCTTCATTCCCAACACCTGCTACGCAGCAAATTCCTCTATTATTTCCAAGAGATGTTACATATCTAGATATTAAATTGGTTCCATCATGACTTCCTTCAGTACTTCCAACACCAATATAAATGACCATAGGCTTATTTTGCTCAATCGCTATTTTTCTTAAAAACTCTAATCCTGCTAAAACTTCCGAGCCATTATATACTGGAACTTCTTGAAGATCATTTTCTCTTAATTGCTTTTTAAAATTAGGTGATTCCAAAAGTTTAACAATTACAAAATTACTTTCATTAGCAATCCCTTGAAACTCATTAGTGTATCCCCTTCCTCCTATAATTCCAGCAGCCTTAGTTCCATGACCAATTTCATCTCTTGATGGTACAATTTTATACGGATCTTCATTATTTCTATAAGCTTTAATTGCATTATTTATTTGTTCATTTGAATATACTTGACCAATATATACAGTATTATTAGTATTATCTTCAATTGTTTGATCCCATATGCTGACTACTCGTGAGGTATCATCCGCTCTAATAAATTCATCATTTAAATAATCCATTCCTGTATCTACCATTCCAATAAGTACGTTTCTTCCAGTCAAATCTAAATAAGGATTTATTTTTATATTGTTTATATTATCTACAGAAGACGGTGAAATGTCTTGTAATACAAACATAGTTCTGATGCCTAAAAATACAATTTCTGGCACATCATTTAAAAGTTTATCTACATCTTCTAATCGTACTGATATAACTCCAATTGTATCTGTAATTATATCTCCACAAGCATAAGATAATTTATCCATTTGCACTTTAAAATTACCTCTATATTGAACTAAATAGTTTACAGTATTGGGATCATAATATAACTTACAGTCACGTAAATCAGACATAGTTAACTCCTAACATTGTTTGTATTATTACTATATATATTTTTTTATGATTTATTTAATGCTTTAAATTTTAATTTATATCTTTTACAATATGATTTTCATATTTTTTCAATAGCTATTTAATTTTGAAGTACAATACATAAAGTAATAACTTTACTCTCTTGCAAATACTATTTCACCATTTATTAATGTAAATTGAACCTTAGAGTTTATATCAAGAGGATTGCTATCATACACTACTATATCTGCATCATAGCCAATTTCCAACTTCCCTATTCTCTCCTGACAATTTAGTATTTCTGCTGCATTTATTGTAATTGCTTTTATTGCATCTTTAAACGATAATCCCTGTGCTAAAGTTAATGCTGCAATTGTTCTTAGACAGTCTATAGAATTATAAGGATGATCTGTTATAAGAGCAGTCTTAACACCTGCTTCAATTAATTCCACAATAGAGCCGTAATTTCTAGCCTTTAATTCCATTT
Source organism: Clostridium puniceum (assembly GCF_002006345.1). Classification (GTDB taxonomy): domain Bacteria; phylum Bacillota; class Clostridia; order Clostridiales; family Clostridiaceae; genus Clostridium; species Clostridium puniceum. Next base: position 11,004 of record NZ_LZZM01000006.1, read on the forward strand.
TTATTCTAGGCGTAAGAAGAGGTCCATATGCTACAGGAATGTTTTTTTCTTTTAAATAAGATTTCACTAGATGAGCCTCTGTACCATGTTCAATAACCATTTTACTAATATTAAATTCTTCTGCTATTCTCACTGCTGTAACTATATCATCCGCTCTATGTGCATGTACTCGCAGGGGAATTTCTCCTTTCAATAAAGGTACAACAGCTTCCAATCTTATGTCTCTTTCGTCAAGCTTTTTATTTTCTTTACGAGCTATATAATCTTCGGTTCTCATGAATAACTCTCTTATTAAAGCTGCAATTCCCATCCTTGTTACTGGACACTTATTATTAACTCCGTAAGTAGTTATAGGATTTTCTCCAAGTGATATTTTAAAACCAGCTGGATTCTTAATTATCATTTTATCAATAATTGTTCCACAAGTTTTTATAGCAACATTTCTTCCACCAACTACGTTATTGCTTCCAGGCCCACTCATAACGCAAGTTATACCAGACCTTATTGCATCTTTAAAAGACACATCAAATGGATTAATTCCATCTATTCCATTTAAATGAGGTGTAACAGGATCGGAAGTTTCATTATTATCTGCACCAATTTTCCCAGTACATTCCTCAATAATTCCGAGATGTGTATGACAATCAATAAATCCTGGAAATACAATCTTATCTCTTAAGTCAATAATCTCATGTCCTTGAAACTCATTTAATAAATCTTTACCTATTTCACTTATTTTCCCATTCTTTATAATTATATCATTTTTATTATATTCAGAAGTTTCTACATCATATAAAACACCATTTCTCAACAAAATATTTTTCAATACAATCATCCCTTTCATGTATATCTATAATGCCTTTTATATTAAATAATATCTTTAATATAAACATATTTGATAAAAAACATACATTTGTAATATAGATATAATTAACAAAATAAATATCATAATATTAATAAAACTTTTAGTAAATTTAATTAATTCTTATTTATTAGATTATTTCCATAAAATCATTATAAGAAAAGGCAATAAACATTTTTATTTTTCCGCTTACAAAAGATTGAATAATAAAACTACAAGTGCTTTACCAAATATTATTTATGCAAAAAACAAGGACTTAAGGAAAAATACACATGTATTATTCCTTAAATCCTTGCAATTATTTGTTGTGAGACAAGCCGTAAGCCGAGTTCTGTATTCCATAATTAGTATATTTTATTGTACTTTATAATACTCTGTAGTTATTAGTATAACTAGCTTTAAAGTACATTGTATAATTTACCATCTCAAATTTTATTTTATTATATTTTACTGATGGTAGGAAGAATGTCGGAAGTTTTAATTCTTCCTACCATTCTCTTAAACATATATTTAGAGAAGATATCTCCCGTTTTTGTACTATTATAGTATTAAAATATTTTCTCCAATATATCCCTAACTGCACTGCATGTATCAATAAACTCTATTTCCGATGCATAATTGAATTTATTTTTATATACATTCCATTGTTTTATCATATTTTGATTTTCCTCGATGTCTTCTAATGTTTTAGAATAGTTTTCAATATGATTTATTGTTTCTCTCTTTTTAGCAGTTTCTTGTAATGCCTGTTTTAATGTTCCAGTATCAATATTTTCTTTTTGCAGCTTCCATAATATATACACATCATAATAATCCCTTGGTCTAGTATTTAATATACTTCTGGATATTATGGTTTCTAATTTTTCAGCTAGCACAGTTTCTAAATTGTATGCTAATATAGTTATTTCTTTATTTTCATCGAATATTAATTTGAATTTATATTCTATTTCCTTCGGTGTAATTTTATCTCCAGTAGTAACATCAACTTTTAGAGGAACTGCTAATGGTGGATATAAAGCTTCTAAACTCACTCTAATTCCTGTATACTCATCTTTTTCTCTTATATCATCTACATTTTTAATGTTAAATTTTATTTCATCATCTAAATCCACTTGTATTATCTCTTCAAATATATCTTTAATATTTTCTTTTGAAACTTTAAGAGCTTTTATTGTAGTATCTAAATCCATAGTTGTTCTTGAATCAATTCCAACTATTGCACCTATTAAAAATCCGCCCTTTAATATTATATTTGAACTGTATTTTGACTTTGATATTCTCTCAAGTAATCTTTCTAACATATAATTTTGTAGAACTAATTGAGCTGATATATTTTTCTCAATTGCCATTTTCTTTATATAAGCTTTAAATTGCATAGCATTTTTCATATAAGTATCTCCATATATTCTCTAACTTTTTTCTCAATTTTTAAGATCTTGGCATATTTCATTAGCAGTTGCAAATCTTTATCTTTTCTGGATACATACATTTTTAATGCAACCGTAAATATTTCAATATTTTCATTTTCTTTGTTTCTTATAATATCGCAGATAGTCTTTTCTTTATCATAGCATCTTATATAATTACCAAAAGAAGTTTTCATTTGAGTTACTCCAACTTCCAATAAACTATTAACTGCATAATTTAGTTTTACATTTTCATATTTTAAATTTTTAGGATTATAATTATTAGGGATTGTAATCCTAAAATATATAGGTGTTCTATCTGTTAATTCATGAAGATACAATGCTGTTTCATGTGAAAATATACTTTTTTTATACTTAGCTTGCAATATATACATTTCATCTTCCCATACATCTGGTCTAGCATATATTCCTCTATCTAATTTTACTATTTCACCATTTTCTTGAAGTAAATTCAAATAATGTCTTGCTATATTTTCTTTATTTAAATCTTCTGCCTTTATAATTCCATTATTTTTCTCTAATATATTTTTTATTTTTTCTATATTAGTCATTGTTTCACCCTCTTTACTTTTAAACGGTACTTTATATTATACTACCGTTTAAAAGTAAAATATACATAATTTAAATAATAATTTTCTTCATTTTTTAGGTAATTAAATTTTGACCTGTTGTAAAATGAAATTGAACTAATAAAAAATCCATAGTGGATTATTCTGTGTTATGATTTAATCTCTAAACAAAAAACATACACGGAGGATAATCACTATGGACTACCCAAATAATAACACAGAACTACGTAAAAATAAACATTTGAATTTTGAAGAACGTATGCTTATCCAGCTTCGTCTAAAAGATGGCTTTTCACCTTATAAGATAGCAAAAGAGTTAAAACGACCTATAAACACTATCTTAAATGAAATT
>NZ_LZZM01000007.1 GCF_002006345.1 Clostridium puniceum
CAAGCTTTGGATGGCATAAATATGTAGGTCTTGATGGAGAAATTATTTCATTAGATACCTTTGGAGCATCAGGAAATGCAGAAACATTATTTAAACAATTTGGATTCACGGTAGAAAATGTTGTAGAAAAAGCAGTTAAAGTTTCAGCTAAATAATCAAGCAAAAATAATAATAAATATAGTAAAGCGGATTAACGAATTAATTATATAAACTAAGAAAAGTGTGTAAAATAATAGAGAAGTAATAGAACGATGAAAGCAAGTTTTGCATTTAATAAAATCATTTATCTGATGTCTGTTCACTGTAATGTTTCCATTTTTATTAAAGTGAGATATAACAGTGGCACCATCCTAGATAAATTAAACTAACCTTCACTTGAAGATTAAACTTCTATGTGAAGCCAAGTTTCACTTTATTTGCATGACTTGCTTTTATCAAAATTAATAGATATATAGTGGAGGTTTTTGTATGGGTCTAGAAATGAATGATGTAAAAAATGCCATCATCAATGGTAAAACAGTACTTGGTATTGAACTTGGTTCAACTCGAATTAAAGCAGTTCTTATTGGTGAAGATAATGCACCTATAGCTTCTGGTAGCCATGATTGGGAGAATAGATATATTAATAATATCTGGACTTACAGTTTAGAGGATATTTGGACTGGTGTACAGGATAGTTATCAGAAGATGACTGAAGATGTTAAAGAACAATATGGAGTAACCATTCAAACAATAGGAGCAATTGGATTTAGTGCCATGATGCATGGTTATATGGCTTTCAATAAAGAGGGTGAACTTTTAGTACCATTTCGTACATGGCGTAACACTATTACCGAAGAAGCTTCAGAAGAATTGACAAAACTATTTAGTTATAATATTCCTCAAAGATGGAGCATTGCTCATCTTTATCAGTCTATCTTAAATAAAGAAGAGCATGTAGCTGATATCAGTTTACAAACAACTTTGGCAGGTTACATACATTGGAAATTAACAGGTCAAAACGTTTTAGGTGTTGGTGAAGCATCAGGTATGTTCCCTATTGATATAGATACAAAAAGCTATAATGCACATATGATTCAGCAGTTCAATGAAGCGATTGCTTCCCAAAATTTCTCATGGAAGCTTGAGGAGATTTTGCCTAAAGTTTTGGTAGCAGGTGAAGATGCTGGTGTTCTTACGAAAGAAGGAGCAAAGCTTTTGGACGTAACAGGACAGTTGAGACCAGGTATTCCACTTTGTCCACCAGAAGGTGATGCTGGAACAGGAATGGTGGCAACTAATAGTATAGCAAAGCGTACTGGTAATGTTTCTGCTGGAACATCTGTTTTTGCAATGATTGTACTTGAAAAGGAATTGTCAAAAGTATATAAAGAAATTGATTTAGTTACAACACCTACTGGTAATCTAGTAGCTATGGTTCATTGTAATAATTGCACTTCAGATCTTAATGCATGGGTTGGATTATTTAAAGAATTTGCAGAAGCAATGGGTGTAGAAGTTGATATGAATAAATTATTTGCAACTTTATATAATAAGGCACTTGAAGGAGATTCGGATTGTGGGGGCTTGTTGTCTTACAATTATTTCTCAGGTGAACATATAACAAATTTTGAAGAAGGACGTCCATTATTTGTACGTTCACCAGAAAGTAATTTCAATTTAGCTAACTTCATGAGAGTGAATCTATTCACATCATTAGGTGCATTGAAAACTGGCTTGGATATTCTTCTTAAACAAGAAGGTGTTCAATTAGATGAAATTTTAGGTCATGGTGGATTGTTTAAGACAAAAGATGTAGGACAAAAAATCATGGCGGCCGCTATGGATGCTCCAGTTTCTGTTATGGAAACTGCTGGAGAAGGTGGAGCTTGGGGAATTGCAATACTTGCATCATATATGCTTAATAAAGAGGATAATGAGACATTAGATGATTATCTAACACAAAAAGTATTTGCAGAAAAGATAGGTACAAAGATAGACCCAGATCCTAGAGATGTTGATGGTTTTAATGAATTTATCAAACGTTATACTAAAGGTCTTGCTATTGAAAGAGCAGCTGTAGATAATCTTAAATAAATAGTGATTTTTTGACAATTTTTAATAAAAAACAGGTTTTATTGTATAAACAATGGTAAAGCCTGTTTTTTTCATTGAAACTATCATTAGAAAATAATATAATGAATTGACTATGAAAAATTTCGTGCATAACAGCAAAATTAGTCCTAAAATTGGAGGAATATAATGGATACAAAAATAATAATGGATAGTTGTATTGATTTTAATGATGAAGTATTTGATAATGAAAGGATAATGGAAAGAATACCATTTAAAATTATAATCGATGAAGAAGAAATTATAGATTTACATGCAGGTCAAAATGAATTAATTATAAAGATGAAGAATAGTAAGAATAAAATAGCAACGTCATGTCCTTCACCTCATGAATTTTTAGAAGCGTTTAGAAAATGCAAAAATAACTTTGTTGTAACAATTTCTGAAAAGTTAAGTGGCTCACATAACAGTGCAATGCTTGCTAAAGAAATGTTAAAAGAAGAAAGTCCAGAAAGTTTTGTTCATGTTTTTGACTGTAAAACGGCAGCAGCAGGAGCTAGTTTAGTAATTTTAAAATTAAAACAGCTTATAGAAGAAAAATTAAATATTGATCAAATTATTGAAGAAATAAATACTTATATAGATGAAATGAAAACATTTTTATTAGCAGAAAGATTGGATAACTTAGCTAAAAATGGTAGAATAAGTAGTCAAAAAGCTTTTATAGGAAACTTATTGCAAGTTGTCCCAATTATGTGTTCTAATGGAAATGGAGAACTTATTTTAAAAGAACAAGTAAGAGGGCGAAAGAAGGCATTAAATAGACTTATAGATATAATTGGAGAAGAAGGTAAAGATATTAAAAATAAAGTAGTTGGAATAACTCATGTAAACTGTATTGAAAAAGCAGAATGTCTTAAGTCAGAAATTGCAAATAAATATGATTTTAAGGATATAGTAATATTTGATGCTGGTGGATTAAGTACAATATATGCAGATGATGGTGGTATTGTAGTTTGCTATTAAGCTAAGAAAAACTTTGAAGCTGATTTAAATTAAAAATAACGTTTAAGATTAATTATTTAATATAGAAATTTTAAAATCATGAGGAGTTAAGAGCGAGATCTTAGCTTCTTTTATTTTCAAAAATTTATGTTATTCCTTAAATGCAATAAATATAATAATAGTTATCTTAGGTGAAGAATTTTTAGCTTTGCTATAAGAATTATTTATGTTAAAATTATATTATAATCTGACTTTACAGTTAAAACTAAGAAGAAAGATTTATAAAAAAGAAGTCGTTCTGAATTTATGAGGGTTAGCCCCAAATTATAAGGCGGTATTATAAGATAGCTTAAAATGCACTATCTCTGCGCCCTTTTTTGGCTTAGGGATTATTTTTTTGAAAGGAAATAACTAATATGGATACAAGAATTGCATTAATTGGAATCATAGTAGAAGATACTAATGACATAGAAAAATTAAATAGTATTTTACATGAATATGGACAATATATTATTGGAAGAATGGGAATACCTTATAGACAAAAAAATGTTAATGTAATAAGTGTAGTTATTGATGCAAGCAATGATGTCATAAGTTCATTGTCAGGAAAATTAGGTATGATTAAAGGTATAACTGTTAAAACGGTGTATTCGAAGAATGGAAAATAAACGTGTTCATAAATTTCATTAATATTGAAAATTATAAGCTAATAAATGGATTCAATAAGCAAATTTATCTTATAAACACCTTTAGAGGCAGCCATAGGCAAAAAATAAAAATTAAATTAAAGAAGGAAGAGATAAATGTATGTATAATGTGAAATCAAAAATAGCAACAGAATTTATTGATAACAAGGAAATTTTAGAAACTCTAGAGTATGCTAAAGCAAATAAGAATAGTAGAGAATTAATAAATGAAATTTTAGAAAAGGCTAAGGAGCATAAGGGTCTTTCACATAGGGAGGCAGCAGTTTTACTAGAATGTGAATTAGAAGATGAAAATGAAAAAATGTATTCACTTGCACAAGAGATTAAGCAAAAATTTTATGGAAATAGAATAGTTATGTTTGCACCATTATATCTTTCTAACTATTGTGTAAATGGCTGTATTTATTGTCCATATCATCATAAAAATAAACATATAGCAAGAAAAAAACTTACTCAAGAAGAAATTAAGAGTGAAGTAATTGCACTTCAAGATCTTGGTCATAAGAGACTTGCATTAGAAACTGGAGAAGACCCAATAAATTCTCCAATTGAATATGTTCTCGAAAGTATTAAAACAATTTATAGCATAAAACACAAAAATGGCGCAATCAGAAGAGTTAATGTGAATATTGCAGCTACAACAGTAGAAAATTATACAAAGTTAAAAGATGCAGGAATTGGAACTTATATTCTATTCCAAGAGACTTATAATAAAAAGATATATGAAGAACTTCATCCAACAGGACCAAAGCATGACTATGCTTACCATACAGAAGCAATGGACAGAGCAATGGAAGGTGGAATCGATGATGTTGGAATGGGAGTGTTATTTGGGTTAAACATGTATAGATATGATTTTGTTGGATTACTTATGCATGCAGAACATTTAGAAGCAGCTAAAGGAGTTGGACCACATACAATAAGTGTACCTAGAATAAGATCTGCTGATGATATAAATCCAGAAGAATTTACCAATGGAATTTCAGATGACATATTTGCTAAAATAGTTGCAGTACTTAGAATTTCAGTCCCATATACTGGGATTCTTATATCGACTCGAGAATCGAAAAAATCAAGAGAACGGGCACTACAGCTTGGAGCTTCTCAAATAAGTGGAGAATCATCTACAAGTGTTGGTGGATATGCTGAAAAAGAAAAAGAAGAAGATAACTCAGCTCAATTTGATATAAGTGATGATAGAACTTTAGATGAAATAGTAAATTGGCTGCTTGAATTAGGATATATACCAAGCTTCTGCACTGCTTGTTATAGAGAAGGGAGAACAGGGGATAGATTTATGAGTCTTGTTAAATCAGGACAAATAGCAAACTGCTGTCAGCCTAATGCTCTAATGACATTAAAGGAATATTTAGAAGATTATGCTACTGATAATACAAGAATAAAAGGTGAAAAAGTAATTAAAAATGAAATTACAAGGATTCCAAATGAAAAAGTTAAAAAAATTGTATTAGAAAATCTTGAAGGGCTAAATGAAGGTAAACGTGATTTTAGATTCTAAAGTTATACAATAATTAAACTTCAAGTTTTTATATACGTTTAATAGATATTTTGTAATAAATATAATTATGATTTATATAAAATAGTAGACTAAATAGACTTATTTTAACACGATTTAATGGTTGAAATAAGTCTATTTATTTATAAAAAAATTATACCATTTCAATTTTTCCTTCAAGTTTTGCATACATTTTATCTTGTTGTTTAGTAGTAAATTGAAAATATATTTCTGTATTAGAAACAGATTTATGACCTAACCACCATTGAAGTTCCTTAATATCCATATCACATTCGGCAAGATGAACGGCTGTAGTATGTTTCAGTGCATGAAAATGATGCTTTGATTTATCTTCAATATTCGCCATAGCACAATATTTTTTTGTGAGATAATCTAAAGTTTGGCGTGATATAGGGGTATTTTTTTGACTTGTAAAAATAGTTTGAAATTCTGATTTTATATTATTTTCATTTATATATTTATCCAAAACAGATTTTGTTTTTTTATCAAGTCGTAAAGTATTGTTATTACTTCCTTTAAGACGTTGGCAATATACCTCTCCTTTTGAAATGTTATAATTTCGTAATTTTAGTAATGATATTTCTGAAGCTCTAAGACCGCATCTATAAGCTAATCTAAATATTGCTAAATCTCGTGTCGAATGTAAATTGCCAGAGTTTTCTATTGAATTAAATAATGATAGAGCTTCTTTTTGTGTTAGATATTTAATTTTAGTGTCATTATTTGTCCGCATGTATATTCTCCTTTTGTAAAATAATAATACATTATAAATATTTTGTCCAATTAAATTGATTAGCAATCCAATTATTTATCCATAAATATACACTCCTTCATTATATTGACTCTTTTTATGCGACTTAATTCCCAAATATGTATATGATTTCAACCTTTTTATACAATATTTACATATCTTTCAATCTATAGTATAATAAAATTGGACAAAATATTTATTTTGTTCCAATTAATATTATAAATAATTTAGTAGAAAAGTCAAAAGCAAGGATTGTTATTACATAAGTTAAATTCACATATCATCAAGATAAATAAGTAAATATGAGGTGGTAATTTTAGAAATTAGATGGGAAGTGAAGTGTTAAATTATAATGAATAAAATTAAATTTAATAAACAATATCAATATAAAGTAAAAGAAAAAAATATTAACGAAAGTAATATTATTAAAAATGCATATATAAAACAAAAAAGAAAAATTGAAGAACGCATAGAAGCAATGTATAAATATGATGTTCTTACAGGACTTGCTAATAGCGTTTATTTTTTTGAAAAACTTAATGATAAATTAGAAAAAACTAAAGTTGATAATAAAAAAGGCGCAGTTATTTATATAGATATTGATAATTATAAGACTATTAATAACAATTGGGGTTATTGTTTAGGGGATCAGATTTTACAATTATTTGCGAGATTAATAAATAACTGTATTGGAAAACACGCAGAATTAACAAGATTAAATGGCGATGAATTTGTAATTTTAGTTAATGAATTTGACAACATAATCCAAGTAGAAAAAATATGCAATAATATTTATGAAAATTTGAAAAAGCCTTTTAAAATATTGGAGGATAAAATATATCTCACTGTAAGTATGGGAATATCAATATTCCCGGATAATAGTATAGATGCTGAAGAATTATTGAAATTTTGTGATTTTGCAATGTATAAATCTAAACATAATGGAAAAGGAACATATACAGTTTTTAATAATAAAGCACTAGAGTTATATTACAGGGAAGTGTTAATTAAGAATGAATTGAAAAATGCTATTGATAAGAGTGAATTAGATATTTTTTATCAGCCACAAATTAATGCATTAAGCAATAAAATTATAGGAATGGAAGCTCTTATAAGGTGGAACAATAATAAACTTGGGAGTGTTTCTCCATCAGAATTTATTCCTATTGCTGAAAATACTGGTGATATAGTGAAGATTGGTGATTGGATTGTAGATGAAGTATTAAAACAAACGTCTATCTGGAAAAAAAGGAACTATAAATTTAATACGATTTCTTTAAACATATCCCCAATTCAGATGAAAAGAATAGATTTTAAAAATAAATTATTGGATTCTTGTACTAAATATAAAATCCCACCTCATCTTTTAGAAATAGAAATAACAGAAGGGACTTTAATAGATGTTTGTGAAGAAAAGATGGAAGTATTAAATGAACTTATAGATAATGGAATTAATATTGCAATAGATGATTTTGGAACTGGATATTCTTCTTTAAGCTATTTAATTAATATTCCAATTAATACACTAAAAATAGATAAAACATTTGTAGATAATATTGAAAATTATAAAAATAAGGTTTTAATTAAGAGCATAGTTGATTTATCAAAAGATTTGAAATATAAGATAATTACTGAAGGTGTTGAAACAAAAAAACAAAAAAATATACTTACTGATTTAGGATGTAATATAATTCAGGGATTTTATTTCAGTAAACCGCTCACAAAAGATAAAATGGAAAATTTATTGAAGAGTAATAGTAAGTAAAAATATTAATTATTTAAATAAAAGGAGAAAATCAAAAATGAATTTATTTAAAAAAGTAAAAACAAAATTGATATCAGCATTTTTAATTGTATCGATATTAATTGGGGTAGTAGGTTTAGTTGGTGGTATATCAGTAAAAAAAGTAAATAAAAGTGCGTCAGAAATGTACGGAATAAATTTACAAAGCATAAATAAAATTTTATCAATAAAAGCTAATATGTCAGAAATTAAAGGCGAACTTTTAACTATGATGGATGAAGAAGATAAATCAGAAGTTGAAGAGGCAAAAAAAAATATTGATATTATGGTAAAAGAAGATAATAAATATATAGAAGATTATGAGAAATTAATTATTACATCAGAAGAAAAAAAAGTTTGGACAGAATTTAAGAATAATGTAACAAAATATAGAGATGTTAGAGAAGGAATAATAAAGGCTATTAATTTAAATAATTTAAATGAAGCAAAAAAACAATATATAATATTGAAGCCTATAGAAAAAAATATGCTTGATAGTCTTGATAATGTTATAGAAATAAATTTGAAGGCGGCAAAGGATGCAAATGAAGATATTAATTCAACATTTATAAATACAAATGTTATTATGATTTCACTTAGCGCAGCAGGAATTATAATTGCAATTTTACTGGGGTTATTTATGTCCAGCAATATAAATAAACCGTTAAAAAAAATACAAGAATATGCAGAGCGCTTAGCTTTTTATGATTTTTCAACACCTATTAGTATTACAAGAAAAGATGAATTTGGGCAAACAGGAGTTGCTTTAAATAAAGCTCAAAAAAATGTAAATGATTTAGTAAGGGAAATTATGGAAAACTCTCAAGATATAAGTGCATCTAGTCAGGAGCTTTCTGCAACTGCAGAAGAACTAGCGTCTAAAGCTGTAAGTATAGACGAGGCTGTCAGCAATATTGCAAGCAGTATGCAAGAATCTAGTGCAGCATCAGAAGAGATAAGTGCATCAGTAGAGGAAGTAGATTCAAGTGTTAATGAGCTTTCAGAAAAAGCTATGGAAGGAAGTAATAATGCAAATAAATCTAAAGAAAGAGCTACAGAAGTTCAAATTAATAGTAAGAAAGCCATAAATCAAACACGAAAAATATATGCTGAAAAAGAAAATAAGATGTTACAAGTTATTGAAAATGGAAAAGTAGTAGATAGTATTAAAATTATGGCAGATACTATAGGAAGTATATCAGAACAAACAAATTTATTATCACTAAATGCAGCTATAGAAGCGGCAAGGGCTGGAGAGCAAGGAAAAGGATTTGCAGTTGTTGCAGAAGAGGTTAGAACACTTGCAGAACAGTCATCTCAAGCAGTAACATCTATTCAGGATACCATTATTAAGGTTCAAGAAGCATTTAACAATAGCATTGATACTGGAAAAGATATTCTACAATTTATTAATATAGAGGTGAATGAACAATTTATTGCTTATGGAGACACAGGTAATCAGTATTACAAAGATTCAGATTTTGTAAGCAAAATGTCAGAAGAAATTGCAGCTATGTCAGAAGAAATTACAGCTACTGTTGGGCAAGTAAGTGATGTAGTACAAGATATTGCACAAAAATCACAAAAATCCACTGAAGAAGTAGATACAATAAAAGAGAGTATAGATGAAACTGCAAAAGCTATAGAACAGGTTGCATTAACAGCACAAAGTCAGGCAGAACTTGCTCAAAAACTTAATGAAATTATCCAAAGGTTTAAGATCTAGATACTGTATATGTACAAATACTTTAAGTAAATAATTTGAATATAAGTGAGTTGCTATAGCAACTCACTTATATTTATTGGGGGAAAATTGAAACATTTAACTAAGTTATCTAAAAATTATAATCATAAAATATATAAAATAATAAACTTTTATTCCATTAACTTAAGAAATTCGATAAAAGTGTGAAGAATTTCGTATGGAGAGTGAATGTTAAAGTATATATAATTAGGAATGTAAACGAAGAACAGAAAAACTTCGTAATTAAGATTTAAATTTAGAACATATAAGAATATGGAGGGGTAGAAATGAAAAGGTTTAAAAAATTATTACCAATTGTTATGGCTACAGTTATGATTGCTGCTACTATGGGAGGATGTGCATCATCAAATAAAGGAAGTGATTCAAAATCAGGAGATGCAAAGAGCACTAAATCTTCAGTTTTAATTGGTTCTGCAATATATAAATTCGACGATACTTTTATGACAGGTGTTCGTACTGCAATGGAAGGGCAAGCTAAAGAAAAAGGCTCAACTATTGAATTAGTGGATTCACAAAATAAACAACCTACACAAAATGAGCAAGTGGATACTTTTCTTACTAAAGGTGTAAATGCTTTAGCGGTAAATCCAGTTGATAGAACAGCGGCAGGTCCATTAATAGAAAAAGCAAAAGCTAAAAAATTACCAATTGTATTTTTAAATCGTGAACCAGAAAAAGCTGATATGGACAGCTATGATAAAGTATGGTATGTAGGTGCTAAGGCAGAGCAATCAGGAACTCAATCAGGTGAAATTATAGCTGATTACTTTAAGGCTCACAAAGAAGCTGATAAGAATGGTGATGGAGTGATACAATATGTAATGCTTCAAGGAGAACCAGGACATCAAGATGCAACACTTCGTACAGAATATTCTATAAAAGCGATTGAGGCTGCCGGATTTAAAACACAAAAACTTGCAGCAGATACAGCAATGTGGGATAAAGCAAAAGCAACTGACCTCATGAAAGCATTTATAACAGGTCAAGGTCTTGATAAAATAGAAGCTGTTCTTTGTAATAACGATGATATGGCACTAGGTGCAGTAGAAGCTTTAAAGGCAGAAGGATATAACAAAGGTGATGCAGCTAAATATATTCCTGTAGTTGGAGTTGATGCAACAGCACCAGCATTACAAGCTATGAAAGAAGGATCACTTCTTGGAACTGTTTTAAATGATGCAGCTAACCAAGGTAAAGCTACAGTTAATATCGCTATAGCAGCAGCTCAAGGTAAAGAAATCAATAAAGAAAACATTGGTTACGATGTAACAGATGGAAAATATATCTGGATCAATTATGTAAAGGTTACTCAAGAAAATTATAAAGAATATCTTAAATAGGTTATACAATAATATAAATAAACAATAATTTCAGATACAGAAAATTGTACAGGGATGTGAAATTAAAATTCCCATCCCTGAATTATTGTTTTGCAGAAGGAGGATGGATATATGAGTGAATATGTACTGGAGATGAATAATATAACCAAAGTGTTTCCAGGCGTAAAGGCACTGAATGGCGTAACATTAAAGGTCCGAAAAGGAAGTGTTCATGCACTAATGGGAGAAAACGGTGCAGGTAAATCTACATTGATGAAATGTCTTTTTGGTATATATCATGAAGACGGCGGAGAAATTATATTAGATGGAAATAAAATGCAAATAAATACATCAAAGCAAGCATTAGATTTAGGTGTATCAATGATACATCAAGAATTACATCCAATTCATTTTCGTCCAGTTATGGAAAATATCTGGCTTGGAAGATTCCCAATGAAGGGAATTGCAGTAGATAAAAAAACTATGATAAATAAAACAAAGGAATTATTTAAAGAAATTGATTTAGACATTAATCCAGAAGTATTAGCTGGGACACTTTCACCATCTAATCTTCAATTGGTTGAAATAGCAAAAGCAGTTAGTTATAATTCGAAAATAATTATTATGGATGAGCCAACTTCATCATTAACAGAAAATGAAACAGAACATTTATTTAAAATAATAAAGCAACTTCAAAATAAGGGGTGTGCAATTATATATATATCACATAAAATGGAGGAAATTTTAAAAATATCCGATGAAGTAACTATTATGAGAGATGGTCAATATGTTGGAACATGGGATTCCAAAGATCTTACAACAGATTTAATCATAAACCGTATGGTTGGTCGTGATATGACTAATAGATTTCCACCTAGAACTTATGAGCCAAGTAAAGACGTTGTTTTGAAAGTAGACAAACTTTGTTCTCCACTTCCAAAATCATTTCAAAATGTAAGTTTTGAGTTATGTAAAGGAGAAATACTTGGAATAGGTGGTCTTGTTGGTGCACAACGTACAGAATTGGTAGAAGCATTGTTTGGACTTCGTGAAATACAATCTGGGATTATAGAAAAAGATGGAAAAACTGTTAAGATAAAATCTCCAAGAGATGCCAAAACGCAAAAAATTGCACTTTTAACAGAAGAAAGACGTGCTACTGGAATATTTGGTATTCTTTCTATATTAGATAATACAGTAATCGCAAGCCAAAAGGACTATGCTAAATTTGGTGTATTACAGGATGGAAAGAGATATAAAGCAGCTCTAAAATCTAATCAAGAGTTAAGAACTAAGACACCAAATATTGAACAATTAATTCAAAATCTTTCAGGTGGTAATCAGCAAAAAGTGCTAATTGCACGTTGGCTACTTACAAATCCAGACATACTTATATTGGATGAGCCCACAAGAGGAATTGATGTTGGTGCTAAATATGAAATTTATTCAATTATGCATGAACTGGTTAAAAAAGGAAAATCAATTATTATGATTTCGTCTGAAATGCCAGAATTGATTGGAATGTCAGATAGAATTATGGTTATGTGCGAAGGTAAAGTTACTGGAATTTTAGAACAAAGTGAAGCAGATCAAGTAAAAATCATGAATTATGCTACACAATTTATGAAATAAAAAAGTTTTAAAGATTCGAATATTTTAAGTCTACAAATGTTATTACAAGAAAGTGAGGTATATATATATGCAAGGAGCGAAGTTAATGTCACGTAAAGATTATGCAAAAATATTCTTAGGTATTGGTGCATTTCTTGTGATTTTAGGAATTGTTTTTAATTTTATTTTAGATTCTGATATAGTTTATGATTTACCTATGTATATAGGAGGAGTTGGTATAGGTGCGTTAATATATGGCTTAAAGCAGTTCTTAGATAAAGAAAATCATAATGAAGATGTTACTTTTTCGGCAAAAACAGTTAAAGGTTTTTTAACAAATAATGCAATTATTATAGCGATGCTATCATTAATCGTAGTTATTATGATAATTCAACCACGTTTTATGCAATATCAAGTAATGTTAGATATTTTAACACAATCATCAACTAAAATGATAGTTGCACTTGGTATTTGTTTTACATTATTAATTGCAGGTACTGACTTATCAGCAGGTCGTATGGTTGGACTTGCAGCTGTTATATCAACTTCAATGTTACAAAATCCGGACTATGCAAATAGATTTTTCCCGAATATGCCTCAGCTTGCAGTTATTATTCCGATATTAATAGCAATTGCTGCATGTATGCTATTTGGTGTCCTTAATGGGTTTTTAGTAGCTAAATATGATATGCATCCATTTATAGCTACATTAGCATCACAAGTTATAGTATATGGCGTAACTTCTTTATACTTCGATATGGAGCCAAATAAATCACAACCTATTGGAGGTATCCGTTCTGATTTTATAGCTCTTGGTCAAACAAAAGTATTACAAATAGGAGATTTTCCAGGAGTATCAATCCTTGTTCCAATTGCTATTTTGTTTGTAATTTTAGTTTGGTTCATTTTAAACAAAACTATATTTGGTAAGAATGTATATGCAATTGGTGGTAATCGTGAAGCTGCTGTAGTTTCTGGAGTTAACGTATTTGCTACAGTTATGGGAATATTCATTTTTGCATCAATCTTATATGCTGTGGGTGGTGTACTTGAAGCAGCTAGAACTGCTGGTGCAACAAATCAATATGGTAATGGTTATGAATTTGATGCAATAGCAGCCTGCGTGGTAGGTGGTGTTTCACTTAATGGTGGTGTTGGTAAAGTAGGTGGAATTGTAAGTGGTGTATTAATATTTACAGTTATTCAATACGGATTACAATTCATAGCAGTTAGTCCTATGTGGCAACAAGTTATAAAAGGTATCATCATTGCAGTTGCAGTTGCAATTGATTTGGCAAAATATAGAAAAAAATAAGATCTTAATTATATGTTAAATTGAAAAATACAGGTAAATCAGCTTGCCATATGGTAATAGGATTTACCCGTATTTTTATTTGCCTTATTACGATATTTAAATTTGTAATAGGTTGTTGAATAACTAATTTTTACAAATAGTTACTTAAGAAAATATTCATAGGAATCAAAGGTTCCAAGGATATTTTCTTGATTTTATTCCTTGCTGTTTTTTATTAAATTCATCTATTAAATAAGCTAATAAAACCCATTTTATATGACGTTCGTATCGC
>NZ_LZZM01000008.1 GCF_002006345.1 Clostridium puniceum
ATCCATAAAAGAAGAGCTTTCTAATGAGCTGCCATCGTATATGATACCTAACTATATAATGCAGATAGAAGAATTACCAGTAACAGTAAATGGAAAAGTGGATAGAAAAGAACTTCCAGAAATAGATAATATTCAGGCTGCAGGATCAGAATATGAAGCTCCAAGAAGTAATATTGAAGAAAAGTTAGTAAAAATATGGAGAGATGTACTAGTTAAAGAAAGTATAAGTATAAATGATAACTTTTTTGATTTAGGAGGGCATTCATTAAAGGCAACAACCATCATAAATAGAGTAAATAGCGAATTTGATATAAGAATAAATGTAAAAGAATTATTCGAAAATCCTACCATAAAGACGTTTAACAAAGTTATATTAACACTAGATAAAAAACAATGTTTAATTATAAATAAATGTAGAGAAAAGAAAGAATATTATAAGGCATCTTCAGCCGAAAAAAGAGTATTTGCATTGTGGGAAATGGACAAGTCAAATATTGTATATAATATTCCTGTCATAGTAGAAATATATGAAAAAATTAATAAGGAAAAGATAGAAAATATATTAAACAAATTAATACAGAGACATGAAGCATTAAGAACGAGTTTTTATGTAGTAGATGGAGAAATTGTACAAAAAATAGAAGAAAACTGGCAGTTAGATTTTAAATATGAGGAATGTAATGAAACAATAGTTAAAGAAAAAATAAGAGACTTTATAAGACCTTTTGATTTGAAAAAAGCTCCTTTAATGAGATGTAAGCTTATAAAAACAGGAGAAAAAAAATATATATTTATGGTTGATTTCCATCATATAGCAACAGATGGGGTATCTATAAGTATATTAATGAAAGAATTTATAGAATTATACAGAAGCAACAATTTAGCAGAGCCAGTATTACAATACAAGGATTTTTCAGAGTGGCAAAACAGTTTTGACGAAAAGGGCGAATTGAAAGAACAAGAAGAATATTGGTTAAATAGATTTAAAGGTGACATACCAATATTAAATATTGAATCAGATTATGAAAGACCTAGTGTAAAAAATCATGAAGGATATCGAATAAATTTTACTGCAGACAAAGAATTAACGGAAAAATTAAATCATATTGCAAAGAATACGGAAACAACACTATATTTAGTATTGCTGGCCTCATATAATGTAATGTTATCCAAGTATAGTGGTCAAGAGGATATTGTAATTGGAACGGCTCAAGCCGGAAGACCTTATGCAGAAATTGAAAATGTAGTAGGAATGTTTGTTAATACTATCGCGTTAAGAAATTATCCTAATAAAGATAAGACATTCAGAGAGTTCTTAATAGAGGTTAAAAATAATACATTAAGAGATTTTGAGAATTCAGATTATCAATTTGAAAAATTAATCAAAAAACTAGATATAAAACGAGATACAAGTAGAAATCCATTGTTTGATGTAATGTTTTTACTTGAAGATATGGATTTTAATTCAGAAGCAGAGATTAAATTAATTCAGCCAGAATTTAATATATCAAAATTTGATTTGACGTTAACAGCAGCAGAAATAGTGGAAGGCATAAAGTTTAATTTAGAATATTGTATTAAATTATTTGAAAATGAAACTATAGAAAGAATGAAGGAACACTTTATAAATATATTAAATTCTATAACAGATGATTTAGACATTAAAATAAAAGACATAAATATAATTTCTGATGAAAAACGAGAATTATATATTAATGATATGAAAAAGGTTAAGAATGTCATTGATGAGTTAGAATTTGATTTTTAGAATATTATAAGCACTAATAAATAACAGTATTTAAAGTTATTTATATGAGGAGATGGGATATTGTGGAGAAAAACAATGAAATAAAAGAACTTCTTTTAATGGAAGAATTCAAAGAACAATTAACATATTGGGAAAAAATTTTAGATAGCGATTTAAATCGAAATGAAATACCATATATTAGCAGCCAGTTGAATAATAAAACAGTAGAAGCTGGAAGCGTGTCATTGAGTTTTCCAAAGGAAATAGCAGAGAAAATATTAAAATTAAGCAGTTATAAGGATTTAAATTTACTTATTGTATTATCTTCAATATTAAAATGTTTATTAAACAAATATACAGCACAAAGTAGTAATTATGTTATTACTCCTGTATTAAAAGATAATGAAGTTAATAAGTATAATAAATCTACAGTAATAAAATCAACGGTAAGCAATACAATGAGTTTTAAAAAGATAATAGTAAGTGAAAAAAATGTTTTTTCAGAAGCATATAAAAACAGCTATTATCCAATGCAAGTTATTATGGATAGATTAGGAATCCATAAGGAAAATAAATCAAATATCTTTAATGTAGGATTTATATTTGAAAATGTTCATGATGTAGATTACATTAAGGACTATAATTTTGAATTATTATTTATATTTAAGAGAAATGACAATACTATTCAATTGGAAATTAGTTATGATAAAAGCAAATTTAAGAGTAATGACATTGAAGATATACTAAATAGATATATTATTCTATCAGATAATTTAATAAAAGATGCTGATTTGTCCATAGGAGAAATAGATGTTATAAATGAGGAAGAAAAAAATAAAATAATAAAAGAATTTAATAAAACAGAGTCACCTTATGAAAAAGAAAAGACAATACAAGAGTTATTTGAAGAACAAGCAGAAAAAACGCCAAATAACATAGCTGTATTATTTGAAGGCAACCATTTAACTTATAAAGAGTTAAATAAGAAGTCAAATCAATTAGCACTACAATTACGAGAAAAAGGTGTAAAATCTAATGTAATAGTAGGAATAATGGTAGAGAGATCTCTAGAAATGATGGTAGGGATAATGGCAATACTAAAAGCAGGAGGAGCATACCTACCAATTTCACCACAATATCCAATAAATAGAATTGAATATATAGTGGAAAACAGTGGTATGAAGCTTTTACTAACTCAAAGCAGTTTTATAGAGAAAACAGAAGAGTTGAAAGGTAAGGCAGATATAATAAATTTAAATAATAAAGATATATTTACAGGAAAGGATACTAATTTAGAGCTGGTAAATACATCTAAAGATTTAGCTTATATAATATATACTTCTGGATCAACAGGAAATCCAAAAGGTGTTATGATAGAGCATCATTCAGTGATAAATAGACTAAACTGGATGCAAAATAAATATCCAATTGGAGAAAATGATGTGATACTTCAAAAAACACCATTTACTTTTGACGTATCAGTATGGGAGTTATTCTGGTGGTCGTTCGTAGGGGCAAAAGTCTGTATGTTATGTCCAGATGGAGAAAAAGATCCACAAGCTATTATTGATGCAGTAAATAAATATAATGTTACAACAATGCATTTTGTACCTTCAATGTTAAGTATATTTTTAAGCTATATTGAAAATTCTTCTGATAAAGAATCCATTAAGGACTTGAGAAGCTTAAAGCAAGTATTTTCAAGTGGAGAAGCATTAAATGTAGAACAGGTAAATAGATTTAATGCAGTAATAAACAGCAGTTTAGGTGCTAAGTTATCAAACTTATATGGACCTACAGAGGCTACGGTAGATGTAACATATTTTGACTGTTCAGAAGGACAAGAACTGAAATTAATACCTATAGGAAAGCCGATAGATAACATAAAATTATATGTTTTAAATGAAAATAAAAGACTTCAGCCGGTTGGAGTTCAGGGAGAATTATATATATCTGGAGTGGGAGTTGCAAGAGGATACTTAAATAGAGAAGAACTTACAAAAGAAAAATTTATAGACAATCCTTTTGAACTAGGTACCAAGATGTATAAGACAGGAGATTTAGCAAGGTGGATATCTGATGGGAATATTGAGTACTTAGGAAGAATAGATAATCAAGTAAAAATAAGAGGTTTAAGAATAGAAATAGGGGAAATAGAAACTCAGCTTCTAAAATCAGAAGAAATAAAGGAAGCAGTAGTAATAGACAGATGTGACAGTAATGGAGAAAAGTATCTTTGTGCTTATGTAACTTCAGATGAAGCAATATCATCCTTAACATTAAGAGAAGAACTTCTA
This sequence comes from Clostridium puniceum, assembly GCF_002006345.1. GTDB lineage: Bacteria > Bacillota > Clostridia > Clostridiales > Clostridiaceae > Clostridium > Clostridium puniceum. Next base: position 4,045 of record NZ_LZZM01000008.1, read on the forward strand.
GATGAACTGCCAGCATATATGATTCCAAACTATATAGTACAAATAGAAAAATTACCATTAACAGCAAATGGAAAACTTGATAGAAAAGCGCTTCCAGAACCAGATGTATCACAAATGATAGAAAAGGAATATGAAGAAGCAAGAAATAAAATTGAGGAATGTTTAGTTAAGGTATGGGAAGAAGTATTAGGAATAGAAGGTATAGGAATCAGCCATAATTACTACGAATTAGGTGGAGATTCAATAAAATCAATACAAATAGTATCAAGACTTCAAAAATATGATATAAGTCTTCAAGTTAAAGATATAATGGAAAATCCAACAATAAAACAATTAAGTGAGAAGGCTAAGTATAAAACTAATGAAATAGATCAAAGTGCAGTTGAAGGAGAAGCAGAATTAACACCAATCCAAAAATGGTTTTTTGAAAATGAGTTTTCACAGAATAATCATTGGAATCAGGCTTTTGTTTTATATAAAAAGGACGGCATAAAGGAAGAAATACTAAAAAAATCTTTTGTAGAAATCTTAAAACATCATGATGCTTTAAGAATGATATACAAAGAAGATGGCGATACAATAAAACAAGAAAATAGAGGTTTAGAGTTAGTAGAGGAGGCATTTACCTTAGATGTCTATGATTTAAAGGAAGAAGAAAATTATAAAAATACCATAGAGAAATTATCAAATAAACTACAAGAAGGTATGGATTTAGAAAAAGGTATTTTGGTTAAATTGGGCATATTTAACACTAAAGAAGGGGATTATCTGCTTATAGCTATTCATCATATAGTTGTTGATGGAGTATCTTGGAGAATATTATTTGAAGATTTAGAAACTCTTTATGAAGCTATAGAAAATGAAAAACACATAGTATTACCAAAGAAAACCATTTCGTATAAAGAATGGGCGGGAAAGCTTTTAGAACATGCAAATAGTAAAGAAATTCTAAAAGAATTAGAATATTGGAGAAATATAGAAAATCTACAAGTGAAAGAACTTCCTAGAGATTTTCAAAAATGTGAAAGTGATATGGAAGAAAGTAAAAGTATCAGCATAACTTTTACAAGGGAGGAAACAGAAAGACTTCTTAGAAAAACAAGTACAGCCTATAACACTCAAATAAATGATATACTGCTTTGCTCATTAGGATTAGCAGTAAAGGACTGGAGTGGAAATGAAAAGACACTTATAAATCTAGAAGGTCATGGAAGAGAAGAAATTATAAAAGATATTTCTATAGATAGAACAATAGGATGGTTCACATCTATGTATCCAGTAATTCTAGATATGACTTGTAGTGAAGATATATCCTATTCTATTCAGAATACTAAAGAAACTCTAAGACATGTACCTAATAATGGTATAGGTTACGGATTGCTAAAATACCTTACAAGTGCAGAATATAAGAAAAATACTGATTTTAAACTGAAGCCAGAAATAATCTTTAACTATCTTGGAGAACTTTCACAGAAAGAAGATAAAAAACTATTTAATCATTCCGATTTAACAGGCGGTATGAGCATTTCCGATGCAAATAAGAAATTAAGTAGTATAGATATTAATAGTTTTGTCTCAAAAGAAGAACTAAAAGTTATGTTTAACTATAGTATTAAAGAATATAAGGAAGAAACAATAGAGGAATTAATTAAGATATACAAAAATCACTTAATTAACATTATAGAACATTGTGAAAATAAAAAAGAAGCTCAAAAAACACCATGGGATTATGGTGATGATAATTTAAGCATAGAGGATTTAAATAAAATATTATCTAGTGAAAAAAACATAGAAAAAATTCACTTATTGGCACCAATGCAAGAAGGAATATTATATAATTCAATGCTTAATAAGGGGTCTTATACATATTTTGAACAATTTACATTTGAGATAGCTGGTACATTAAAATTAAAAATGCTACAAGATTCAATAAATAGTCTTGTAGAGAAACATGAGATATTAAGAACAGCATTTTTCTATGATGGTATAACAAAACCAAAACAGGCAGTCTTAAGAAAAAGAGAAATAGGAGTAAATTATGAAGATATAAGCAGCTTTGATGAAGAAAAGAAAAAAGGATATATAGAAGAATTCAAGAAAACAGATAGAGATAGAGGCTTTGATTTAACAAAGGATTGTTTAATAAGAGTATCAGTAATAAAGATAAAAAATAATAGGTACAAGCTAGTTTATAGTTTTCATCACATAATTATGGATGGTTGGTGTATAGGTATAATAATGCAGGAAGCAATTGATGGATATAAAGCATTATGTTTAGGAAAAGAAGTAGTTTTTGAGAAAACTGAACCTTACAGCAAGTATCTACAATGGCTTGATAAACAAGATAAATCAGAAGCATTAGGGTATTGGCAGTCATATTTAAATGAATATAAACAAGAAGTAACACTTCCTACACTAAATAGAAAATCCAATAGCTTTAATAATAAAGAAGAAGTTATTACATTAGAAACAGCCATGACATCAAATTTAAAAGGTATAGCAGAGGCAAATAATATAACAATAAATGCAGTGATTCAAACTGCTTGGGGAATATTACTACAAAAATATAATAGTGCGGATGATGTGGTATTTGGTTCTGTAATCTCAGGAAGACCAAGTGAAGTTAAAGATATAGAAAAAATGGTAGGATTATTTATAAATACTGTACCTGTAAGAATAAAAGGAGAGGATAATACAGAATTTAAAGAATTAGCAAAGAAATTAAATCAAGACTTTATTGAAGCAAATGTATACAATTATTGTTCACTTGCTGAAGTACAATCTTTAACAGACATGAAGAATAAGCTTATAAATCATATTGTTGTATATGAAAACTATCCTTTAGATGAAAAATTAATCAATACGGATATGAGTGGGAATGAAGCTAATATTGTAGGTCTTGAAGGATTTGAACAAATAAATTATGATTTTGGAATTATAATATCTCCAGGCAACAAACTAAGTATAAGAATAATGTATAACGGTAATGCATATAGTAAAGAAATTATAAATTCAATAGGTGATAATCTATATAATGTGTTAAATTCTGTAGCATTAAATCCAAGTGTTAAATTATCTGAAATAGATATGATAAGTGAGGAAGAAAAAAATAAAATAATAAAAGAATTTAATAAAACAGAGTCACCTTATGAAAAAGAAAAGACAATACAAGAGTTATTTGAAGAACAAGCAGAAAAAACGCCAAATAACATAGCTGTATTATTTGAAGGCAACCATTTAACTTATAAAGAGTTAAATAAGAAGTCAAATCAATTAGCACTACAATTACGAGAAAAAGGTGTAAAATCTAATGTAATAGTAGGAATAATGGTAGAGAGATCTCTAGAAATGATGGTAGGGATAATGGCAATACTAAAAGCAGGAGGAGCATACCTACCAATTTCACCACAATATCCAATAAATAGAATTGAATATATAGTGGAAAACAGTGGTATGAAGCTTTTACTAACTCAAAGCAGTTTTATAGAGAAAACAGAAGAGTTGAAAGGTAAGGCAGATATAATAAATTTAAATAATAAAGATATATTTACAGGAAAGGATACTAATTTAGAGCTGGTAAATACATCTAAAGATTTAGCTTATATAATATATACTTCTGGATCAACAGGAAATCCAAAAGGTGTTATGATAGAGCATCATTCAGTGATAAATAGACTAAACTGGATGCAAAATAAATATCCAATTGGAGAAAATGATGTGATACTTCAAAAAACACCATTTACTTTTGACGTATCAGTATGGGAGTTATTCTGGTGGTCGTTCGTAGGGGCAAAAGTCTGTATGTTATGTCCAGATGGAGAAAAAGATCCACAAGCTATTATTGATGCAGTAAATAAATATAATGTTACAACAATGCATTTTGTACCTTCAATGTTAAGTATATTTTTAAGCTATATTGAAAATTCTTCTGATAAAGAATCCATTAAGGACTTGAGAAGCTTAAAGCAAGTATTTTCAAGTGGAGAAGCATTAAATGTAGAACAGGTAAATAGATTTAATGCAGTAATAAACAGCAGTTTAGGTGCTAAGTTATCAAACTTATATGGACCTACAGAGGCTACGGTAGATGTAACATATTTTGACTGTTCAGAAGGACAAGAACTGAAATTAATACCTATAGGAAAGCCGATAGATAACATAAAATTATATGTTTTAAATGAAAATAAAAGACTTCAGCCGGTTGGAGTTCAGGGAGAATTATATATATCTGGAGTGGGAGTTGCAAGAGGATACTTAAATAGAGAAGAACTTACAAAAGAAAAATTTATAGACAATCCTTTTGAACTAGGTACCAAGATGTATAAGACAGGAGATTTAGCAAGGTGGATATCTGATGGGAATATTGAGTACTTAGGAAGAATAGATAATCAAGTAAAAATAAGAGGTTTAAGAATAGAAATAGGGGAAATAGAAACTCAGCTTCTAAAATCAGAAGAAATAAAGGAAGCAGTAGTAATAGACAGATGTGACAGTAATGGAGAAAAGTATCTTTGTGCTTATGTAACTTCAGATGAAGCAATATCATCCTTAACATTAAGAGAAGAACTTCTAGATGAACTGCCAGCATATATGATTCCAAACCATATAGTACAAATAGAAAAATTACCATTAACAGCAAATGGAAAACTTGATAGAAAAGCGCTTCCAGAACCAGATGTATCACAAATGATAGAAAAGGAATATGAAGAAGCAAGAAATAAAATTGAGGAATGTTTAGTTAAGGTATGGGAAGAAGTATTAGGAATAGAAGGTATAGGAATCAGCCATAATTACTACGAATTAGGTGGAGATTCAATAAAATCAATACAAATAGTATCAAGACTTCAAAAATATGATATAAGTCTTCAAGTTAAAGATATAATGGAAAATCCAACAATAAAACAATTAAGTGAGAAGGCTAAGTATAAAACTAATGAAATAGATCAAAGTGCAGTTGAAGGAGAAGCAGAATTAACACCAATCCAAAAATGGTTTTTTGAAAATGAGTTTTCACAGAATAATCATTGGAATCAGGCTTTTGTTTTATATAAAAAGGACGGCATAAAGGAAGAAACTATAAGAAAATCTTTTGTAGAAATCATAAAACATCATGATGCTTTAAGAATGATATATGAGAAAGATGGAGATGAAATTAAACAGAAAAATAGAGGCTTAGAGGCAATAGAGTCTGCGTTTACTTTAGATGCCTATGATTTAAAGGAAGACGAAAATTATAAAAATACCATAGAGGAATTATCAAGTAAATTACAAGAAGGTATGGATTTAGAGAAGGGAATCTTGTTAAAGTTAGGAATATTTAATACTAAAGAAGGGGATTATCTGCTTATAGCTATTCATCATATGGTTGTTGATGGAGTATCTTGGAGAATATTATTTGAAGATTTAGAAACTCTTTATAAAGCTATAGAAATGCAAGAAGAAATGGTATTACCGCAAAAAACTACTTCTTATAAAGAGTGGACAAGAAAACTTTCAGAATATGCATATAGTAAAGAATTTCTAAAAGAATTAGAATATTGGAAGTCAACAGACAATACCCTAATAAGAGAAATTTCAAGAGACTATGGAAAAGCTGAAAGTAATGTTAAAGACAGCAGAAGTGTTTCTATAAGTTTTTCAAAAGCACAAACAGAAAAACTTCTTAGAAAAACAAGTACAGCTTATAATACTCAAATAAATGATATACTGCTTTGCTCACTAGGATTAGCTGTTAAAGAATGGAGTGGAAATGATAAGGTACTTATAAGTCTAGAGGGGCATGGAAGAGAAGAAATTATAAAAGATGTTTCTATAGATAGAACAATAGGATGGTTTACGTCTATATACCCAGTGGTTTTAGACATGGCTTATAGTGAAGATATATCTTATTCTATTCAGCAGACTAAAGAAACCTTAAGGCATATACCTAACAATGGTATAGGTTACGGTATATTGAAATATTTGGCATGTAACCAAAATAATAAAGATATTTCTTTTAAATTAAAACCTGAAATAAGCTTTAATTACCTTGGAGAATTCATGCAAAAGGAAAGTAAGGATTCATTTAGTTATTCTAAATTAACAGGTGGTATGACTGTTTCAACTGCAAATAAAGAATTATATTCTATAGAAATAAATGGAATAGTTTCAGAAGGAAAATTACAAATATTTTTAAACTATAGTACTAAGGAATATAAAAAAGAAACCATAAAGAATTTATTACAAGTATATAAAACAAATTTAATTAAAGTTGTAGAACATTGTGAAAGCAAGAAAGAAACACAAAAAACACCTTGGGATTATGGTGATAATGAGTTAAGCATAGAAGATTTAAATAAAATATTATCTAGCGGGAAAGATATAGAAAAAATTCATTCTTTAGCACCGATGCAGGAAGGTATGCTATACAATTTAATACTTGATAAAAATTCTCATGCATATTTTGAACAAAGTGTACTTACACTCGAGGGAACATTAAGGGGAGAAATATTAAATAAAGTATTTAATATTCTTCTAGAAAAATATGAAGCATTAAGAACAGCATTTTTCTATGAAGATATAAGCAAACCTAAGCAGGCAATTTTAAGTAAACGAGAAATGTCAATACATTATGAAGATATAAGCAACCTCAATGAAGAAAAGAAAGAAAAATATATAGAAGAATTTAAAAAAGCAGATAGAGATAGAGGTTTTGATTTAACTAATGACTGTTTAATTAGAGTATCAGTAATAAAGATAAAAGATAATAAGTATAAGCTTATTTATGATTTCCATCACATAATTATGGATGGTTGGTGCGTAGGCATTATAATTGACGAGATAGTCAACATGTATAAAGCTTTATATGAAGAAAAAGAAATAGTAATTGACAGGGCAGAACCTTATAGCAATTATTTAGAATGGCTTGGCAAACAGGATAAAACTGAAAGTTTAGAATATTGGAAGAATTATCTTCAAGGATATGAGCAGGAAACAGTTATTCCTACCATAAAGAAAAAGTCTCAAAGCTTTAAGCCAGCTGAAGAACAAATTATACTAGATAATCTCTTAACAAGAAAATTGAAAAGTACAGCAGAATCAAATAATATAACAATGAATGCAGTAATTCAAACAGTATGGAGTATATTACTGCAAAAGTATAATAATACAGATGATGTAGTATTTGGATCAGTGATTTCTGGAAGACCAAGTGAAATTAAGGGTATAGAAAGAATGGTAGGACTTTTTATAAATACAGTACCTATAAGAGTAAAGAGCACAAAAGATATTGAATTTAGGGAATTAGCCCAAAAATTAAATAAAGATTTTATTCATGCTAATGCATATGGATATTGTTCACTAGCAGAAATACAAGCTTTAACAGATATGAAAAATAGACTTATTAACCATGTTACTATATATGAAAATTATCCTATTAATGAGGAAATGATGAACTCTAATAAGTATGAAAAATCCGAATTAAGTATTGTAGATTTTGAAAACTTTGAACAGACAAATTATAATTTAGAACTTGTAATCATGCCGGGCAGACAATTAAATATAAAATTAGCATATAACTGCAATGTTTATAGTAATGAGATTATAAAGTCAATAAAAAATAATTTCCATAATTTGTTGAATTGTGTAATATCTAAACCTAATATTAAGTTGGCTGAAATAGATATAGTAAGTACAGAAGAAAGAAACAAATTATTAAATGAATTTAATAAAACAGAGTCAGAGTATCAAAAGGAAAAAACTATACAAGAATTATTTGAGGAACAGGTAAAAAATATCCCTAATAATGTGGCTTTAGTATATGAAGGAAATAAATTAACTTATAAAGAATTAAATGAAAAAGCTAATTCCTTAGCTCGAGTTCTAAGGGAAAAAAATGTTCAAGCAGAAAATCTTGTAGGAATAATGGCTGAAAAATCATTTGAAATGATAATAGGAATGCTAAGTATATTGAAGGCAGGGGGAGTATATTTACCTATAGACCCTGAATATCCTAAAGAAAGAATAGAATATATTCTAAGAGATAGTAAAACTAGAATTATATTAACACAAAATAAGTATGTAGAAGGATTGTACTCTAATGTAGAAGTAGTGAACTTGGAAGATAGCAGAATGTATGAACATAATTGTGAAAATCTTCAAAGTATAAATACATCAATAGATTTAGCATATATAATTTATACATCAGGATCAACTGGACAACCTAAAGGTGTTATGGTAGAACATCGAAATGTATACAATTTGTGTAATTGGTACAATAAAAAATATAATATTGAATTAAATAAAAATACTCTACAAATGACAAATATATCTTTTGACGTATCAGTTGAGGAAATTTTTGGTGCACTTTTAAATGGAGGTACTATTTATATTCCTAATAAAGACATACTTTTTGATAGAAACAAATTTAAAGATTATATAGATGAAAATAAAATAAATTTAGTACAATTTGTGCCAGCAACTCTAAGTGAATTAATTGCTAAAAATAATAAGATGGAAAGTTTAAATGTAATTATTTGTGGTGGAGATCGATTAGATACTGTATTAAAAGATAATGTTCTTTCAAAAGGATATAAACTTTATAATCATTATGGACCAACAGAGACAACAGTAGATGCAATTTGTACTAAATGTAATGAGAGTAATGTAATTGGAAAACCGATACAAAATACTCAAGTATATATATTGGACAAGGATCAAAAATTACAGCCTATGGGAGTATCTGGGGAGATATGCATAGCTGGAAAAGGTGTGGCTAGAGGTTATTTCAATAGGCTAGAGCTAACAAAAGAAAAGTTTGTAAATAATCCATTTATTATTGGAGAAAGAATATATAAGACTGGGGATTTAGGTAGATGGCTGCCAAATGGAAGTATAGAGTTTCTTGGCAGAATAGATAATCAAGTGAAAATAAGAGGATTCAGAATAGAGTTAGGGGAAGTAGAGAGTCATATCTTGAAAATCTCAATGGTAAATGAGGCCGTTGTAATAGATAGGATTAATGATAAAGGAGATAAGTATCTATGTGCATATATAACGGCAGAAACTCAAATATCAGCCGCATTATTAAGAGAAAAACTTCTAAATGAAATACCTTCTTATATGATACCTAGCTATATAGCACAAATAGAAAAATTGCCATTAACACCAAATGGAAAGGTAGATAAAAAGGCACTTCCAGAGCCAGATTTATCAGAAATGATAGAAAATGAATATGAAGCTCCAAGAAATAATGTAGAAGAGATATTAGTTAATGTATGGAAAGAAGTATTAGGAATATATGGTATAGGAATTAATCATAACTACTATGAGTTAGGCGGAGACTCAATAAAATCAATACAGATTGTTTCAAGGCTTCAAAGGTACGATGTAAAGCTTCAAGTTAAGGATATAATGCAGTATCCGAATATAAAACAACTTAGCAAGATGGTGAAGCATGGAAAACTTCAAATAGATCAAAGTGCAGTTGAAGGTGAAGTAGAATTAGCACCAATTCAAAAGTGGTTCTTTGAAAATGAATTTTTAGAGAAAAATCACTGGAATCAAGCTTTTGTTTTCTATAAAAAGGATGGCATAAAGGAAGAAATACTTAAAAAATCTTTTGCTGAAATCATAAAACATCATGACGCCTTAAGGATGATATATGAAAAAGATGAAGCTAAAATTAAGCAAAGAAATAGAGGCTTGGAAGCAGTTGGAG
>NZ_LZZM01000009.1 GCF_002006345.1 Clostridium puniceum
ATTTTATACCATAAAGGGATTGCTCTTTTTCCAACCTTTAACGAAAATTGTAATATAAGAAATCTATCATCAAGAGTTGTATGGTCAAATATTATGATTATTTTTCTATCTCTGCTTCGCTTGACGTATTTTTTAATGACTTCTTCTATGAAAAATCCATATACATAATCAGAATTGATTGGTGAAGATGAAAAAAATCTATATATTCTTGATTGTTTAGCATAGCCGTTTTCCCCCTTTTTATAAGGTTTGAGTGGTATTAGACTTATATAATAGGGCATGGCTATGTTTTTTCTATACTTTTTTTCTGGTAATTTAATCCTTGGCTAACTTATCCTTTTCACTGTCCTTAAGTCAGGTACTTGATTAAGATTAATTATAGTTTGAAACACATAATCTTTTTTTATTTCATATTCAAGTTCGCTTAGAGTGAATGTACTATGTTTAACACCATATAACATACAAGCAATTATCTGTTCGTCTGAATACTTACGTGGTCGGCCTTTATTAGTATTTTTAATATTTGAATTTAGTTTAATAAATGCAATTTTAACAGCTTCAAAAATTTAAAAATTATCATTTTCGCTTTTAATCTTTGGTGATATAATCATATTTAAGCAATTCCTTATGTGATGTATTTGGGTTTCTAGCGAAATTATTATATCACAAAGGAATGACTTATTTATTTACAAATTTTGTTTACTCAACAACCTAATGTTAAAATAAAATTGCAAAATAAACTGGTGAAGCTTCGGCTCTGCCTTTTTTATTATATATATGTTTTAAAAAAAGTTTATTCATTCAAACTGATTCTGTACTTTTAATAATTGCAAGCAGGCTAACTTTTAAGAGAATGAAATTTATTAATTAGAACTTATATAATTAAATAATTTTCTTTTTTATATTTATCAGATAAAATAGAAGTAAGGATGTTTTTTAAAGCTGAGTTTATAAAAATGTTATAGCAGAGTTATAATATTAACAACATATACTTTAAAATATACAAAGGAAGGGGATATGAAATGGATTTACTAATGACCATACTATTGTTAATGGTGTGTTTATTAATTTCAAATATCACTAGTCACTATATACCATCTATACCTACAGCTTTAACTCAAATTGTTTTGGGGGTAATTATCGCATTTATTTTTCAACATAATTCTTTTGAACTAAAAGAGGAATGGTTTTTTCTTTTATTTGTAGCGCCGATTTTATATAATGATGGAAAACATTTTCCGAGAGAAGAACTATGGAAAATGAGGCGTTCAATATTTGGAAATTCTTTAATATTAGTTTTATTAACAACTATTGGAGGAGGATATTTTATTCATTGGATGATACCAGAAATTCCTCTAGCAGCTGCATTTGCATTAGCTGCTATCTTATCACCAACCGATCCAGTAGCTGTGAGTGGAATTGCAAAGCGAATTCATATTCCTGAAAAAGTACTAAATCTTGTTAAAGGAGAATCTTTGATAAATGATGCATCAGGTATAGTAGCCTTTAATTACGCTATAGCTGCTGTAGTAACTAGTTATTTTTCATTAAGAGAAGCAATTTTAAATTTTTCGTATGTATTTTTAGCGGGGGCAGCTTTAGGTTTGATTTTTGCTTTACTTTTAACACTAATAAGGTTTAATTTGCGTAAAGACGGAATAAATGATGTTATCTTTCACTCTTTGTTACAGATATTGGCTCCCTTTGGGATTTTTATAGTTACTGAAGAACTTTTTCATGCATCTGGAGTAATTGCAGTAGTAGTTGCAGGTATTATTCATTCCTTAATTAGTAAGAGATTTGAAACTAGTATAGCTGAAGAGCAAGTACTTACAGAAAATATATGGTCTATTATTTTATTTGTGTTAAATGGAATTGTGTTTCTATTATTGGGATTAAATATACCTCTATCCATGAGTGAAACCATAGCTGATCCGAATATAGGAAATTTAAAGGCCATTGGATATGTTATTGCCATTGGATTTGTTATTTTAACAATTCGTTTTGTTTGGTCTTATATTTCTGCTTTTTATGAATATCGTTTCAATAAAAGTAAAGATATTGAAAGGCCTAATATAAATATAGCTTTATTAACTAGTTTAACCGGTGTTAGAGGTACGGTTACAATGGCTGGAGTTCTATCAATTCCTTTTTTCTTGGATAATGGAAAAGTATTTCCAGAACGATCATTGATCCTTTTTTTAACTGCTGGTGTAATATTATTTACATTAATCTCAGCAACTGTGTTCTTGCCATTTTTATGTAAAGAAGAATCAGAAGAAGAGAAAAAAATTACTGATAAAAACCCAATTGAGGCAAAAAATAAACTTTTATTGGCTAGTATTAAAGCTATTGAGTCAGAAATAAATGATAAAAATGAAGCAGTAGCTTATGAGTTAATTAATGAATATAAACATATATATCACAACTTCAGATTTGAGCAAGCTTCAAACGCAAGCAAGGAAAATTTCAATCAAAAAGAAATAGTTGAAATACAATTAATAGCGTTAAAAGCAGAACGGAAATATATCCATGAATTAATCAATAAAAATGAAATGGATGAAGAAGTTTTTAAGACACTTGATAAATCTTTTGATTATAGAGAAGAAGCACTTCTAAGAAATCCTAGTCAAGATACCATTTTTCTTATAAGAAAATTACTGAGAGCGACGAAGATTTTTTATGGAAAATACCGCAGACGAAAAGAAATTAAGCTAAATAATTTAAGCTTAGTAAAAGATATTCAACTAAAATCCTTTCAAGCTGCAATTGAATCCTTAGAGGAATATCTAAAAAGTCATAATGGGTCAGACGTTGCACATGAGGTGATTTTACATTATAGAACCATGATTAATAAATTAAAAGGAACAATAGTTAAATATAACGAGGAAAGTATAAAACAAAAAGAAGAATTGAGAATAAAAGCTATGGATATAGAGCGTTCAGAGGTTCGCAATATGTATGAATCAGGAGAAATTACTAGAGAACAATCAAATGAATTAAGAAGATACATAAATTATATTGAAAGTGTAATTTTGTATAAGCATGTTGAATAATTTAATAAGAATATTAACTGGTGATTAAAAAAACGATAGCATAGCTTTTCTAATATATTATGGAGGCTGTAAATATTTTTGTGTATTCTTATTTCCTTCTTAGAAATAATGGATAACTTAAGTACTTATAATCCTTCATTTTGAGTAATTGGAAACAAATAAGAATTGAATGTATAGATAATTTAGAAAAAGTTAAATCTTATATAAATTGGCTCGAGGATTACCCCTATATTGGAGAATATGACTTATATAAAAGTTCAAATGATGATACTTTATATTTAGATCGTGTTACTAATTTTGTTGGTGACTTAGGAACTGTTGAAAAAACAACTAAAAAGGACTTAAAAGAAAGATTTGATTATGAATTGAGGATTGTAAATAATATTAAATATTATTTTTTAATTATAATTATATGACTTATTCAACAACTTATACAAAGGTTAAAATTAACGATTCATAGTTAATTCATTAATATCTATCTAAATGCAGGTTGATTTATATTTAACCTGCATTTTTTATATTGCTATAAAATTTCATTTATCGCATTTTATATTTGATAAAAACCTAATTTTTTAAATCTATACCATTCATCAATTTCTTCTACAGTCTTAACATTCAAATACAACATAATTTCCTTAGCGAATTCTAAAGCAGCCGTACCATTTGCAGTTATGATACCAGAATCACAAACTGCTTGTCTCTCAATAAAATTGCTATCACCTTGTAGTGTGGTGCTTGTGACTTCATATACTCCAATGTATTGCCTAAATGTTTGATATTATCCAAATATCCGTCCTCTGCCATAAAATTAGTTGCATTACAAATTGCTACTACTGTGAATATGATTTTGAACAGCATGCTCAACTACTGGTTTAATAGCATTGTTTTTCTGTTCACTCCAAGCATAACCACCAATCAAAAGTAGCATCTCGAAGTTCTTTGGATGATCAATTACAGAATAATCAGGTATGATTCTAAAACCTCCCATAGAAACTTTAGGTTCTTTATCAATACTTATAGTTTTTACAATATAATCCGTTTCTGCTCCATTGAGTTCTGAACAAATATAAGCACTTTCCCAATCTGCATATCCATCAAAAATGAACACAAGTATTTCTTTTTTCATTGTAACACTTCCTCTCGTATATATAGTTTACAACGAAAAAGATGACATCTATATATAATCTTTATAGAGTTCATTCATTCTTTTTATTCTTGTTTTTATTGCTTCTTTTAGTTCAAAGGGTGTTATAACTTTAACTTTATCTTGCAAACTGAAAACTAAATTAGTAGCCCATTCTAAATCAGAAACAGAAAATATAATCTGTCCCTTTTCTTTTGCACTGTTGATCCTATGAAAAAATTTCGCATCTATCTTATCTGTTAGAACGAATTCATTAGTAACATCATATTCTAGTACAACTTCAAACAATTTAGTAGGATCTTGTGACGAAAACAAACCAACACTAAAATTGTTTCTAAAATTTATTCTTTCAACTACCTTACAATTGAAATTTTCATCCATAATTTTCAGATCAACAATGCGGTTGATTTTAAACAAACGGAACTCATGCTTATCCTCACAAAAAGCATATAAATACCAGTATTATTGCTTAAAAACAAGTTTATGAGGTTGAATAATTCTTGCTGAACGTGATCTCTTTGAGATATATTCTAGATAAATACAGTTTTGATTTTTAATTGCCTTATGCAAGTCAGATACCTTTTCTTGTGTAATACTGTCTTGAAACCATGAGGACAAATCAATTACATAATCACTTTCTGAAAATATGGTGCTTGTCTCTTCTGGGATTAATTTAGCCATTAAATTTGTTAAATCAGCACTTTCATCAATACTCATCAGCCCATTTAAATTTCTTCACACTTATAAAAATAAGATTAAATATATATTGGGAGTCAACTTGAGCAATTGTTAGAATGTGGAATATATTTCATAAGAATTAACTCTAAAGCTTGTTTATATTTATCCACATCAATTTACATAGTTTTACAATTATGTAAATTGATATTATAATAAATATGAATCAAATCCAAATATAATTTTAGAATGAGGTGAAGAAATATATGTGTAAAAAAATATTAAGTTTAGCATTATGTAGTGCTATGTTATTAGCTAGTATTCCTACTATATCTGCAAACGCTGCAGAAATTAGCCAGCCAGATTATTCAATAGTAAGCCAAGCCTCTAAGAGCGCAATATATGGAAAAGTTAATTGTAGTTCATTAACTGTTCGTAAATTAGCTAGTGTTTCATCAACCGACATTGCTTATCTCGATAAAGGTACTAAAGTTAAAATAATTGGCACAGATGGTGCATGGTATCATATATCATTTACTTACAAAGGAGAAAGTAAAATAGGATTTGTAGATAGTAATTATATAGACATAAATTAAAATAAAAATGGATGTTTGGATTTGGAATGTTAAAAGAGGCTTTCATGCCTCTTTTTAATTTCTTTACAAGGATTCTTTCTTATCTGTATTCAAAGGTAAAAACGTCTGCATCTCTAGTTATTGTTTTTATTTATGTTTTAATCAAAATATTACTCGTATTTATTAAAAACTGTTTAATATAATATATAGTAAGTTGCATGTTTTCTCTCAAGAAATGTTTTTTTAAGTTGCGTTATATTTTTATATGATTCTTCTTTTTTATTGGCTATGTCAATGAACAATATTATTGATAATTCATGATTAAAGAAAATTGTGAATTAAATTAAAAATTAATCATCATTCATAATAATGCTAAAATTACCTTGATTTAATATTATTAAACCATTCAAGCGTTGTTTTGCTATGTTCTTCAGGAATCTTATTCTTTACTTGTTCATGCAGCCAACCTAAAGTCTTATTCTTCAAATACTGTCTCATCTGGTCTTCTGCTTCTAACATTACAACTTTTATCAAACAAGGGCATTTTGTATGTGTATCAGGTAAGTTATTCTTATCTAATAATAACTCATTTTGTCTAATCTCTGCACATTGAAATAATGGCGAATTTCCTTCTACTGCTTCAACTATGTCCCAAAATGTTATATTTTCTGAACTACGTGCTAATGCATAGCCTCCATTAACACCTGGAATTGACTTCACGATGCCTGATTTTCTTAATTTTGTATATACTTTTGATAGATAAGTTTCTGACACTCCTTGATATGTTGCTAAATCTTTAATCCCAACAGATTTTCCCGATGGAATATCAACCATATATAATAAACAATGCAATGCATACTCTACTCCTATAGAAAATTGCAATAAAATCATCCTCCTACTCAATATAAATAAATGTTCTTCTGACATAATACTTTATTGTTTTTTATTAGTCAATATCTATAGAATAGAAATATGGATAATATTTATCTACAATGTATCTATTAGTTGTTGACTTTTCAAAAAAGCAAAGATATAATATATTACAGATAATAGCTATCTATAATATATGTGATATATATTTCTTATATATTATTTAATGAATTTTTAGGAGGAATTGTATAATGATTACAGAAAAATTTTATGATGTATTAAAAAATGAGGGAGTGGTTTCAATAATATCATGGGGAGCAACTGAAGGACCTCATGTGGTTAACACTTGGAACTCATATTTAGTTGTGACAGATGATGAAAGAATTTTAATTCCTGCATATGCAATGAATAAAACAGAAAAAAATGTAAATCAAAATAATAAAATAAAGATAGCTTTAGGTAGTAGAGAAGTTTTGGGGTATAAAGATTACCAAGGAACAGGATTCGTGATTAATGGTACTGCAAAATACCTTAATTCAGGTTCAGAATTTGACATGATGAAAGAAAAATTCTCTTTTTTAACTAGAGTATTAGAGATAACAGTTATATCTGCAAAACAAATGCTTTAGATTTTGAGTGTTATTAACCGATTTTAATATACATACATAAATAAGCCTTTGAGGTATATTATAGAGTTAATCAACCTATTGTATCTCAGAGGTTTATTTTTTTTATATAGTATTCTATACGATTAATAATTTAATATTTCTATTCATCATATATTTTTGCATATTAAATCTGTTTTTTAACATTAAATCTATTTTAGTTCTTATTTAAATATCTCTTTTATAAAAAATTCTTCTTAATTTATAGTACGGTGTACCGTAACTAATCCTAGGTATATGGTTACTCCACAATAATTTTTATTTGTTCATTAACTATAACATATTTTGTAAGTTGTGCATTCTTAAAAATTCATTTAGGGAAAACTTCGTAACTAATTGGGGACTTGTAGTGTCATCCTTTCTGTGAAAAATCCTCCGAATATAGGAGGGGCACTATTAAATTAAAATATATTTACTTTTGCAATATGCTTATAGTAAAATATGTAATTATTTATATTATCATCTATATTACTTTGTCTAACCCAATCTAAATACCTTCCATGTAATTCTAATATAAACTTATCTATAATATTTATTACATCACCTTCTTACATAAATTACATTCTGTTGTTTACTTTATATTTTATTGTTCTATTAAACATATAAAATACTATCACAATGCCTATACTAAAATAAATACATATTGCTCCAAATAAATAAAATAATTCCTAAAAATAAATATTTTACATATAATTCTTTTTATGCATATAAATATATGTTTTACAATTATTATGTAGATTGATTTCTAAATTTTGAACATAAAATAAGCAGTAGTGGATTACTTCTTGATATGCTCCCCTTATGGTAGACACATAAAATAATAAAATGTCTATCATAAGGAGAAGTATTTTTTATGTCAATTCTAAATTTAAAATCTGTTTGTCGCAGAAAGAAAAAGAATTACAAGAAAACAATACCTCGAGTAACAACAGAAAATACTTTAAATAGGAATTTTAATTCTGACAAATTTGGTGAAAAATGGCTTACAGATGTAACTGAGATGAAGTATGGAATTGGAGGTAAGGCTTATCTAAGTGCTATACTAGACCTTGCTGATAAAAGTATTGTATCATTTGTAATTGGCCATTCTAATAATAATGCTCTTGTTTTTTTAACATTTGACATAGCTCATGAGCAGTATCCTGATGCAAAGCCACTGTTTCACAGTGACCGAGGCTTTCAATATACCTCAAAAAAATTTAAGGAAAAGTTAGATGATGCAGATATGACTCAAAGCATGTCTAGGGTAGCACGTTGCATCCACAACGCTCCGATGGAAGCATTTTGGGGCATGTTAAAATCTGAAATGTATTACTTCAAAAAATTCAATTCATATAAGGAACTAGAAACAGCAATCACTGATTATATAGATTATTACAACAATCAAAGATATCAGAAGTGGTATTCTCTCTTTATAGTATACAGTTAAAATAATAAAACTGTCATTATGAAGGGAGTATATTTTTATGGGAAGAAAATCAAGGTCAAAAACTTGAAGCTGTTGATGGTTATCTTTGTGGGAATAAAAGTTCTACCCAAATATGTTATGAGTTAAATGTAACGAAAAAATCATTTGATCAATGGGGTAGTAAATTTAAGCTACATGGTGCTGAGGGACTTAAAACTACGACAAAAAATACATTTTACCCTATAGAACTTAAGTATCAAGCTATAACAGATTATCTTAACGGAATAGGCTCTTTGTTTGAAATTTGTAGCAAATACAATATTTCTTCACATAGTATTCTTCAACAATGGATTAGAAGTATAATAGTCATAAAACATTTAAATCTCATAATAAGCAAGGGAATAGAATTATGACTAATGGACGAAAAACTACTTATAAAGAAAGAACTGATATTGTTGCATTCTGCATTTCGAATAATGATGATTATCAAGCCACTGCTGATAAATGTAAAGTTTCTTATCAACAAGTTTATACATGGGTAATGAAAATATGAAGCTAATGGCTATGAGGCACTAATGGACCGTTGCGGTAAGCGTAAAGAAGCTGCTGAGCTTACTGAATGGGAAAAATTATCTGCACAATTGAAACTTATCGAATCAGAAAATACACGTTTAAAGATGGAGATTGATTTCTTAAAAAAATTGAAGGAAGTAGAAAGAAGGCGATAAATACTAGAATACTTCAAGAATATAAATATATTTCTATAAAATAATTACATGAGGAAAACGACTATCCAGTAGCTGATTTATGCAATTTAGCTAGTATTGCACGATCATCTTATAAAATTATTAGCAGTTATTTTATTTAAAGGCAAAAAATAAGACCAAGAAATCTTTATATTCCTAGCCTTGATGTTTAATTTTATTTTACTATTTTTAGCTATATATAAATAATCCAACTAAATAACCTAATACACCTGAACTTATTATAGCTAATATCTTAAATATTGGAATTTCAATTTTTATTTCCATGATTTATAATCCTCTGTCTTTCTATATCTAAAATCACAATAATATAATTATAATTTATATACTATTTTTCAGCAATAACATTACATTAATTTTATTTAATATTATATTTATATTAAGTCAACCTATCTGACATAATCTTGTCACAATACTCACTTATAATAAAAATATAGTAATTGAACATTATTATTTACTCCATTACAAAATACAAATCGTATTAACCAGTATTTAGGATAGTCTGTTACACCCTAGCAGGCTGTCCTTTTTTATTTTTGTTTAACAATATGTATTTTTATGTAAAATTTTAATATTATTTGTATTACGGTTTGTTTTGCTAAATAATTCTATATGGTTTATAATCTATAAATATTTTCTAAATAAATTATGTAAAAAGTAATTATTGTGGATAGTTTCAAATTTTTTCAATTAAAATATAATATACGTTTAAGAAAGTCTATTCTAAATAAAATGTTGAATACTCTTTCACCTAATAACAAATTTGTTATTATTGTTTCTCAAAATTTAGACAAGCATATTGTTGCATATCATAAAAAATGCATGCGGTATACCGTTCAAAACTTCTAAAACACTATTTAGTCATTCTTTTCTATTTCTAAATCTCCTCTCAATTGTTGTTTCAATATATTATAATCTTTCTTTATATATAAGTTCTAATTAAGAAAGTTCATAATTTAGTTGGTTGTCTTATCCAATCACTCTAATATAGAAATTAAATCTTAATGAACAAAATTTTTTAGAACATATATATAAAATAATCTCCCGTTTACATCTTGACATTTTTTTACATTTTTGTCCTATAACTATAAACGAGCGAAATCACAAACAAATATTTCCAGTCCAATAACTAAAAAGATACCTATGCAGCATTAAAAAGCTCTAAAATGGCATCAAGAGGCTCTCCAGCTTGAGTTTTTTCATAAATAAAAGTAATTTTTTCAGCCTCTAATTGAGCTCTAGCAGTTTTCAGTCCATTGCTAAATTTTAAGGTATCTTCGGATACTTCTAATCCACAATAAACATAGGTAATCATCATAATAAGCAGATATCTTTTTATACTTTTTTCACTGCGAATTTGATAATCATCTAAGCCTAGTTTTTTCTTAGATTCTCTAAAGAAAATTTCTATAGGCCATCTATGTTTGTAGTGGTTTAGCAATTCCAATAATGGCATGTTGGAATCAGGGCTTATAAAAGCTCTTAAACATCCATCTTTAAAAAGAGCTTCTTTAGGCCAGCTTAGAACTATTAAGGCTTCTTTTAAATCATTTAGCTTTCCTTTATAGGAATATACATAATACTCTGAGTTACCAACTTTGACTAGGTCGACATCCTCTTTAGTTAGTGTTTTTCCGAAAGCGTTAAGCTTAATTCCAAGCCTTTCATAATTAGTAGGATAAATTACTCTATTAGTGCGTAGACCTCCTACATATTTGAAACCGGTCTTTTCAGAAGCTTTAAAAATCTTTTTACTACTATACCAGCTATCACACAAAACATAGCCTTCATTTATTGGAGATGGCAAAGAATTTATAAGCTCAATAGCCATTTGAATTTTACTCTTGATTTTTTTATCGTAAATAGAGATTGAGTATGGTGTAACAATATCATCACAAATAAGCATAACAGTTACTAATTGATGTCCGTAAACAGTTTTATGTTTTAAATGAGAATTGTGAAAACTACACTTTTCAATAGGTTTTAGTGCCTTTGACGAGGGCACGGTCCTTTCTGAAATAGTATCATCGATAGCAACATAGATAGGATTATTAGTTGCTTTAGAAACTTCCCAAATCTTTTTTATAACCAAATTACGGAGTGCTCTTTCAATAAAGTCTTCATTCCAAGGACTTTTAGATAAGAATTTTCCTATATTCGTCCTATGCCTAAAAGGCATAAGGTCGGCTACATCAGTAACTTTACCTACAAATCCTTTTTTTATCATAGCACTCATAATAAGAGCTATAATATGAAGCTGCGGCTTAGTAAAATAAATTGCAAGTCTTGATTCTTTTAAGAATTTGATTATAGATGATGAATTTGTTATAATTGAGCCAATGAACATTTATGATATCTCCTTGTTATGTTTTGTGTCAGAACCTAATTATAACAAATGATTTCATAAATGTTCTATTTTTTATTGTTGGTAATTTATTGGATGTGAAAGCGCTCGTTTATAGCTATAATATTATTGTTCACCATCTATAAAACAATAAGGTTACAAAGCATTCACTTCATAACCCTATTGTTTTTTTAATCTATTTATTATTTGCTACTAAAAATTCACCTAAATCCTTATCTAATCCAGTTATATGATTTTTCCACCAAGTTGACATTTCTTTTTGAACATTTAGAACTAATAATGCAGATGTTCCCTTTGAATCAAAAGTTTCTCTTAATTTTTTCAGTTCATTTTTAAATTGTTCGTGTTGCTCATGTTGTATATTATATTTAGGATAATCATTCTTCTTTTGAATTATTTCTTCTTCTGTAAAATGTTTAATTACATACTCTTCAAGAAAATCTAGCGTTTTAATAATTTCACCTTTAGCTTTCCCTTCTTTCATAGCAAGTAATAATTGATTAATGCGATCGAATAATTCCTTGTGTTGATTGTCAATACTGTTAATTCCTGTAGATAAATTATTGTCCCAATTTAACCCCATATAAATCACACCTCTCATAAATTATAGTTAATATCTTTTATATATATTTCTACATTTTTATTAAAACGCCTCTTTTTTACTTCAATATTTTCTTATTTTTATTTCTACAAAAATTTACATAATATCTATATATTTTATTATTCACACTTTACATTTTGTCATTAATTAATTTTATATAATTATTTTTATCAATAAACATCATTAATTGTATTATGATCTTTTCGATAACCATTCTCAATTATTTGTTGTAATTCTGGAATCAAATCTGTTAATTTTTTATAATTTCTAAGTTGTCTGTCATCTAAACCTATTTGTATTGCTAAGTATATACTCACTAAGACTGTGGACACGTTTTAAGGTATAGTTAGCCGTATCGAAATAGGACAAACAAAATATTACTGACATAGCTGAATTATATCTTAGTAAATATTGCCTACCTTGTTAATTAAATGTACTTTAATATTCTACTTCTAACCCATAGTATAAATGTCAACCTATAAATGGTTCTTTCCAACCTTAGAAGAATAAAATTCTTATCTTTATTTGCTAATCTTTTCATAACATATATTCTCTTGCTATTATATGCTTCTTCTTCTATTTCTTTCAAAACTCTCTATTATTCTTTGTTTCCATGATTTCTTAACTTCATTTTGTTTATTCTTCTCTTTTAATAATTCATCAATATTTCTTTGTTTCACAAAATTATAAAGATTAACAATATCT
>NZ_LZZM01000010.1 GCF_002006345.1 Clostridium puniceum
ATATATATATTCAAATAAATAAACTACATATATTTAGTTACTGTACACAATTTTTAATTTAGGAAATTAATTAGAACTTATAAGTTCTAATTATAAATTGTAAAATTTGTAAAAATAGTTTTAGAAATTCTAAACAAACTCTATATCTAACTGTTAATTGGAGACTATTATATTGTAACATAATATATAATGTTGATAAGGCAGAGAATTTTGATATAATAATTATAAATGATAAGTTTAAGCAATAGCATTTAAAAAGAAAATTCAAACAGAAGGGGGACTTTAGGAATGCCAATAAAAATTCCTATAGAATTGCCTGCATTTCAGGTTTTATCTAATGAAAATATATTTATAATGAATGATGAGAGGGCGAATACTCAAGATATAAGACCATTAAAAATAGCAATTCTTAATTTAATGCCAAAAAAAATAGTAACAGAAAATCAATTACTTAGATATTTATCAAATACACCGCTACAAGTTGAAATAACATTGATTCAAACTAAAAGTTATGTTTCACAGAATACACCATCAGAGCATTTAGATAAGTTTTATAGCTACTTTGATGATATAAAACATGAAAAATTTGATGGGCTTTTAATAACAGGAGCGCCTGTTGAGCAAATGAAATTTGAAGATGTTACATATTGGGAAGAGCTTACAAAAATAATGGAGTGGAGTAAAACAAATGTATTTTCCGC
Organism: Clostridium puniceum; assembly: GCF_002006345.1. Taxonomy (GTDB): domain Bacteria; phylum Bacillota; class Clostridia; order Clostridiales; family Clostridiaceae; genus Clostridium; species Clostridium puniceum. The sequence continues at coordinate 702 of NZ_LZZM01000010.1, forward strand.
GCTTCATATTTGTTGGGCATCTCAAGCAGGTTTATACTATCACTATAATATACCTAAATATGATTTAGAAGAAAAAATGTTTGGAGTATTTTCACATACAGTAAATGATGAAAAAGCTGACCTTACTAGAGGTTTAAGTGATATTTTTTATGCTCCTCATTCTAGACATACAGAAGTGAGAAGAGAAGATATAGAAAAAATTTCTGATTTAGAAATTTTATCTGAAGCTGAAGACGCAGGAGTATTTATTGTGACTTCAAAAAATAGAAGAAAAGTATTCATAACAGGACACCTTGAATACGATAGAAATACTTTAAAGGAAGAATATTTAAGAGATTTAGAAAAAGGTGATAAAGTAAATCTTCCTAAAAATTATTTTAAAAATAATGATTCAAATCAAATTCCAAGTCAAACTTGGAGAGGAAGTGCTAATATAGTTTTTGGAAATTGGTTAAATTATTGCGTATATCAAAATACACCTTATGATCTTAATACTCTTTAATTAAATATAACATTAATAAAAAAATATTTAGACTGTTTTTTGCTTTTAAAGCCTTACTTATGTAAGGCTTTAATTTCTCATTGAATTAAATAAAATATAAGGAGGCAAATCTGTATAAAAAGTATAGAGGGAATTCCAATTGTAAACTTCTTATGTTTTGTTTTATGATTAAAGCTAGACATTCCTAGAAGCATACCAATAGTTCCTCCTAAAATTGAAATTCCCAAAAGAGTTTTTTCTGATATCCTCCACTCTTTATGTATAGCTCTTTGCTTATCTATAAGCATAATAAAGAATCCAAGTAAGTTAATAATAAATAAATATGCTATAACAACCTTAAACATAATTTTCACTCCAATAAAAAATGTAAATTTGTTATTATGATAGCACAATTTCTAGTGGAGTACAAAAATATCATTTTGATTTTATAAAGGTACGAGAGGGGAATTTTAATCTGTAGACATATTATTAAAATAAATAGCAAAAGTTGTATGACAATTAAATGAATATATTATGAACTTTGTAATAATAATGAAAAATATAGATATAAATGAGAGTTTGCAGTGGCAAGATCAGCAATATTATGGTAAAATATACAAAATGTAATATTACTACTAGGAGGCGATGAAATGATAAGTAAAAAAAATGGTATTGAATTTGAATTTTTAAAAGGAACTGGGAATAACTGTATAAATTTGGTATTTATTCATGGATCAGGCTGTAATAGATTCTTTTTAAGATCAATTCATGAAGAGGTTTCAGAATATAACTGCTACTTTGTAGATTTACCAGGTCATGGAAATTCTGATGATACGGGATATAGTTTTGTCAACTACGTAAATGCAGTAAGTGATTTTGTAAGAGGTTTAGATAATGTCATATTATTGGGGCATTCATTGGGTGGAACTGTAGTTTTAGCAGCAACAGCTAGAAATATATTATCAGTTAAAGGAGCAGTAATTATCAGTTCAGGTGCAAGCTTCCCTAAATTAGATAAAGAATATATGAAAAAAATACATAATAATGTTGTAGATATGGAATATGTAGCAGAGTGTTTAGGTCATATGGAAGATCCAGCAGTTCAAGAAGCTGTGACCAAAATAGAAGCAGATAAACTAATTATATTAGATTTTTTAATTGATGAAGTAGTAGATGTTGAGGATTGTTTAAAGGACATAAAAGTACCTATTACTATAGTTACTGGTGGAGATGAAATATTAACCCTTGTGGAATACTCTGAACTTATACATGAAAAAGTTAAAAATTCTAAGCTGGTTGTTATACCCAAAACAAGACATATGTTGCCAGTAGCAAAAAGAAAAGAGTTAAGAGAACTTATAATCGAATTAATAGATAAAGTTATATAAGCACATTTAAATAAAAAAAAATAGAAGTAGAGGATGAAAATAATTTGATATCTATGTTAAGGATAAGATAAAAATGCGTGTTAAGCACATAAAAAATCATTAATTTAATACCTAATATAAAAAAATACCTATACACTAAACACTGTTTTTATATGTTCAGTTTATAGATATAATTTTAAAAAGTCCTTTATTTCTATTTATATTAAAATTTTAATTATCAACCGCCTAAAGTGACATCTTGCTTATTATACCAGGATAACGCATTATAAAAATCTTCATTTTTAAAATCAGGCCAATAATTATCTAAAATATAAAAATCTGAATAAACGGACTGAATTGGTAATAAACCACTTAAACGTCTGCGTCCACCCCACCTTATTATTAGATCTATTCTAGAAATATCTTTTGAATGTAAATATGATTCAATTTGCTTATTTGAAGTATCACTGCTCTTTAATAAATTTAAATCCCATTCCCAACCATAATTAATCAAAAAATTTGCTTTGATTCCACCCAAACCAAACTTTTGTCTTTTAGTAAATGGTATTAATTCTTTAGGAAAACAGTTAGAGGTAGTATTGCCTAAAACCAATATTTCACAATTTTCTTTTGTTAAAAGCATAACAGAATCAATACAAGCTTTTGTAAATGCTTCTTTTTGTTCCTTAGGACGCTTAGTATTATCTATTGTAAATCCATAAAAGGTTACTTCTTGAATATTTTCTTTTTGGCATAATTTAAAAACTTCAAGACCTGGATTTATTCCATGATCATATCCTTTGTCTTTGGTTAATTCATTAGCTAAAGCCCAACGTCTATTGCCATCAGGAATAATACCTATATGTTTTGGTATTCGCATAATTTTATTTCACCTCTTATAATTAATATTGCTTTTAAGAGTATAACCAGATAATTGAAAAAAATACACACATCTAAAAAAAGCGCGAAGCGCAATTAAGAACATTCCACATCTAAAAAAAGCGCGAAGCGCAATTAAGAACATTCCGCATCTAAAAAAGCATGAAGTGCAAGCAAGACTATTCACATATATAAATACTTATAAAAGAATACAAACTACAACCAGAAACTTATTAAAACAACTCAAAACATTTTACAAATGAAAAACTAAGTATAAGATATGAGAACGCATATCTTATACTTAGTTTTAACGTTTTTTAATATTACTATTTAATAAGGGGTAAATAATAATTAACTACTTTATAATATTATTATAAAGTTAAGTTGTGTCAGAAATATGTCAAAGAATTAAAATATAATAAATTTAAAAGTATTTAAATAAGCTTTTTTATTATTATATGTATTAAATTCTTATATTTACTTGTAATAAATAAATATTATCTGATAAACTTAAGTAAGAGTCCAAAAGTGATGCTCCTAATTTTGTGTTTGGTCAGCAGAACTTTCTCTTTGAGATTTTATATTTGGTAACTGGGACCTACTCAGTAAACACAAATGTGAGTCAAGTTTTATTTTGAGCGTACAAAAACATGTGAGGTGGCAATTAGTGATAGGCTTAATAGGTATTAGAAAAAATACTCCACTTGAAGTTAGGGAAAAATTTATAATAAAACCTAAGAAATATAAAGAATATGTAGAAGAATTACTTAAAGAAATGCAGGAAGTAGTTATTTTAGCTACTTGTAATAGAACAGAAATTTATTTTAATGCTTCTTTTAATAAGGAAGAATTATTAAAAAAGATTTTTGTAATTTTCGATTGGGATTACGAATATAAACAATATATTTTTATAACAAAAGATAAAGATGTTTATAGACATTTGTTTGAAGTTTGTTGTGGATTTCATTCAAAAATATTAGGTGAAGATCAAATTTTAGGTCAGGTTAAAGAAGCCTATGAAAAAGCTTTAAATATAGGTTCACTTTCATTGGAATTACATAGATTGTTTCAAGAAGCAGTAACTTGTGGAAAAAGGTTTAGAAAAGAAGCTAAATTATTTGAAATACCAGTATCTTCAGCTTCAATTGTGGTAAATGAAGCTGTTAATCATGGATGTACTAAATTTATGATTTTTGGATATGGAGAAATTGGCAACCTTGTTTTAAAATATTTGCTTTCCCATGGAGCTAAACTTGTTTATTTAGTAGTTAGGAATAGTAAAATTAAAGAAGAAATAGGAGATGAAAGAGTTAGAATAATTAGTTTTGAAGAAAAAAATAATTATATAGATGAAGTGGAATGTCTTATAGGCTGTACATCAGCACCTCATCCAGTAGTAAGAAAATTAGATATTAACGAGAAGGGAAGTAAACTTATAATATATGACTTATCTGTTCCTAGAGATGTAGAAAAAGAAGTTGCATTGCTCGATAGAACAGAGGTCTATAATATTGATACTATAAGTTATATAAATGATAACAATAAAATACTCAGAAAAGAAAAGATGGAAGAACATAAATTTATTATAAGCCAATATATGAAGGAATATGAAGAGTGGCTTAAATTAAGGAACATTGCTCCTGCGATTAAAAATTTAAAAATCTTAGGAAGCGAAATTTCCAATAAGAGAATTGAAACTTTTAGAAATAAAAGTAATAATGAAAAAGATACTGATTTAGCTGATAAATTGATTAAAAGCACATCAGATTTTTACATAAATAGAGCCATTGAAGTTATTAAAGAAGAAACTTTAAAAGGATGCGGTGAGGAATGTGTGAAGATAATAGAAAAGATATTTCAAGTGAAAAAATAATATATTCGTATATTTCATTATTTTCTAGTAAACTTAGAGTTGGCATAATTGGTGGGGGGAAGGCAGGAACAATAAAAGCTAAATACTTTGTAAATAATAAATGTTATGTTGAAGTATTATCAAAGACATTTAGTGATGAAATAGTAGAAATTTCAGAAGATGCAAGAGAGAATCTTAAACTTGTAAATGAAGAATTTAGTTATGAATTTTTAAAGGATAAACATCTTATAATTATTGCATTTGATGATGATATTTTAAAAGATAAAATAATAAGATATTGTGATGAAAATTTTAAGATATATATAGATTCTTCTAATTTTAAAGCTGGAATAGGAGTAATTCCAATTCAAAGAAATACTAAAAACGTAAGTTTTGCATTAAATACTAAGATTGGAAATCCTAAAGGAGCAGTTTTAGTTTCTAATAAAGTAAAGATGCTTTTGGAGGAATATGATGATTTTCTTGAATTTATGGGAAAAATAAGAAATAGGGCAAAGGTGTTTCCACAGTATAAGAATGAAATCCTTAAAGTGATTGGAAATGATGATTTTAAAAAATCCTTTGATGAGGGTAAAAGTGAAAGCGTATTAAGAAGTAATTTTCCAAAAGAAATTATAGATTATTTACTTGAATTGTAAGATTATATGAAAAGACGCGGAGGAATATTAATTAATGAATAATTTAATTATAGCAACAAGAAAGAGCATGTTGGCACAAACACAAACTGAAATAATAATGAAAAGTTTAAAAGATAAATTTAATATAGATAGTGACAAATTACTTATAGTTACAGAAGGTGATAGGAAATTAGATGTTTCCTTAGCCAAGATTGGAGGAAAAGGACTATTTGTTAAAGATATAGAACGAGCACTTTTAGAAAAAAAAGCAGATGGCGCAGTTCATAGTATGAAGGATGTTCCTTATGAATTAAATGATGAATTTGAAATTGCTGCTATAACAGAAAGAGAAGATATAAGAGATATTCTTATTTCAAAGGATAATATACCTTTTAAGGAACTAAAAAAAGGTGCAGTTATAGGAACTAGTAGCATAAGACGTGGATGTCAGCTTAAACTCTTAAGAGATGATTTAGAAATAGTTTCAATTAGAGGAAATGTCCAAACAAGGCTTGAAAAGATGAAAAGCCAAAATTTAGATGGAATTATATTAGCTGCTGCTGGTTTAAAAAGATTAAATCAAGAAAATTTAATAACAGAATATTTTAAACCTACAGAATTTTTACCAGCAGTTGCTCAAGGTGCACTTGGAATAGAGTGTTTAAAAACAAGTGATGTTAAAGAATTTTTTAGAAAATTAGAAGATTCAAATGCAAAATTAACAGTAGAAGCTGAAAGAAGTTTTATGAAAAGATTAAATGGTGACTGTCACAGCTTAATTGGAGCGTATTCAGAAATTCAAGGAAATGATTTATATATGATTGGAATATATGATGTTTACGGCAGAATAGTAAAAAAAGATATTTTAGGAAGTAAACATGAACATATAGAATTAGGGCAAAAATTAGCACAGAAAATATTAGAAGTCTAATTATCAATTGCATCCAATATATTAAACTATTGAATAGGAGAAATTATAGTATGAGTAAAGTATATATAATAGGAACAGGTCCAGGTGACGAAGAGTTATTAACATTAAAGGCTGTTAGAGTTTTAAAAGAATGTACAGCAGTACTATATGATAGATTAGTTTCAAATAATGTATTAAATTACTTAAATAAAAATTGTAAGATTTATTATTGTGGGAAAGAGCCAGGAGCTCATTCTAAAACTCAAGAAGAAATTAATGAACTTATAGTTAAACTTGCAAAAGAAGGACATATAGTCGGAAGAATTAAAGGTGGAGACCCTTATGTTTTTGGAAGAGGTGGAGAAGAGGTACTTGCTTTAGTTAATGAAAATATATCCTTTGAAGTAGTTCCAGGAGTAACATCTCCTATTGCAGTTTTAAATTATGCAGGAATTCCAATAACCCATAGGGGCATGGCACAAAGTTTTCATGTTATAACAGGTAAATCGGCACAAGATTTAAATGTTAATTTTAAAGCTTTAGCAGCTGAAGAAGGAACTTTAGTTTTTATGATGGGTTTAAGTAATTTAGACAATATAGTTAGAGAACTTATAGCTAATGGCAAATTATCATCAGTGCCATGTGGAGTTGTAATGAGAGGAACTTCAGCTAAACAAAAAAAGGTAATAGGAACTTTAGAAAATATTTCGCAAAAAGTAAAAGAGGCAAATTTAAAATCACCATGTATAATTGTTGTTGGAGACGTTGTAACCTTAAATGAAAAATTAAGCTGGTATGAAAATAAGCCTTTATTTGGTAAAAATATCTGCATTACAAGGTCTAGAAAACAATCTGAGAATTTGAAAAATAAATTAGTTAAATTAGGAGCAGAAGTTACAAGCTTCAATTCTATAGAAATAAAGAGTACTTCTAATAATTTAGATGAATACATAAATAAATTCAAAGACTATGACCATATAGTATTTACTTCAGTAAATAGTGTAGAAACATTTTTTGATTATTTAATTAAAAAAGCTTATGATATAAGAAGTATAAAGGCAAAAATTTCTACTATTGGTCGTGCAACTGCAGAATCTTTAAATAAAAGAGGTATTATTGTCTTTTCAAAAGCTAAAGAATTTGTTGGAGAAGGTTTGGTAAGCATATTAAAGCCACATTTAAAGGAAAATGAAAAATTGCTTTTACCATGCTCAGCTAAAAGCAGACAATATATATATGAAGAATTATCTAAGACAGGTGTAGAAATAGATAAGGTATATATATATGATACAGTTTGCGGTAATGTAGTTAATAAGAAATCCTTTGATGAAGTTGATATAGTATTTTTTACAAGTCCATCAACTGTTAAAAATATGGTGGATATGGTAGGTATAGAAGAAATTAAAAAGAAACAAGTTATAGCTATAGGGCCAAAAACAAATGAACCATTAGAGGAATTTGGAATAGAAGCATATGTATGCAAAGAACATTCAGAAGATGGATTTTTAAAAGAAATAGAAGCTTTATACAAGAGTAATTTATAGTAATTAAGAAACAGATTTTAAAAATAGTTAAGGAAATAAAAATTTAAATTGTATATAATTTAGTAATATTTTTTGAATATAGCTAAAATATTGGAGGCGTTTATTGTGATTAAAAGAGGAAGAAGACTTAGAACAAGTGCTGCCATTCGTGATATGGTTAGAGAAACAACTTTAAATTCAAAGGATTTTATTTATCCTATTTTTGTTGTTGAAGGAGAAAATATTAAAAATCAAATTTCTTCTTTAGAGGGGAATTATCATTTTTCTATAGACAGACTGCATGAAGTTATTAAAGAAGTTCAAGAAGCTAACATTGCAGGAGTGTTGCTTTTTGGAATACCAAAGCATAAAGATGAATGTGGTTCAGAAAGCTACAATGATAATGGAATTGTTCAACAGGCTATAAGAGAAATAAAAAAGATAGATAAAGAGTTACTTGTTATAACAGATGTTTGTATGTGTGAATATACTTCTCATGGTCATTGTGGGATAATTCATGGAGAGGATGTTGATAATGATGAAACTTTAGAATATTTAGCTAAAATTTCTGTATCACATGCAAAAGCTGGAGCAGATATAATTGCACCTTCGGATATGATGGATGGCAGAATTGAAGCTATAAGAAATGCATTAGATAATAATGGATTTAAAAATATAAGTATAATGAGCTATTCAGCAAAATATTGTTCAGCATTTTATGGACCATTTAGAGATGCAGCAAATTCAACACCACAATTTGGAGATAGAAAAACTTATCAAATGGATCCAGCAAATAGAATGGAAGCCATTCGTGAAACACAAATGGATATAGAAGAAGGCGCAGATTTTATTATGGTTAAGCCTGCTCTTTCTTATTTAGATATAATCAGAGATATCAAGGAAAATTTTAATATGCCCCTTGTAGCTTATAATGTAAGTGGAGAGTATGCTATGGTTAAAGCAGCAGGAAAGCTTGGATTTATTGATGAAGAAAAAGTAATGATGGAAACATTAACGTCTATTAAGAGAGCAGGAGCTGATATTATTATTACTTATCATGCATTAGAAGCTGCTAAGCTTTTAAAGAGATAAAATTAAAGTACAAATATAATAAATTAAAGTGCAAAAAGGTATCTATGTAAATAGTTAAATGTTTAAAAATGTAACTACTTACATATGATACTATTTAAATATAAGACAATTTATTTGCATAAATATGTAAGAAAAAAATAGGCATATATTTATATGTAAATAATTAGTAATTAAAATTCAAAAAAATACCAATGAAATTAGAAAACAATAAAAATAAATATTTATAAATTTTATGCAGTCTAAGGAGGAAATAGTGTGAATAACATTGAAATATTCAAAGAATCTCAACAATATATGCCAGGTGGCGTTAATAGTCCAGTTAGAGCTTTTAGAGGGGTGGATTTAAATCCTCCTATTATAAAGTCTGGAAAAGGCGTAATAATTAAAGACGAAGAGGATAATGAATATATAGATTTTGTATTAGCTTGGGGGCCATTAATTCTTGGTCATTGTGATGAAGAGGTTGTAGTGGCTATTCAAGAAATAAGTTCAAAGGCTTTAGCTTTTGGAGCACCAACAAAATTAGAATTAGACTTGGCTAAATTTATGTGCAGTAATTTAGATAATATTGAAATGATAAGAATGGTTAATTCAGGTACAGAAGCTACTATGAGTGCAGTTAAACTTGCAAGAGGATATACTAAGAAAAAGAAAATAGTTAAATTTGCAGGATGTTATCATGGCCACTTTGATGGATTTTTAATTGAAGCAGGTTCTGGTGTAATGACAGGAGGGATTCCAGGTTCACTCGGAGTTCCGAATGAAAGTATAGAAAATACTTTAATTGGTATCTATAATGATAAAGAACAAATAAAAAAACTTTTTGAAGAGTATGGAAATGAAATTGCTGGAGTAATTATTGAACCTATAGCTGGAAATATGGGAGTAATAAAAGCAGAAGATGACTTTATGGAAATTTTAAGAGAGCTTTGTGATTCATATGGTGCATTACTTATATTTGATGAAGTGATGAGTGGATTTAGAGTGGCATTTAAGGGCGCGCAATCTTTATTTAAGGTTAAACCTGATTTAGTTACTTATGCTAAAATCATGGGTGGCGGACTTCCATGCGGAGCATATGGTGGAAGAAAAGAAATAATGGAAAATTTATCACCACTGGGTGGAGTTTATCAAGCAGGAACTATGTCAGGAAATCCAATTGTAATGGCCGTAGGACTTGCAACTTTAAATAAGCTCAAAAATAATTTGACTTATTATGATCATATCGAAAATATAGGAGTAAAACTTGAAGCAGGAGTTAATGGTATCTCAGAAAAATATAAGCTTCCAGTAGTTATGAATAGAGCTTCTGGAATGATGACAATGTTCTTTACGGATTTAAAAGAAGTTAGAACTTATGAAGATGTTAAGACATGTAATGTGGAAAGATTTAATAGATATTTTGAACATATGTTAAAGAGTGGAATAAATATAGCTCCATCACAATTTGAAGCGATATTCTTAAGTGTAAAACATGAAGAAAGTCATATCGATATTTTCTTGAAGGCTTTTGAAGAATTTGCAGCTAAGGAAATGAATAATTAAAATAGTTAAATATATGTTAAGTGATTACTGAAGAATAATTGCTTAAGAAAAAAACATTAAATTCCTATTGATAATAGGAATTTAATGTTATATAATGATAACATTAATTTTAGGAGGAAATATTATGAAAGCATTTAATATGAAAAAAATAAATTTCATACATCATCACCGGTAAGACTTGATCTGTCTAAAAGCAGATGCAAGTCTATAAATTGTAGGCTTGTATCTGCTGGTGATGATGAATTAAATGCTAGTAATAATTTGTTAAACCATGTGGGATACATGCCTGCATGGTTTTTTTGCATATAAAATAATTTTGAAAGTTAAAAACATTATTAGTTTATATTAAATCAAATATTTGAAGGAGAATAGAATTATGAAAAATAATAAAATACAGCCAAATATATTACCAGGGTTTATGGAGTTATTACCAAAGGAACAAAAAATATTTAATGATATGCTAAGAAAAATTACTAGAGTATATGAAGAAAATGGATTTAAATCAATGGATACTCCAGTAATAGAGAAAACAGAGATATTGCTTGCAAAAACAGCAGGGGAAACAGAAAAGCAGGTTTATAGTTTTAAGAAGGGGAGTAATAATTTAACCTTAAGATTTGATTTGACAGTACCATTTGCTAGGTTTGTAGTTCAATATTTTAATGAATTAACATTTCCTTTCAAAAGATACCAAATAGGAAAAGTATATAGAGGAGAAAGAAATCAAAGAGGAAGATATAGAGAATTTTATCAATGTGATCTAGATATAATAGGAAATAATAAATTAAGCATAAATAATGATGCATTGGTAATAAGTATGGTATCAAAAGGGTTTAAAGCAATAAGATTAAAAAATTATAAATTTCAAATTAGCAATAGAAAAATATTATCATCAATTTTAGAGGAAATAGGAGTTTTAGAAAAAAATGAAGCTATGATTTTAATTGATAAATATGACAAAATAGGTGAAGAAGAATTTAATAAAGAACTTGAGAAATTAGTTGGATATGAAAAGAGTAGTATTATAAATAAAATTTTGAATAGTAAAGGAAGCAGTGATGAAATAATAACTAAATTAAAACAATTAAATTTAAAAAGTGAAAAATTAAATGTTGGAATAGAAGAACTTGAACAAGTAAGAAAGATGTTGTTAATTTTAGGGGTAGAAGAAAATGAATATGTGATAAATTTGAAAATTATAAGAGGATTAGATTATTATACAGGAACAGTGTTTGAAACATTTTTAGAAGGCAATGAAAGCTATGGTTCTATTTGCTCTGGTGGAAGATATGACAATTTAGCTAGAAACTATACTGATAATATTTTACCTGGAGTTGGAACATCAATAGGACTTACCAGATTATTTTTTGTTTTAAAAGAAATAGGTTTTATTAATAATTATGAAATAGAGAATTTAGTTGAGTATCTGATTATATCAATTGGGAATACCTTGGAGTATTGTGTAGGGATTTATAAACAATTACAGAATAATGGTAAGAAGGTAGAGCTTTATTTGGAAGATGATAAGCTAAAGAAAAAATTAAATTATGCTAATAAATTAGAAATACAAAAGGTTATATTAGTTGGAGAAGAGGAAGTTCTGAAAGGGAAAATAAAAATTAAAGATATGGTAAGCGGAAATGAAAGTATAGTAGATTATGATCAAATTTAACTAGATATACAAAAAACATTTGATATAAAAATAAAAAATATAGTATTTTTCTAACACAAATATACGCTACATTTTCTATGTACTAAATTAAAAATTAATTTTAAGATATAAAAAACTATTAAACAGTATTAATTTAGGCTATAATAA
>NZ_LZZM01000011.1 GCF_002006345.1 Clostridium puniceum
AAAGCTGTTTCTTACTTCAATTGGCTTAAATTTAGACTTAGTTCTAACTTCATAGCCCATAAGCAGCCATTTCAATTCTTCTTTGTTGATTTTAAGAGCTTCGTCAGGAGTCATTGGCCATTTCAATGTACTATTTTCAAGTCTAAAATAGTACAGCCAGAATCCTTCATCAAAGTGAAGTATCTTAATTCTATTCATTTGCCTATTACAAAAAACAAACAAGGCTTTTTCAAACGGATCCAGCTTTAGCTGCGTTTGCACAATCACGACTAGTCCATCAATGCTTTTTCTCAAATCTGGTATTGCACATGCAAGATAAACTGTACTAACTTTATTAACATTAAACATTTGTAATCAAATCCTTAAGTAGATTACTCAAAACAGCTATTTCATTAGCCGGTACATATATTTTAGCTGCTCCTATTTCAATTATTATGTTAGATCTATTGGCCGGAACTACAGTCATTTCAGTCCTTACTCTTTCTTCTCGCATGAAAATGGCATGAAACTGTAAATTATTATCTTTATCCTTAAATTTCTTTTTATAGTAATGGAATTGACTTTTAGTAATGTGATTTGCATTGCAGAAATTTCCTAACGTTCCTTCGTAAGAAGAAAAAGTAGCAACAATTTCTCTCCAATTTATATTTTCAGTATTATTCATATAAGTAAACCTCCATTGTTAAAATCTATGTTAATTTTAGCAATAGAGGTTTACATTTATCTACCCGTTAATTCTTTTACGCTTACCTTCAAACAAATCCTTATTCTTCTTTATATTTATTAAGTCTATAATTTATTTTATTGGATATAAAACAAACACTATAAAGCATGCAATTGGCGTAATCAAAATTACAAATTGGATTACGCCAATTGCATGCTTTACTATAGATTAAGCGTTTCTTTTTTGACTTCTACCAAACACAACTTTTTTTGTTATTTTTTTATATTTTATATTGAATTCAAAAAATATTTAACACAATTAGTTAAATAGTATAAGCTGGCTAAATTTATAAAAATAAACAAGTTCATATCATCTTTATTTATGATATGAACTTATTTATTACCATGATATGCGAACATAAAGTTGTCAATTCAAATGCATATCTAACAAATCCATTCTTTTAAAATTCCATTATCCATAGTATATATGGAATCACACAATATATCAATATCTTCCTTATTATGGCTAGTCAATAGTATTGTTACGGATTTATCTTTTAGTTTTAATAAAATCTCTCTTATTAAATTAACGCCTTCAGAATCCAGTGCATTCATCGGCTCATCTAATATCAATAATTTAGGCTCTTCCATTATTGCTTGAGCTATTCCCAATCTTTGTTTCATTCCTAATGAATACTTCTTGACTGGTCTCGCATCATCAGGATTTAAACCAACTAATGAAATCATATTTCTTATCTCTTCGTCGGAAATTATATTTTTTATATTAGCTAAAAATTTTAAATTTTTAAATCCAGAATATTGAGGTAAGAAACCTGGATGTTCTATTATTATACCCGTCTCCTTAGGAAATTTCCCATCTTTTATAGTTTCATCAAATACCTTAATTTCTCCCTCACTTAAATTAATCAACCCGCATATGGCTTTAAAAAGCATAGATTTACCAGATCCGTTTTTCCCAATTATGCCATAAATTTTACCCTTTTCAAAAGTAACAGATATATTATTTAATATTGTAGTATTTTTTATGGTCTTTGATAAATTTTTAATTTCCACTATAATTTCATTATTCATAAGAACTCTCCTTACTAAAATTATTTAATTTAATAATACATATGCTACAATAAAGCTTTTATATTTTAATAATAGCTTGTTCATTATTTAAATAGGAGTTTTATTAATCTGATTTGTTTATTTTCTAATTATTAAATACTTCAAGACACTTAAGTAAGATATCTTTATATCACATCATATATCTTTAGTATTTTCACAGCATTTGTTATATGCTTAATATAATTATTAATTTCAGCCTTGAATAATTTTATTTTTACCACCTATATTATGATAGATAATTTGTCATATCTTCTTTAATAATAAATTTACTAATTATTATTAAATTTACTATAAGTATTGTGTATAAAAAAATACGCCAAAAGAAATCTAAATTTAAAGAAATAAATAAATTAATATTATAATTATCTTTAATTATAACTCCTAAATATACATAAACTATTGTAAAAATAAAGCTCATGATATGATTCTTTATGCTTGAAAAAATGATTAAATATATTGTCGAAAGAAAGCATCCTGATATTACCAATGTAAACAATATATCTAAAGTACTAAATAAATTGGGAACAAAAGTCTGTTTATTCAATATCACTGTAAGTATAAAAAATATGCTTATTCCCATTAAATAGTAAAGTAAACATATTAAAAGTATATTTAAATACAAATATACAATATAATTTCTTTTACTTCCAATTCTACATAATATATATATATTCCTCATTTTAAATTCTTTATATATATAGTCCCCTATAATATATATTAAATAAAATTGATATATACTCCAAATTAATACTTCCAATACATTATCCGTTAACGTGTTAGGGCTAAAAAACATAGCATTTATGTATTCCTGAGAATTTATACAGTTAAACATATAATCTAATTTCAACAAAAAAATTAGTATAAATATACCTACTACTAAATAAATTCTTTTTAAAAAGAATGTAAATTTTAAATTACTGATTAATCTTCTAAAAAATTCATTCATATTAATTCCTCAAACTCATAATCATATTTTCTCATTAAAGCTAAACCTATTAAATATATTACTAAATTTAATATAGTCCAATATAGATGTTTATATAAAATATAGTTATTACTTTGAAAATCTTGATAAGAAGAAGTTATAAAAAAAATATTTTGTGTAAAAGAAAGTTTTCCAATAATACTATTACTAGATCCAACAAATAAATTTATGGCTAAAATTATTATACTAATAATGAACGAAATTGCCCTTTTCCTTATACATAAATTTATTACAAAAAATAATGCTCCAATAAATAGTAAATACAATGTTACTAAATTATTTGTAAATAACACATAATTTAAAGGTGTTAATTTAGTAGTTATTAATTGTGTATTTTCTTCTGAAAAAAACAAATTTAGATTTCCAGTCATATTACTATAAAAATATTCGCTCCATTTATTATTAAAACTTATCCTTCCTATACATTCTAGAACTGCAATAACATCAAAAAATATAGTTGAAAATATACTCATTAATAATATTGCAACTATATTCATATTATATACCTTATATTTAGAGTTTAATCTTACACATACATACTCATTAAAAGTATTATTATTACATAGGTTATAAAGAATTAACAAGAAACAGAAGCTTATAAAATAAAACAAATTTAAATACCCAAATTGTTCTATAATAATGTCATAAAAATTAAATCTATATCCCCCAAAAAGCATATCTAAATATATGAAAAATTGATAAACACAAGCTACTATAATTATTAATCTGATTTTATTGAAATTAATTTTGATGGCTAGATAGTTAAGCATTTTTTTCATTTTTATATAACACTCCAAAATAGAATAAAATTACCCCTATTAGGAATAATAAAATTTGATATATGATAAGCATTTCTGCAGATAAATAATTTAATGTAAACAATAATGCAGCATTTAATTCAAATAATTTCAATGATATAAATATAGTTGCAGAAATCACATAATAAGCAAATGATGATATAACTGTTAGATATCTATTTTTTAAATATGGACTTAATCCTAAAGATAAAGTTGCAAATATCACATTAAAAATAAATGATATCATTATTAAAATCAAAAAATAAATAAATTTATTTTCTTGATAAATTAAACTGAAAGTCCCTGTCACTTCATTAAATAAGCTATTATTATTTATTCCAAATATTAAATATAAAATAATAAATACAAAAATTGATGAAACTGCTATAACAAGTCCACTTACTATAGCATTTACAAGTATTTTTATTAATATATATTTTTTCCTAGATAACCTTAAATAAATAAAATTTAAATATCCTGTTTCTAAATCTAATAGATAGGAATCAGAAAAAATCATTGAAGCAATTAATGGTATAAGTAAAGATAAGTACGATTTTCTTATTACTATAAAAACATCTATAGAATCATATATTTCTTTAAATCCTTTTACATTAAATCCTTTAAAATTTGTAAACTCATAATATCCAATGAAGTATAATACTATTGTAAGAATTAATGCTATTAAAGTATTTTTAGAAATTACTACTCTTTTTAATTCACTTTTAAAATAACTACTCATTATTAAACCTCCTAAACTTAATTAATAAGAACTACTTTTAAAGTAGTTCTTATTAATTAAATACTAATTGGGATCAAAGCTACCTCTTACATCGCATGCATGCATTGTTGTAGTTGATGTTTTTATTTTCATATTAACTGGATTACCTATATAATCATTTGCTGAAGATTGATCCATATACATATTAACAGTTCCAGTTTTTGAATATGATGATTTAGCCGATAATTCATCATTATCTGTTGAACAAGTCCAACAATTTATTTCAGTCCCTGCCCATCCAACATATGTTGCATTGTTGGTTGCTACTCTACCCCTTGTTTGTTTATATACATCGTTAGTAGTTTTGCTTCCTCTTGAAGGAAGTTGGAAACTATAATCTGTTGATGCAGCATAAGCTGCATTTGATGCAAGTATAATTCCGAATGCTGCAATTGCAACCATTTTTGATATTTTTCTCATTTTAATATCCCCTCCATTTTAGATAAATATTTTTCAAAACCGTCTTACACTTTTGTTATATTTACCTAATCGTTTGATTTTTTGTTGTTATATAAATTAATTTATATAATAATCAGTAACTCTGCAGATTGTTACAACATACATACTCTCATAATACTTAAATTAAATACATACTTTTTCCTTAAAACGCACAAAATCATTCATTAAAGACAAATATACTCTATTTTCTCAAAATATCCCTTTTACGCTTAAAAACATACGCTTTACGATAAAGCATTGACTTTTTGCAAAATGAAAATATAAAAAATCCCCTAGCGGGGACTATGAGTTTTGTGAATTTTAAAACGGAGAAGGTTCATCTTCATCAATCCAATATGAGCCTTCTTCTCTTTTCGTTTCTCCTGAATAATAAAAATCCGCATTACAATTAGGGCACTCCATTACTGGCATTCCCTTCCTTTTACATTCTTGTTCTGAACTGTATTCTCCATCGCAATATTCATCCATATCAGCAAACTCATCTACGATGTCCGCGGGAGCGAATTCACTATAATTACATTTATAGCAATGATATTTGTAAAACTTTTCTATGTACTTTATCTCTTTTTGGTTCATATAATATATCCTTTACTATATAAATAAACTTATCTATTATATCAATGACTCTAATTCGTTCTTCATGAGTACTATCAACATATTTAAATACAGAATTAATCTCAATCATATAGCTTCCACCTTCTTAATTTCTTCTTTCTCTATGCTAATAATAGGAATATGCTTATTAACATCAATTCCCTGTGTAATATCTATTTTAATAATTTTATTTATAACTAAATATTTAAATATACTTAATCCACTACCTTTCTCTAATTCCATATCGCTATCGAATTCAGAACATATTTTCCTTACACTTCTTTTATCATCAACAATTCGTTTCATAAATTCATATATAAAATCCTTCAGCTCTTGATCATCAATTGCTTCAAAACAATCTATTGCTGATATATCTTTATATCCTTGTATAAAACTTATGTTATGAGCTATAATCCTATCAATTTCATTCTCCGTTACTATTCCCCAATCTATTTCTTTTTTTCTCCAATACATTCTCTCTATTTCAAACTTTTCCATTATCCTTTTATTTAAAAGATCATCTTTGGTTTTTATCGTTCTTGCTACTTCAAGGTATTCTCCATTATTCTCTACAGTTACTAAAAAGTCAGTAGTCATAACAATTGGTTCATTAGTTTTTGGATCTTTAGGATGAGTTATTCCAAGCTCCATTGCTATAGCTAATGTATCTTCTAATGGAAGTAGTGGATATTGTTCTCTTATATCAACCACCTCATTTGAAAATTCCAGTAAATAAAAATAGTTTCTTTCCATATCAGATAATAGTTCATGCTGCCTACCTGTTTTAATTCCTTTTACTCTTGTAACTCTTCCTGTTGACGCTACATCTTGTATTCTTATCCACGGAATATAGTCTTTTCCGATTCCATTTCCACTGCCTTCCTTAAGCATTTTCTCAATCTCTTTTTTTCTTTCCCTTTTAGCCATAATTTTCACCTCAAAATAACAAAAGACTAGACATTTAAATTTACTTAAAACGTCTAGCCTTTTATGAATTTATTTTTTGTTTTTAGTTTAATTGGTAATACTAAACACTTATCTTTAGTATTACCAATTAATTATTTTTGATACGACTTTATTATAAACGATATAACTTTATTCAAAATGATACGACTTTATTCTAAACGATACAACTTTGTTCTAAATCTACAACATCTAAGCCTGTCCTTTTTTATTTTATTCTACAGTAACTGACTTAGCCAAGTTTCTAGGTTTATCAATGTCGCACCCCTTAGCCTTCGCAACATAATATGAGAATAATTGAAGTACTGCAACTCCAAGCACTGGTGCAAATATATCTATAGTTCTTGGAATATAGATAACTTGATCTAGAACTTCTTCTAATCCTTTTGTTCCTTCGTAGCAAACTCCAATAACCTTTGCCCCTCTAGCTTTAATTTCAACTATATTACTTACCATTTTTTCTTTTAAAGCTTCTTGAGTTAATAAAGTTACAACCTTTGTTCCATCTTCAATTAATGCTATAGGGCCATGCTTTAATTCTCCACCAGCATATGCATCTGAATGGATATATGATATTTCTTTAAGCTTAAGTGATCCTTCTAATGCTAATGCATAATCTAATCCTCTACCTAAATAGTACATATCCTTTTCTTCGGCTACATCTTCAGCTATCTTCTTTATTATTTCCTTATCTTCTAAAATTAATTCTACTTTTTCTGGTAAGTTTAATAACTCTTCTTTTAATTTATCTAATCTATCACTCTTTAGCTTACCTAAAATTTTTGCAAATGTCATTGCTATCATATACATTCCAATTATTTGAGTTGTATAAGCTTTAGTTGACGCAACAGAAATTTCTGGACCTGCTAGAGTATATAATACGTGGTCTGCTTCTCTTGAAACTGAACTTCCTACTACATTTGTTAATGCAACGATTGTAGCTCCTATATTCTTAGAGTTTCTAAGTGCTGCAAGTGTATCTGCTGTTTCTCCTGATTGACTTATTACAATAACTAAAGATTTTTCTGTAACTAATGGATTTCTATATCTAAATTCTGATGCAATATCTACTTCAACAGGTATTCTCGCAAGTGATTCTATTAAATTCTTACCTACAAGTCCAGCATGATATGCAGTACCACAAGCTACTATAAATACTCTATCAGTATTTTGTAAATCTTCTTTAGTAATCTTTAACTCATTTAATAATATTTCATTTTCCATAGAAATTCTTCCAGCCATAGTATCTCTTATAGCTCTTGGTTGTTCATGAATTTCTTTTAACATGAAATCTTCAAAGCCGCCTTTTTCTGCTGCATCTTCACTCCAGGTTACATGATATATTTCTTTTTTAATTTCTTGGCCATCTTGGTCAAAAAGCTTAACTCCATCTTTTGTAAGAACGGCTATTTCATGATCTTCTAAAAGATATACATCTCTAGTATAGCTTAATACAGCTGGAATATCAGATGCTATAAAGGTTTCATTTTCTCCTAAGCCTACTATTAATGGACATTCTTTTCTTACAGCGATAAGCTTGTCTGGTTCATCTTTAGAAACAACACCTAAAGCATAACTTCCTTCAAGCTTCTTAAGAGCCTTTCTAACTGCTTCAAATAAATCTCCCTCATAGTAATAGTCGATTAAGTTTGGTATTACTTCTGTATCAGTTTCTGATTTGAAAGTATACCCTTCCCCTTTAAGCCATGTTCTTAAAGTTAAATAGTTCTCAATAATACCATTTTGGACTACAGCAATTGTTTCCTTACTGTTTAAATGTGGATGAGAGTTTACATCTGATGGTGCTCCATGAGTTGCCCATCTTGTATGACCTATTCCCATATTTCCTTCCACAGGATTTTCCTTTATATTATCAGCTAAATTAGCTAAACGTCCTTTAAACTTTCTTACTTCAATATTTCCTTTATTAAGAACAGCAACTCCAGCCGAGTCATATCCTCTATACTCTAACTTTGATAAACCATTAATTAAAAATGATGTTGCTCTTCCACTTCCTAAATATCCAACTATTCCGCACATATTGATTCTTCCTTCCTTTTCTTTAACCTTACCCTTATATTTTGAGTAAGCATTTTAATATTTAATTTATCTAAGTTTAAAGCCTTTGTACTAGCAATATAAAAGTTTTCTGTGCATACCTATAGTATGAACTATTTACAAATTAAGAAACCACTAAAAAAGGGCATAATTATCCTAGTACCCTAAAAAGCCTTAAACTTTTGAAGGTTTTAACACCAAACTGGATTTGTACTTTAAATTACTTTAAAGTTTTGCCAGTTGTTAACGGTAGTGCTGCGGTCTCTGAAACAAAATAATATTTCAAATAACCTTACCGTGGGGCACCCGCCGAAGTTTCGATAACTCCCCAACCTCGTCAACTTAAGTGAGAATCCAAATCTATGATTTGGGTATTCGAACTTACTCAGTGTAATCGAGCAAGTGAGAATCCAAATCTATGATTTGGGTATTCGAACTTACTCAGTATAATCGAGCAAGTGAGAATCTAAATCTGTGATTTGACTCAACAAACGAATGTGAGTCCAGTTTCCTTTAAAAAGATATTGTTAGATCACTTCTAATATTTGAAGCTTATTCTTGCTAAATCTTTTTTCGTTATGAAGCTTATCTCACTATAAATTCATTTCTTTCTTAATATCACCTAAGTTCTGGCGCTTTGTTTTACGTTAAAAATTCTTTTTTATACTATCACTCCTTTAGCCTTGTATTTCATACCCTTGGATATTATTTTATCATATAAAATAATTTTGTCTATAAAATAGTTAATAGTTTTTAATTGTCCAAATATTGGGTTGCTTAATTGTAAACATATTATAATATACAATTCATTTGCTTAAATACTATAACAACTAAAACATTAAAGATTATTATATAAATATATATATACTTCTTCTCTATTTTCAGTGCATTAATTGTATAATTTTTCTCATAAAATATATAAGGTATGGAGCCAATAATAAAATTGTAAACCCCATACCAGTACATTTTTTTATATTTCAATTAAATAATCTTTAAAACACTATTATCTCTAGCTTGCACCACCTGCTGAACCAGCTCCAGAAGCAGATATCCAAGGTTTTTGGATTTGCTCTTTTAATGTATTGTAATTATTAATAGCAGTTCTTAGATTAGTTTCTAAATCATCATTATCTAAAATTAAACTATTATAATCAGTTTTTGTTATTAATCCTAGGTCATATTTTAGCTTAGAATTAGCAAGTTCTTTATTCTTTACTTCCATGGTAGATTTCATTACTTTAATGCTATTTTCCATATCAAGTAAGCTTGCATAACTTTCTTTTAATCCATTTTTAAGCCCCTTAGTAGTTTCATTTAATGTATATACACTAGTACTATATGCAAATTTTTGTTCTAGATATCCTCCATAAGTATTCCATTGGTTTTTATAAGCTAATACCGCCTTATCATATTTGTCTGAATTGAACTCTTTTTCACCAGTATCTGGATCTGTATCATAATAAGCAGAACTATTTTTATTAGGAGCATCACTAGTATCTGGTTTATCGCCTGCTGTATCCTTAATATCTTTTAAATTGTCTTTAGTAAGTTCAAGAAGCTTTTTGTCATATTTTTTATATTTATCTATAACTCCATCAAAGTACTGATCTACTGAACCAGTTATTCTAAATGCTTCAAACTCTTGACTTTCATCTAAGGAATATTTACTTAAATCTTTGCCAGTTAATACTTCAAAATAATCTTGACTATTTTTTAATTGATCTTCTTTAGCCTTTTCAGTATTTTTCAATTTTTCAAGTTCAATTTCTGCATTTTTCACATCTATTGAAGTTACAAGCCCTAAGTTTTTCTTAAGTCCAGTATCATTAATTTGCTTAGTTTTAATTTGTATTTGCTTTTTTAATTTATTTAATGCCTTTTCTTTATCTATCAAAGTATTGTACTTGTTAGTTATATCTTGTTCTATTTGATCCTTCATATATTCTTTTTGCTCTTTTGACTGATTTAAAAGCAATTCAAGTTTATCATAAGGAAAATCTTCATCATTATCATTAACGTCATCTAATTCTTCTTGAATATCCATTTTATCTTCGTATAACTTTATTTGTTTAGCTTGCAACGCTAACTTCTCACTGTTGTTAATTGCTGAATTTACAGCCTCTTTTAAAGTAAGTACTGGATTTTGTTTAACTTGATTTTGTACATATATAGAATTATCAGTATTAGCTGCAGCAGAAGTGCTTGTACTAGAAATTGTTGTATCCGCTGCAAATGCTGGCATAGCACCTCCACTTATAACACTTATCCCAATTGCAAATGCAATTAACTTATTTATGTTCTTTCTCATGTTTATTCTCCTCTTCATTAAATTTTATCTTAGACATTACTAAATAAATTAACTTTTACTTTGTTATTTTTCAGTACGCCTTATTCATTATTTATTATTGCTTTCACTTTGCATTTCATTTTGTTAAAGAAAACTATTCAATTTAAATTTTGCTAACATAATTATACCTCACATTAGTCATATTTTGGAATAGTTCTCTTTAATTTAAGGTTTATTTAAACTTATTTTAAGGAATCTTGTTCTTTCTCCATATCAATTGTTTTAGGTTCTACATTATTACCTAAAACCTCATCGAATTTAGGACTTATTTTTTCTTTTTTAAACTGCCCATACTTTCCTGATATTTTCCCTGTAATATTATGAATTTTCTTTCCAAATTTCTTTTCCAAATTATCAAAAATTACATAAATAACTGGAATTAATACTAAAGTAACTAAGGTTGATACCGTAAGACCACCTATAATTACTACAGCTAAAGGCTGCATCATTTCTCCGCCTTCTTCTAATGCTAAGGCTGTTGGCACCATACCTAGGGATGCTGTTAAAACTGTCATTAAAACTGGTCTTAATCTTACTGCTGCTCCTTTTGCAACAATTTCTTCTATTGGGGCCTTCATAGAATGTCTTAACTGTTCAATATAGTCAATCATAACTATACCATGATTAACAACTATACCCATAAGTAAAACCACTCCCAGCATTCCAACTATACTAAGACTTATTCTAGTTATTAGTAATGCAACAATTACTCCCACGAAAGCATATGGAATACAAGTCATGATAATAACTGGTTTACTAAAGGATTCAAATTGAGCTACCATTACCATATAAACTAATATTATAGCAATTGCCATTGCAAAAACAAGACCGCTCATAGATTCATTCATACTTTGTGTATTTCCACCAAAAGATACTTCGTAATCTTTTGGAATATCTAATTTATTTATTTCAGCCATTGCTAGTTTAGAGGCTGTTCCTGCGTCAACTCCACTAAGTGTAGCACTAACACTTATAGAATAATCTCTATCTGATCTTGAGATTTTCTTTAAGCCTTCTTTCATCTCTATGTTTGCTATATTTCCCAGTGGAACTTCTTCACCAGTCTTAGAGATTACTTTTATCTGCTTTATATCTTCAATACTATTAATGCTGCTATCTTTAAATTTCAAATTAACATCTACATCGTAGTCATTTATCTTAGCCTTCGTTACTGAACTTCCTCCTATTGCAGTATTTAATAGAGAACCAATTGAGCTAGCGTTAATTCCATATTGATTTGCTTTTTGTTTATCTATTGTAAATTGAGCCTCTTGAGACGTATCTGCAATTGATGTTTCAATATTTCTAAGACCATTTACACCTGCTAATTTTTCTTCTATTTGTTTTGCTAATATATCTAAAGTATCTAAATCTTCACCTTTTACAGTAAGTGAAAAATCTGCACCACTTGATCCTCCACCCATCATTCCACTGTCTAAAGAAACCTTAATCTTACAATCTGGAACGGTGCTCATTCTTTCAATTATTTCTTTTTCTACTTGTGCTGTAGATTTTTTTCTTTCTTTTTTTTCAACTAATTCTACATTTATATTAGCGGTATTAGTGCTTTTAGTTGAATTTCCTGAAGTAATTAAAGATGTTATTACTGTTTTAATTTCTGGAATATCAGAAATTTTTTCTTCTGCCATAGAAACATAATAATCACTTGGCTTTAAATCTAAACCTTGTGGTAAAGTTATAGCTATACTTAATTTTCCTTTATCTGACGCTGGCATAAAATCCATGCCAATAAATGGTACCCCAGCTAGTGAAACTATAAATAATGCTGTACTTAATATTACAACTAATTTTTTATGTTTTAACGATTTATCTATTAACTTTTTATAAAATTCACTTATCTTATCAAATATAGGCGAAGGCTTTTCTTCAAGTTTAGCAGAATTTTTACCACCACTTAACTTATTGAAAACACTTGGCACTAAAGTTACTGCTACTATTAAAGATATTGTCAAAGCTGAAATTAATGTTTTAGCCAAAGCTCCAAACATTATCTTTGTAAGTCCATCAGTAAACATTATAGGTAAAAATACACAAATAATTGTTAATGTAGACCCAGTAATTGCGCTTGTTACTGTTTTAGTTCCTTGCAGTGCTGCCTCTTCATTAGATAACTCTTTATTTTTCCTATACTTAAATATATTTTCTATAACAACAATAGAATTATCTACAACAAGACCAACCGATATAACTAAGGAACTTAGCGTAACAATGTTTAGTGTTTCCCCTGTAAAATAAAGCACTGCTAAAGTTCCTACTATAGATGTTGGAATTCCTAATGCTACAACCGCAGAAGCCCTTACAGTCTTTAAAAATACTAAAATAACCAAAAATGCAATAAGAGAACTTACAAATATTTCAGACATTACATTTTTAATAGAAGTTTGAATATAATCACTTGAGTCGTTAGCTATAGTAATATTATATTGTGGATTTTGCTTATTTAACTCAGCTGCAGCTTTTTTTACTTCTTCCATAACCTTTATAGTATTTGCATCCTGTTGTTTATTAACATCTATTACTAAACTTTCAGTACCATTATATCTATAGATATCCTTCTTATCAGCTTTACCATATTCAACATTACAAACTTGATCTAATCTAACAGATTGTCCTTTGTTAGTAGAAATTTGTATTTGCTTTATATCCTCTAATGACTTTAATTCATCCATTCCTCTTAGTGTAATTTTATCTTCTCCTTGAGTAATTGTTCCATAAGGAAAAGTCTTATTACTACCAGCTAGAGTATTTTTGATTGTTGATAAACTAACTCCATAACTTGAAAGTACAGCTGGATCTGCTGTTATATTAACTTGTGATTTTTCACCACCCTTAATATCTGCTTGTGTAACTCCATCTGCTGCTTTAACTCTATTTTGCACTACATCTTCTGCATATTTCATTAAGTCTTCAGGCGCTTTACCACCTGTAATTACTAGACTTCCTATAGAGCCAGAATTTATATCCAATTTTAAAACTGTTGATTTTTCTGCCTCATCAGGCAAAGAATGTTGTACTTCATCTACCTTTGATTTAACATCATCAATTATGTCGTTAATGTTTGTTCCATATTCAAATTGAACAACAACAACAGAAACACTTTCTTGAGAAATAGCTTGTGTTTGTTTTACCTTAGATACACCCGAAACTTTTTCTTCTATCTTCTCACTTATTTGTTCATCAATATCTGTTGGTCCTGCCCCCTGCCATACTGTTTGAATACTTACAACTGGTATTTCCATCTTAGGCATTAAATCTGCTGGCATTTTTACGTATCCTATATATCCAAACATTATTACTACCAAGAAAGCCATAATTATAGTAAGAGGACGCTTAATTGAGGTTTTAATTAAATTCATAATGTTAGTCCTCCTTTACTACAGGAAATAGGCTCGTTCCATCGGAAATTAAGTTTAATCCTCCAATAACTACCGTATCATTTTGACTTACTCCACTTTTTATTTCCACTGTAGTATCCGTCTTTATTCCTGTTGTAACTTCTGTTTTCACTGCTTTATTATCTGAATCAGTTACATATACATAACTTTTTCCCTCTTCTTCAAATATTGCTTTTTTAGGAATTGTAATTGCTGTATCTTGTTTTTCTATACTTACACTTACTTCTGCCGACATTCCAGCCTTTAGATCATTTGCTGAATTGTCCACTATTATTTGAACATCATATAAAGATGTACTTCCTGTAACTACTTCTGGTACATATTTAACTGTTCCTTTAACATTTTTATCATTAATTGTAACTTCCACTTCTTTTCCTAATATAAATTTACCTAAATCAGCTTGAGTTACATTTAAATCAACTTGAAGCGTATTAGGACTTGAAATTATAAACGCTGGCTTTTGTTGACTAGCCATTTCATTTACATTAAAATTTTTAGTTGTAATAATTCCATCTGTTGGTGCAATTAATATAAGTTTGTTTAAATTACTAGCTGCTGTATCATATGCCGCTTGTGCTTGATTAAGCTGCTTTTCTGCAATTTCTTTTGCTTCTGGAATACTTTTATTATTTGAAGTATCATAAGACTTTTGTGCATTATCTAAGTTCTGTTTGGCTTGATCAAAAGAAAGTTGCGATTTTTTATATGTATCTTGACTTATTGCACCGACTTCATACAATTGAGCGTTAATATCATTAGTCCTCTTTGCTTCATCATAATTCATTTGTGCTATTTTTATTGAATTATTTATTGAATTCAATTGGCTCTCTACATTTGCATCTGTTGAATTTGTATAATTGGCCTTTGCAAGCTCTAGAGCAGCTGCAGCTTGTTTTACACTATTTTGTGTATCATCCCCTTTAATCGTTAAAAGCTTATCTCCTTTTTTTATTTCTTGTCCTAAGTTTACATATATTTCTTGAATTACGCCTCCCATTTCAACTGTCACAGAGGTTTCCTCTTTAACTTTTGTAGTTCCTGTAAAAGTATTTGTATTTTCGATTCCATTCCCCTTAGCAGCTTGTACTGATACCGCTATTGGCTTTTCTTTTTCTACTGGAGCTTTTCCACATCCAACTAGTCCTAACGAACTAACTACTAAAAATAATGCTAAGTATTTTTTCATGTTTTCCTCCTAATTTTCAAATATTTTTATTAAATCTCTTAATAATTTCTTCCAGACTTTTGATTTACATAACAGCATTATAACTTATTTCTAACAATGTCCTTTTTTCTTAAAATTTTCTTATTCTAATATTAACTGAAATTCATTACTTTTTTCTTAACTAAAACTTAATTCTAACTTATATTTCATTTATTTTTTTGGTTACTATGCTATTATATTCTATTTATATATGATTATATTTTTATAACTATTCTTAGTCAATAACTTTTTCTATTGTTTTCAATTTGTTAATAGTTTATAATTACTCATATATTATCTTAGGAAGGATTGTTTAAACATGGATAAAGATAATTTATTAAAAGTCTCTGAATCCTTAGTAGAGTTTTTATGGATTATTCAAAATAATATGGTTAAAATGCCCGATATTCCAAAGGCTTTAGAAATAGCAAAAAATAGTCAAGATGAATGCTGCTCAGATTTATCAATTCCGCCATCACATATACGAGTTATTTTTTATCTTATACACTATAATTCATCTCCGATTTCACAAATAGCAGATAATTTAGGTATATCAAAACCCAATATGACACCAATTATAGATAACTTAATTAATTATGGATTAGTTAAGAGATATAACGATCCTAATGACAGGAGAATTCTTAGAATTGAATTAACAAAAAAGGCATATGATTTATTAGATGCTTTTCGTGTTGTGGTTTGTAATTCCTTTAAAGAAAAAATATCGACACTTTCTGATGACGATATAATAATACTAGATGACTCTATATCAAATCTTATAACTATATTAAGGAAACTTAAATAAAACATAAAAATAAAGAACTACTAGTTAATTTTTCTAGTAGTTCTTTATTTTTATGTTTTCTATTCTAATATATGTTATAAGCAATCCTTTCATGCAAATATGTCTCTGAACTTAATTTTTCTGAAAA
The DNA here is from genome assembly GCF_002006345.1 of Clostridium puniceum. Taxonomy (GTDB): domain Bacteria; phylum Bacillota; class Clostridia; order Clostridiales; family Clostridiaceae; genus Clostridium; species Clostridium puniceum. Next base: position 16,328 of record NZ_LZZM01000011.1, read on the forward strand.
ATAAAACTTACATTAATATATGGCAGTTAACAATAAATACAGAAATTTAAATTGTAACATATATAATTTTTTTAACTGAAATAAACTTATTTTTCCATTGCTTCTCTAAATGATTCTATTAAATCTTCTATATCTTCAAGTCCAACAGATACTCTTATTAATGTATCTGTAATTCCAAGTTCTTCTCTTTCTTCTTTTGGAATTGAGGCATGACTCATTTTAGCTGGATATGAAACTATAGTTTCAACACTTCCTAAGCTTACTGCTACAGCTACATTTTTAACATTATTCAAGAAAGTTGTAGTTCTTTCTAGAGTCTTAAACTTAAAGGATAAAACAGCACCTGCACCATCAGCCTGCTCTAAATGCAATTCTCTTCCTTCCATAGATTCAAGTCCAAGATAATAAACCTTTTCTACTTCAGCTCTTGATTCAAGCCACTCCGCCAATTTCTGAGCACTTTTTTGAAGTGCATCTAATCTTACCTTTAAAGTTTTAATTCCTCTAACTAATAACCAGCAATCTTGTGGCCCAAGTACAGCTCCAAAGGTATTTTGAATTTGATAAACTCTATCTCCAAGTTCTTTTGTTTTAGTTACAACAAGACCTGCTATAACATCACTATGTCCACCTAAAAATTTAGTGGCACTATGAACAACTATATCTATCCCTAATTCTATTGGTCGTTGAAGATATGGTGACATAAAAGTATTATCTACTATTGTAATTGCATTTCTTTCTTTCGCTATTCTACTGGCTGCTCTCAAATCAGTTACCTTTAATAATGGATTTGATGGTGTTTCTAAATAAAGCCCCTTTGTGTTTTCTTTAAAAGCTTTTTGTATTTCTTCAAGATTTGAGGCATCTACAAAAGTAAATTCAATATTAAATCTTGAAAATAACTTTGTAGTTGCTCTATATGTGCCGCCATAAACATCGCCACAGATCACAACGTGATCTCCTGCTGAAAATATTGATAATACTGAACAAATAGCTGCCATGCCTGAAGCAAAGGCAAAACCACGTTCTCCACCTTCAAGCTCAGCTATTAATTGCTCTACAACATCTCTAGTTGGATTCCCAGATCGAGCATAATCATATTTTCCAAAGTTCTCTATGTCAAATTGATGAAATGTTGATGTTTGATATATTGGAGTACTTACAGATCCTGTTGCTGGATCAATGTCTCCACTTGCATGTATTAATTTAGTTCCAAAATTCATAATTAACCCCCATTATTCAGTTAAAAGTTAAGAATTTACAATTAATAATTTTTAATAAATTTACTTCGTAAATTCTTAAATTTTATTCTTTTATTTTTTTATTCTATCTATCTATCTATCTATCTATCTATGATTTATAGAATTATTTATAAAAAAGCAAACCTCATATAAAAATATATCTTCCGAAAAGGGACAAGCTTTTTTCCCTTAATTCTGAACTCATAGCTACCATAGGGTACCCTAAAAGCTATTAATTCTTAGCTGAGTTAATTGCATTGTCTAGATCTTTAATCAAATCTTCTACATTTTCTATTCCAACGGATAATCGTAGTAAATATTCATCTACTCCTAATCTTGTTTTAATCTCCTCTGGAATTTCCGAATGAGTTTGAGTTATTGGATAAGTTATTAGTGTTTCTACACCACCTAAGCTTTCTGCAAATCTTATAACTTGAACATTGTTCAAAATCTTAGACACTAATTCTTTCTCTTTAACTCTAAAAGATAATGTTGACCCAAACCCCGTTGCTTGCTTTTTATTTAATTCATATCCTTCAAAGTCTTCCAACCCTACATAATAAACTTTTTCTATATTGGGATTACTTTCTAAGTACTTTGCTACTTTTATTGAATTTTCTTGTGCTCTATCTAGTCTTATATGTAGTGTCTTAAGTCCTCTTAAAACTAACCATGAGTCAAAAGGTGATAACGTCGCCCCTGTTGACATGTGAATTCTTCTTAGCTTTTGTAGAATTTCCTCATCATTACCTACTATAAATCCTGCTAATAAATCATGATGTCCACCTATAAACTTTGTTCCACTATGAATTACTAAATCAGCACCTAATTCTAATGGTTTTTGATAATAAGGTGTCAAAAAAGTATTATCTACAATTAACAATAATCCCTTACTTTTACTTATATCTGCTACTGCTCTTATATCCGTTACCTTCATCATTGGATTAGAAGGCGTTTCTATAAATACAGCTTTCGTATTATTTTCTATAGCACTTAATATATTTTCAGTATTTGTTGTATCAACAAATGTAACGCTTATTCCGAAATCCTTATAAGTCTCTTCAAATAATCTATATGTCCCTCCATATAAATCATCAGATAAGATTATATGATCTCCAGACTTAAATAAGTGTATACAGGCAGTAATTGCTGCAACTCCAGAGGAAAATCCTATTGCTTCTTTTCCTCCTTCTAAAATGGCTAAGGTTTTTTCTGCCTCTTCTCTAGTTGGATTTTGAGCTCTTGAATAATCATATCCAGTACTATTATTTAATCCATTATGTCTAAAGGTAGCAGATTGATATATTGGATAACTTATTGCTCCTGTGGTTTTATCTCCACCTGATACTCCACTAACTGCTATTGTTTCAAAAGATTTTTTTAAAGTCATTTTTCTTGCCTCCCTTAATTTGTTTATTGCTTAATGCTTAGCTTAGTTATTACTCTAAACTAACAGTACTAAAAAAAGCCACTTCTAAAATAAGAAGTGACTATATAGCCTTAATATAAGTTTTAATAAAACTTAATTCCCTCTCATTTTTCAAGATATCTCTTGCAGGATTTAGCACCACGAAAAAATTAATATAAATTTTTGTCAGGTTGCCGGGTTTCAAAGGGCCAGTCCCTCCACCACTCTTAATAAGATTAACTTATTTAAATATTTAATTTGTTAATACTAATTATACATACATAAAATCTCTTGTCAATAAATATTAGTAACTTTATCGATTTTGTGTACAATTAAAAGCAAATTCATAATTTTATATGTGCACTTTATAAAATTATATTGGAAATCTCTACAACAAAAATAAACACATTATTGAATTATTCTTCAATAATGCACTTATTTTTATTATTATAAAATTTACTATTTCTAATTTTAAAACATACATTTCTTAATAATTAAAAATTTATATCAATCTCACTCTCAACACCGTAATGATCTGATATTATAGCTTTATTCTTACCATTAAATATAACTTTAATTGTCATTACTTTAATTTCTTTATTACAAAACATTAAATCCAATCTTAGTTTTTCTTCATTATCATCCCAGCCTGCAATTTTACCTTTTACAGTAACACCTGAATCTTTTGTTTCAGATAAAAGGTACAAATCCTTCAAGCCTTTTTCAATTAAATAATCATAACCCTCACCTTTTACAAAAGCACTATTGTTAAAATCTCCCATTATAAATGTAGTAGCTTCATCAACTCTTTTCATTATATTATCAATTTGATTTTTAAAAGGTTCTTCCTCATCATTCCACCAGCCAATATGGCATGAATAGAAATCCAATTCTCTATCATTATAGGATATCCTTATTCTGATTATTTTCCTCGTTTTCCAATAGCTTCTATTCTTATTTCTAGTAACAAAGAAAGATTCAGAATCAATTATTTTATGTTTAGTGAAAATAGCTAAGCCTTCTTCATACACATCATAGCCTATATGTGAAAAATCCCAATAAAAATTATATTTATTCAAACTATATCTATCTAATTCTTCCTTTAACAATAAAGCAAAGTTATCTTTCTTTAATTTAGAATCTATACTTTCTGCAATAACTGATTGGCTAACTTCCTGAAGTGCTATAACATCATAATCCTTCTGATTTATAACTTCAGCTAAATATTTTATTTTATCAATTTGATTTTCTTCCTGCCAGGAATGACAATTTAAAGTTAATAATTTCATATTACTATGCTCCTAATATATCTTGAATATCTGATTTTAAAACATCTGCTTTAGGACCATATACTGCTTGAACCCCATTATCTTTAAGTATTAATCCAAGAGCTCCACATTTTTTCCATTCTTCTACTCCAGCAACTAAGTCCCTATTCTTAACAGTAACTCTTAAACGTGTCATACACGCATCAACATCTACTATATTTTCTGTATCACCTAATAATTTTATTATTTTTATTGGCAACTCTTTATCTGAGGCATTTGAATTATTTGAACTTGAAGCTGCAACTGCTGATGAAGCTTGTGTTTCTTCTTCCATTTCAATATAATTTCCTCTACGTCCTGGCGTTGCTATTTTGAATTTGTTAATTAAGAAATTAAATATAAAATAATTTAATAGGAAGAAAATTATTGCTGATACAAAGAAATTAACTAAATCCATTGTTAATCCAGCTCTAACTAACATAGGTGTACGAGTTAAAAGTTCAACAAATCCAAAAGCTTGTATTCTTAAGTTAATTATATCTGCTAAAGCAAATCCAATACCTGTTATAACTGCATATGCCCCATAAAGAATTGGCGATACAAACATGAACATAAATTCAATTGGTTCAGTAACTCCTGTTAAAAATACTGCAAGTCCAGCTGAAAAGAATACTGATCTATATTGTGCTTTTTTATCTTGATCAACATTTCTATACATGGCAGTTGCAACTCCTAGTAGTGATGCACTTGATAATATAACCTGACCAGCTTTAAATCTTGCTGGTGTAACTGCATTTAATAAGTTATTATATCCACTAGCATCTCCATTTCCTTTTAAATTAATTAAATCTGATATCCATGCATACCAAAGAGGATCTTGTCCTGCAATAACTTTTCCTGCATTTGCTCCTGATAATATAGTATAAGTTCCTCCTAATTCAGTATAATTTACTGGAATAGTAAGCATATGATGTAATCCAAATGGTAATAAAATACGTTCCAAACATCCATATATAAATGGAGATAATATAGGAGCTGTGTCTTTAGATTTTGCAAGCCACATACCAAAAGAATTTAAAGCAAATTGTGCAAATGGCCAAACTACTGAAAGTATTAAAGCTGTAATTACTGATCCTAATATAACAACAAAGGGTACAAATCTCTTTCCATTAAAGAAAGCTAATGCATCTGGTAACTTGTTAAAATTATAGTATTTATTATATAATACTGCACCTAAGAAACCTGAAATAATTCCAATAAATACTCCCATATTTAAAGCTGGTGCTCCAAGTACGGATATAAAATAATCCTTAACAACTAAATTACTTCCAAATAACGATGTTACAGTTGCCTTTGGATCTGCGAGCATTGCAGCATTAATTCCAAAAATAGCTCCTGTTATACGGTTTGTAAGAATAAATGCTATAATTGCAGCGAATGCTCCACCAGCACGTTCCTTAGCCCAAGAACCACCAATTGCAATTGCAAATAAAATATGTAGATTTCCGATGATTCCCCATCCAAGATCCTCTATAACTCTCGCAATCGCTTGCACAAAAGATAAATCTCCAGACATGCCTATTAATTTTCCAATACAGATCATTAATCCTGCCGCTGGCATTACTGCAACTACTACTAAAAGAGCTTTCCCAAACTTCTGCCAAAATTCAAACGATAATAACTTACTTTTTTTCTTTTCCATCCCTATTCCTCCATTTTATTAATTATTATATTATAAAAACATTTTCAAAAATTTTTAAAAACATTTTTATAAAAATCACATTCAAAACTATTTATTTACATTTTTCATATAAGCCACCCATTTCTTTTGCAATCGCTTGCATAAAGAAAAATATTTTGTCTAGCATAAAACTAGACTAGCTTTAATATTATTATAAGTTTTAACTATTTAAATTATATCACCCTTTTAAAATTTTATAAAGCTTACTGTAAACATTTTAATATCATTTTGTTTTAAATTTGTAAGTTTATACAAAAGAATTGTACTTTAATAACCAAAAGCCATGCAATATAGAAAATATTCTATGTATTGCACGGCTTTCATTTATAAAAATTCTTATTTATTTGTTTTTAAGTAACCTCTTTAATTTATTTTATTTCATTTTTTAACAAATGTTATAAAAAATAGATTTACTGCTTATTATTCATACCTTAAAGCTTCAATTGGATCAAGGCTTGCTGCCTTCTTAGCTGGATAGTATCCAAAGAATACACCAATTGCCATTGAGAAAGTAAAGCTTATTAAAATTGTTGGAACTGATATTGATATAGGTGAATTCAATACCAAACTTGTTATTATACCCATTCCTATTCCAAGTACTATACCTATTGCTCCACCAATAGAACATATTATAACTGACTCAGTTATAAATTGCATTTTTATATGACTGCTTTTAGCACCAAGAGCTTTTCTAGTACCAATTTCCCTTGTTCTCTCTGTAACAGATACAAGCATTATATTCATTACTCCTATTCCACCTACAAGTAATGCTATCGCTGCAATTACAGATATCCCCATAGATATCATACCAAGTACTGATGTAATAGATTCTGCTTCGTTTTTAAGGTTAGCAACTTCAAGTTCCCAATTTTTATTATTCTTATATAACTTCTCTGTATACTTTTTTATATCTTTTACAAGCTTGTCTTGATCAGCAGTAGTGCTAGGTTTAATCATAAAATAGCCATAATTTTTATTTTTTTTATCGGCTTTTGCTGTTGTTATAGGAATATATACACTAGTTTGTATATCTTTTTCTTTTGCTGTACTGCCTCCACCTTCTAGAAATGAAGGTGGCTCATATTTATATACCCCTGCAATAATATAAGTCTCTATATTATCTCCTATATAAACTTTAATTTCTTTACCTATAGGATCGGATTTTCCTTTAAAAATATTATTAACAAGTTTATCCGAAACTACAGCAATTTTTTTCATGCCCTTAACATCTTTGTCGGAAATAAATCTTCCACTAAGCATTTTCACATTATTAACATCTTTATAACCAGCATTTACTCCTGTAGTTACTACATTCGCATATAAATAACCTTCCTTAACTTTTCCACTTCCTTGTTGAGCCGACACACTTATATTGCCAATTCTATCAGAAAATGTTTCTTCAATAGAATTTATTTGCTCTAAAGTCATAAGGTCACTATCTTCTGGTTCCTTATTTGAACGTCCTCCTTCAGAGCCTTCTTGACTTTTTTCCCTTACATAAACCTGCATATTATTGGCACCCAGTTTATCTAGTTCACCCGAAACTTTAGCAGTAATTGCACTTCCAATAGAAACAATTCCTATAACAGATGATATTCCTATTATAATTCCAAGCATAGTTAGGAGCGAACGCATTTTACTTGATCGTATACCTGCTATTGCAAGCAATATATTTTCTTTTATAAACATATTTCTTCACCATTTGGAAATTTTCTAACGTACTTTTTATTATATTCTTCTGAAACTATATTTCCATCCTTTAACGTTATAATTCGCTCAGTTTCCTCTGCAAGTTCTTGATTATGAGTTATAAATACTATAGTTTTTCCTTCTAATTCATGTACCTTATGAAATAAATCCATAACTAGTCTCCCTGTTGAAGAATCAAGTGCTCCTGTTGGCTCATCTGCCAATATTATGCTTGGCTCATTTGCAAGGGCACGTGCAATTGCAACTCTTTGCTTCTGTCCACCAGATAACTCATTTGGAACATGGGTCATTCTATCTTCCATACCAACTAGCTTTAATAGATTCTCAGCCCTCTCTAACCTTTCTTTTCTTCCCATTCCTGCATAAAGCATTGGTAATTCAACATTTTTTAATGCAGTACTCCTAGGTATTAAATTAAAGGTTTGAAATACAAAACCTATTTTCTTATTACGTATTTCTGATAATCCATTATCAGATACTTCTTCAACATTAGAATCATCTAACACATAAGTTCCTGAGGTCTGCCTGTCAAGAGCTCCTATAATATTCATCAAAGTACTTTTTCCAGAACCTGAAGCCCCAACTATAGATACGAACTCACCTTCTTTTATTGTTATGTCAATATTCTTCAATATATTTAATTGATTGGGAGTTCCTATATAAAAGCTTTTAACGATATTTTTCATCTCTATTATATTTCGATTCAAAAAACTCACCCCTCATTTATTTGAATTTTATCTCCAACTTTATGAATTGAAGGATCATCAATTACAATTATTCCATCTGTAATTCCTTCACCTGAAATCTCTATATTAAAGTCAGATTCTACTCCTATTTCTACTGGTAATTCCTTAATTATATATTCATTTGGCTTTTCACCACTTTTTTCTGCTATATATATGCTTTTGCCATTTCCATTTTCAACTATGGAATCTGATGAAACTGTGTAAATATCTGATTTCTCATTTAAAATAACATTTATTCTTGCACTCATTCCTGACTTTACATTTTCATTTATATCATTAATTTTAATTTTTGTTTCGAAACCAGCATCACTACTGCTTGTTGATTGGCTATCAGTTTTAATTTGAGAAGCTCCTCCCTTTTTAGCAGATGGACTAATGCTTACAATTTCACCAGCAATAGCTGTATCTCCTGTTGCATCTGTTTTTATTTCTGCTCTTTGTCCAACTTTAACATTAGCTATATCTACTTCTTTAATTGATGTTTTTATTTCCATATCATCTAAATTTTCGATTTCAAATAAAGTTCCTGTTCCAGCATTTCCTACAACTGCATTTACAACTGTAATTGTTCCATCAACGGGTGCTTTAATTTCACATTTCTCTAATTCATTTTGTTGCTTTTCAAGAGCTATTCTTTGGCTTTTATTATTATAATTTGTTTCAGCTGTTTCATAGCTGCTTTTTGCTAAATCTACGTCTTGTTCTGCTTTAAGCTTTGCATTTTCTATTGCTACAGTTGCTTTATCATAGTCTGATAAAGCATTAGAATAGTCTATTTCACTTTTATTTAAGTCATTCTTTGTAATTGCATCTGTATCATATAAGGCTTTGTTATTTTCATATGTTCTTTTCTTATCATCTAAATTAATTTTTGCTGATTTTAAAGTTTCTTCTGCATTTCTAATTTCGGAATTTAAGTTATTATTATATAAATATGAAGCATTATCATATGCTTTCTTTTTACTTTCAAGCTCTGATTTTGCATTAGCTTCTGCTGCTACTGTAGTTGCTTCTGATTGCTTAACATCTTTTTCTAAGGTTCCTGAATCTAATATTGCAAGTACATCTCCAGCCTTAACCTTATCTCCAACATGAACCTTAACTTCTTTAACTGGATTACTTAAAGTGCTATACACATTAGTTGAATCCTTGCTGTTTATATCACCTAAAACATTAATGCTATTAACTATTTTTCCTTTTGATAAAACTGTATGTTTCACTGGTAATGATGGTTTAGGCATAATTAATTTAGCAATTATAAATGCTACAACTATTACAAATATTGTACTAAATATAATCACTTTTTTACTTGGTTTCTTTTTTAATTTAAAACCTATACCTTTAGGTTTTAATTTTTTAATTTCTAGTTTTGGCATTTTAAAACTTATCCCCACTCTTAATAACCTTCTTTCATTTATATGTAATACAATTAATTATTATAAATATAATGTTCCTCACATTATTATTTCAACACCAGATACCTCACAAATCTGTATTATTTTCTATAATAATGTTTATATATATAATTTTCCCTAACATCTTTAGTATATCATCACTAACCTAACATTCCTCTTAATAAAACATTAATTTTTCCTTAAATGATACTAATATATTGTGTTAACAATTAAAGGCTAAATACCTTCGAGATTTCTTACAATTTAAATTTCAACATATATAATTTCTCCAACTAATTTCTACTATAAAAATATGAAGCTAAGATACGCATTTTTCCTTAATTATAGGTTAGACTAATTTTAATTAATCTTATATTGATAATCCTTACATTAATCTTTCATTTTTGTAATATTACTTATTTCATTATTCAATAAGCAATGTAACTTAAGTATACTTTAAGTAAAAAAGGAGTATAGCTCTTGATTAAAATTTAATCAAGAGCTATACTCCTTTTTTAATACATTACTTCTTTACCACAAATTCTTCATAATCTCCTACTGCATGTGGCATAGGTATTCCAATAATTATATTATCACTTTTTCTATAATTAAGTGCTTTTGGAAATTGTATCTTCCCATTACTTTCATAAAAATCATCATTTACAAGTATATCTTTAAGAGTAGAATCATCTATGTTTAAAAGATACTCTGTTTGTGCCTTTGCTAAATCTAAAGTCTCAGCAATGTTTAAAAATTCATTTGGATTTCTTAATTTATTAAAGATTTCATTTACATTTTACTTCTTCTTATTCTATAGCAAAAAACTCGTCCTTAATCTTTCCCTTTAAAGTTGGTGACAATTCATTTAAGGTTTTTAATATATTGGCTTTATTATCCCCAACTGCTAAAGTTGGAATATAATCATTTTTATCATTCCTAGAAGAAATCATTGCAGGAAGTATTTTATATTGAAAACTCTTGAATTTATTATCTTCTATATTCGCCTTAGCTTGAAGTATAAAGGTTCTTTTATCTGGTGGATTTGAATTTCCTCCAAAGCAAAAATTTCCCATAGAATATACTATAAGTTTCCCCTTATAACTTTCCATGCTTTGAATTACGTGAGGATGTGAGCCTATAACTGCCTCTGCACCATTATCAATACAAAATCTAGCTAAATTCTGCTGAACATCATAGGGTTCATAAGAACGTTCTATTCCCCAATGAAAATATGGAATAATAACTTCTGCACCCTCTTTTCGGAGCTGACTAATATCAGTACTTATTTTTGTTTTTAAAGCATTAGAATATTCCCAACCTGTATATCCTAAAAATCCAAACTTAACACCTTGTATATCACGTAAAATCTTATAACCTTCTCCACATATATCAACATTATTTTCTTTTAGCACATTAATTGTGTCTGTAATCCCTTGTTTACCATAATCATAAATATGATTGTTGGCTATAGTAACGCCTTCAATAGAACCTTTTGTTAGAATATTTACATATTCTTTAGGACCTTTAAAATTGTAAAATACCTCTCCATCCTTAGGTGCTTTTTCATTAGAATCTGTAAAGGTTGTTTCTAAATTTACTAAAGTATAATCATCGCTGCTAAATATGTTAGATACATTTTGCATAAAATAAGAATAATTTTTACCGCTATTTATAAATGCAGCTGGTAGGCTGCTATCATATGCAAACTTTGTATCTGTACCTAACGTAAAATCTCCTGCAAAAGAAATTAAAACTGTTTTTTTCACTGGTTCTTCTGGTTTTTTTACTTCTTTTGCTGTATTCTCTTCTTGTTTGCCTAATTCTGTCGTCTCTTTAGCTGTATATTCGTCTTCACTATTGGTTTTCGCCTTTTTGTTAATTGAACTATTTGTGCTCTTTAAATAAAATGCCAATCCGCCTACTATTAGTATACTTATAATAAGTAAAACTGCACTTTTCAAATATGCATATTTTCTTCCGTGCCTGCTTCTAGAACTTCTTTTATTCATATACAGCCCCCAATTTTGAGTTATCTTTATACAAATATTAACACATTCTAAGCTTCTCTACTACAATTATAATCCGACTTTATTAGATCCGATATACATTAATAACCTCTTTAAGCTCTCCAGCTAATGCAGTTTGTTGTCTTATTGCTTCTACAATAGTTTGAACTTGGCTTGTAGCTTTTTTTACATTTTCTTGTATATCTTGTGATTTACTTGAAGTCTCAACTGCATTTAAACTTACACTATTAATTCCCTCTGTTATTTGACTAATAATATTCTCAATTATCTTACTTCTATTTTTTATTTCTTCCGACATACTTGTAATTAGCTTAGAGTCCTTTTCATAGCTTGTTGCTGTTTCAATTAGAAGTTCATAATCCCCATCAACATCTTTTTCTATAAAACCTAATAAGTCTTTACTATGCTCACTTAAATTACCAAATGCCCCATGCACTTCATTAATAACTTTCTTTATTTTATCAACAGCTTCTTTACTTTGTTCCGCAAGCTTCTTTACTTCGTCAGCAACTACTGCAAAACCTTTTCCTTGTTCTCCAGCTCTAGCCGCTTCTATTGCAGCATTAAGTGCTAATAAATTAGTCTGTTCTGAAACTCCTGCTATTACATCCGCCATCATTTCAATATCTTTTACTACCTTACCTCGCTCAATTGCATTGGTTATGTTATCAATTTTCTCTACATAAATTCGCCTTGCATTTTCTGCCGCTTTCTGTCCTTTTTCTTTTACTTTAATTGCCTTCTCTCTAATAATATCTGCTGATTTATTATCAGTTTCTGCGGTTTGATTTAAGCTTGAAACTGTTGTTTTTATTTCAAAGGTTGATGCATTAACTTCTTGTGAAACTGCGCTTAAATGTTCAACTTCACTAGATATAATTTCTGTAGCAGCGTTAACTTCTAATATTCTTCCACTAATAGATTTAACTATCTTATTAAGGTCGTCACTTGATTTTATTAATAACGTTGAGTAAGAGTATATATTTCCTACCATTGTTCTATTAGCTTTCATTGCGTCATTTAAACTATCTACAACGTCTCCTATTTCCTTATCATACTTTTTACCTTCAAGCTTAGCAGTTAAATCACCTTCTCTTAAGGAATGTGAAAGTCTGCTTAAATCTTTTAATGGATTTAATATTCTTCTAATTATTAATATTGCAAGAATTATTGTAACTATAACTCCAAAAATAGAAGCTATAATAGCAATAGTTGTAAACTTATCTATGGAGCTTTCAAGGGTTGTAATAGATGCTCTCATATTCTGTTTAGTTACTGTCTGTACTGCTGCACTGTTAATTATATCTTGAGTATTTCCAAGTTCTCTCATGATATTTTTCATTTGATATATGCAAATTTCTGCAATAGCAATCATAAAACTTAATACCATAATGTAACTTACTATTATTTTCTTTTTAAGAGTTGTTCCTACTTTATTTATTAATTCTTTTTTAACTTTCTTATTTTTCTTACTCAATTTATTTTGTACCCTCCTAACTATTTTTAATATATATGCTCCATTAATAAGCTACATAGTTTTTTTATGTAGCAAATTAATTACAACTTATATATTGCAGCTAACAATTAAGGATGTAAAATTTAAATTGCAATATATCTAGTCTTATGTTTGTAGGTTAAGCAAATTTTTTAAAGTTATCACACTTAAATGTACTTCCTTTAAATTAGTTATTAATTAATTCTATTTTTTATAAATAGATGCAAGAATTCCTAAAAACTTTCCATTTAAATTGCAATCGCTTGCATCTATAAAAAATCATAATATCTATTATTTAAGAGAATTTCTCTTTATAAGTTTAGAATCAATAATATAATGATTTATACCTACTTCACTATTTTCTAAATGATCTATTAAAATCTTTGCTGCATAATATCCAAGTTCTGCTGCATTAATATCTACAGAAGACAAAGATGGAGTTTGAAATTCATCTAATGGATTATTATTAAATCCAACTATCTCTACATTATTATGCAATTTTCTTTCCTTAAGAACTTTAATCGTTCCAAATGCTAATACATCATCCTCTACTATTATAGCTGTCGGAGTAATATTTTCTAGCAATTTAATAGTTCCTTTTATACCTTCTTTTTCATTGAACTCTTCCATCATTACAACGTTTCTATCTTGTATTAAAATACCATTAATTTCACACGCAACCTTAAAACCTTTAAATCTATCTTTTGTTACATTCCATTCTTTCTTAGCACCTAAAAAAGCAATAGTTTTATGACCTTTTTTTATAAGTTCATTTACTAAATTATATGTAGCCTGAAAATTATCATTATCTACCCATAGTAAACCATCAGATTCCTCTGGTCTTCCTATTACTACAAATGGAAATTCAGTGCGTTTAAGATATTTAATGCTTTCATCGTCTGTCCTTGCACGTAACAAACAAATACCATCAACTAAATTACTAGTTATAAAATCATTTATATACTTTAATTCCGTCTTTTCATCTTCACTAAAGGCATATGTTATATAATAACTTTTGTTTTGAGCATATCTGCTCATTCCCTTCATAGCTTGGATAAAGAATGTACTAGATATTAAATCTTGTGCTTCATTAGGCAAAACTACCCCTAGAATTCTCGTTTTATTATTGGCTAAACTTCTAGCGATTGCATTTGGCTTATATTTGAGCTTTTTTATAGCTTCCCTAACCTTCTGTTTAGTCTCTTCACTTATCTGTGAACTATCAGATATTACTCTGGATACAGTTGATGTAGAAACATTTGCTTCTTTTGCTACTTCTTTAATTGTAACCTTCATAACTCGCTCCTCTTCTATACTAATAATCATAATATTATCATATTTAAAATAACGATACAAACACTATCTGCTTAGGTTGGTTAAATAAATATGATAATACCATTTGTAGAACTCACCCAAAGGTTTATTTTACTTTAGTAGCTTATATTTGAAACATCAATCTACATTTCACCCATAATGTTATCCTTTCACTCATCACATTTATGATTATTTAAACATTCATCACAACAGCTCCTTCAAGCAATCATAATAACCCTTCCTTTTACATACGATTACTCTTTTATCTTTAACTATTTTTCAGCCTTCTCTTCTACTTCTTCAGCTTTAATTTTTTCGCATCTTCCATAATTTTCAGTTATTCTATAAATTTTTTCTGCTAACTCTTCCTTAAATGCTTCTGTTTGGGCTCTCCATCTCCAATTAGTTCCAATTGTTGATGGTAAATTAACTCTTGCCTTATTTCCTAAATTCAAGAAATCTTGCATTTGCGCTATTGCAACATCACCAACACTACTCCAAGCACCTCTAATAAAGCCCCAGTTATAACCTTCCTCTTTAGTTAAATTTAAATATTCTATTGCTTTTTTCACATGTTCCTTTGGAGCAGATGTTTCCATCCATCCTCTAACAGTATCATTATCATGAGTTCCTGTGTAAACAATAAAATTTTTCTCGTAATTGTGAGGTAAAAAAGGATTTGAACCATCTGTATCAAATGCAAAGGTTAAAATTTTCATACCAGGATAACCTGTATCATTTCTAAGTTTTATTGTTTCTGCTGTTAAGGTTCCCAAATCCTCTGCAATTATATTTACATCTCCAAGTGCATTTCTAATTGCATTAAATACCTTTATTCCAGGCCCCTTAGTCCATTCTCCATTTTCAGCAGTTTCATCACCATAAGGAATTGCCCAATATGATTCAAAACCCTTAAAATGATCTATTCTAAGTACATCGTATAAGCTAAGGCTTTGTTTTATGCGATCAACCCACCAGCTATAATCAGTTTTCTCCATATAGTTCCAATCATATATTGGATTTCCCCATAGCTGGCCTGTTGCAGCAAATATATCTGGTGGACATCCTGCTACCTTTAGTGGCTTTAATGTTTTTTTATGTAGTAAAAATGCGTCAGGGTTTGCCCAAATATCTGAACTATCTTCTGATACATAGATAGGCATGTCTCCTATTATCTCAATTCCCAAATCATTTACATATGATTTTAGCGCTTTCCATTGTTTATAAAATTCATATTGTAAGAATTCCCAATATCTAATTTCATCACTTAACATATTTTTATATTTACTTACAGCCTCTGGCTTTCTGAGTTTAATGTCTTCGTCCCAAGTTTGCCAGCTCTTTAAGTTAAATTGACCTTTTATTGCCATATATAATGCATAATCTTCAAGCCAATATGCTTCCTTTTCTTTAAATTCTTCAACATATTTAGCTTCCTTTATGTCTTTTGCTTTGTTTAACTTAAAATTTTCATATGCTTTTCTTAATACTTTTAATTTTTGTTTAAAAATTAATCCATAATCTATATCTTCTGAATCTTGTCCAAAATCGATAGAATCATAATCCTCTTTTTCTAATAAACCATCTTCTCTTAAGATATTGAAATCTATAAAATAAGGGTTTCCAGCAAATGCTGAAAAAGATTGATATGGTGAGTCTCCAAAACTAGTTGGTCCAAGGGGCAAGATCTGCCAATACTTTTGACCAGCCTTTTTTAAAAAATTACTAAATTCATAAGCTTCTTTACCAAATGTCCCTATTCCATATTTCCCAGGTAGAGAAGCAATATGCATTATAATACCACTACTTCTATTCATGTTTTCCTCCTAATTATCATTTAATCGAGATTTTTTATTTGATATTCTTTATTTATTTTACCGCCTTTAAGCAAGCGCTTGCATAAAAATCCATAATTTAATCCTTATACGTAAAAATCTTGTTAAAATCTAAGAGACTATTGTACATTTAAATTAAAATCATTTCTAGTCTAGTTTTTTAATAAAAATCTAAATTTGAAATTCCTAGTATTTATCACCATATATTAAATTTTTATTAAAAAGCCTCATTATAAAATAACAATTTAAATCTTTAAAATAGCCTCTAAATTTATTCTTTATTTTATAGAACCTTGAACAATACCTGCGATAATATGCTTTTGAACAAAGAAATAGAATATAATAATTGGAATTATAGCTAAAACTAATGCTGCCATGGCTAATTCCCATTGTTTTGAGAATGCACCAAAGAAAGTATTCATAGCTAACGGTATAGTGTTTACTTTTCCATTTACAGTTAAGAAAGGTAATAGAAAGTCATTCCATATCCATATACTATTTAAAACAGCTACTGTAACAGTTGTTGGTTTTAATAAGGGCAATAATACTTTTACATATGTCTGCCACTTACTGCATCCATCTATAGTTGCAGCCTCTTCTACTTCTTGAGGTATTCCTTTAATAAATCCATGATATAGGAATATACTCATACTAACACCAAAACCTATATACATAAAGATTAATCCATAACGTGTACCTAACATTTGAAATGGTCCAAATTGAAATTTTGCCATCCACTTTACAAGTGGTAACATTATAGCTTGGAAAGGAACAATCATACCTGAAGTGAATATATAAAATATTACCTTGCTCTTTTTTGATTGATCACGAACTAATACCCAGGCCGCCATTGAAGAAAATAGGATTATTAATGCAACTCCTCCTACTGTTACTATCATAGAATTAGTAAATGACGTTACTATATCCATTCTGTTCATGGCATCCAAGTAATTCTTATAATTCCATGCAGCTGGCAATCCTGTTGTATTTGAAAAAATTTCTCTTCTTGTTTTGAAAGAATTTATAAACATCAAATAAAAAGGTAACATATATATTAACAGTAATATCCATGAAAATGCTTCTAATAATTTTAATTTCCCAGTATAACTATCTAATGTTTTTAGTTTTTTACGTGACTTAATGTTTTCTGCATTATTTATAGTTTTACTTACCATCATTATACTTCTACCTCCTTTTTCTTGTTAAAGTATACTTGAGTTAAAGAAATGGTAGTCACAAGTATGAAGAATATAATAGCTTTAGCTTGGCCTATTCCCATGTTATTTATTAAAAATGCTTCATTGTATATGTTTAAGGCTAACATTTCTGTTGTTTTTACTGGTGTTAACGAAAAATTCAAATCAAATAATTTAAATGAATTTGCCAATGTTAAAAATAAACAGATTGTTATACCTTGTCTTACCATCGGTATTGTTATGTTCTTAAAGGTATGCCATCCATTAGCTCCATCAATGTGTGCTGCCTCTATTAAATCTGCTGGTACATTTTCAAGTGCTGCT
Organism: Clostridium puniceum; assembly: GCF_002006345.1. Lineage (GTDB taxonomy): Bacteria > Bacillota > Clostridia > Clostridiales > Clostridiaceae > Clostridium > Clostridium puniceum. Next base: position 34,027 of record NZ_LZZM01000011.1, read on the forward strand.
ACATATATAACCATTATATATCCAGCATATTGCCAAGTTGAAACTATAAGCATCGCAAACATTGCAGTAGTTGGTTGTTGCAATAATGATGTTGAAAGAGTTTCACTACCTAAACTTTTTCCTATTCCTGTGAATACTGAATTAAACATAAATTGCCATATAAAGCCTAAAATTAATCCTCCAATTAGATTTGGCATAAAGAAACCTGTTCTTAAAAAGCTGCTAGTCTTTAATTTTCTTGTAACCACATATGCTAATCCGAATCCAACTAAATTGATGGTTATAACACTTGCAAATGTATATAACGTAGTTATTTTTAAAGAATATATAAATTGTTCATCTTTTACTAGGTATATGTAGTTTTTTATTCCTACAAAATCATATTGTGGGTTAGCACCATTCCAATTTGTAAATGTATAATATATTCCTATTATAAAAGGAATTATTACTACCATTATTATTGCAAATAAAGCTGGTCCGACAAATATCCAAAAATCTTTATTCGATTTTAATTTCTTACTCATACACTTACTCCTTTCCTAAAATTTTAAGTGCTATCTTAAAATTTATTTTTAAAAGATTCATGAGGGGTATAAAACTCCTCATGAATAAATTTTATCCGATAGCTAACTGCCACTAATACACCAGTTTTAGAATGGTGCTAAGTGGCACTAAGTTCCTGGACATTGTACCCCTTGAGGGTATAGATTCAGATGGGTAAAAGCTACCTGAATCAAGTTTTACTTTATCTAATGCTATTTAGCTTTTGTTGCATCTTGAATTCCTTGTAACATATCTTTCTTAGCTTGTGCTCCCATATCTGTATTAATAAATTTGGAGAATAAAGGCGCTAAGCTGTTTTTGTTAAATCCATCTGGTAAGTTAGTGAATGTCCATGGAAGAGTTTTTCCTGCTTTGTTGTATTCAGTTATTGACTTATTCAATGGGTTATCACTTTCAACTGTAAAGTTTGTAAATGCTGGAATCATGTTCATATCTTTAACTAATGCCTCTTGGCCAGCTTTGCTGCTTACCATCCAATCTAAGAATTCTTTTGCTTCTTTATTAACTTTAGAATCTTTGTTAACTACCCAATACATTGGTACTCCAACAGGAATAGAACCGCTTACCTTTGGATCATCGTTAATTGGTAATGGTATAAATCCCATATCGAATTTAACGTCTAAGTTCTTTAAATCTCCAGCAACCCAATTACCTTGATGTAAGAATGCAGTTTTCGAAGTTGCTCCAAAGTTACCAACTTGAGTACTGTAATCTATAGTATCTAAATTCTTTCCACCGCCATATTTGCAAAGTAATTCAACTAAATTCATCCAATCATTAAATTGCTTATTATTAACTATATCTGCTTTTCCTGCAAGATAATTTTCAATAAATTCTTTAGGTTTTTCTTGTGTGGCTAATGCCATATTAAATGTGTGATTACCAGTAACCCAGAATTCCTTTGTTGTATATGATACAACATTATCAATTCCTAACTCAGCTTTTTTGCTATCTAATTTTTCAAACGCTGCTTTTAATTTATCAAATGTATCTATAGATTTTGGATCTATACCAGCTTTATCTAAAATTTCTTTATTATATATTAAACCATAACCTTCTGTTGCTGCTGGCATACCATATACTTTTCCGTCAATAGTTACTGAATCTAAAGTACCCTTAACAGCATTTCCAACCCATTTTTCTGAGCTTAAATCATCAATTTTATGTTTCCAAGTTTGATAATCTGCAGTACCTTGAATCATAAACACATCTGGTTCAGTTCCTTTTTGGAATTCTGCTTTTAATGATGCACCATAGTCAGCACCACCACCCACTGAAGTGATTTCAACTTTTACACCTTTTTCTTCTTCATACTTTTTAGCAAGTTGTTGCAGAGCATCGTTAATTTCAACTTTCAATTGAAATATCTTAACTGTTTTTCCTCCACTAGCTTTAGCTGAGCTATCACTGCCAGTACTGGAACTTGTCCCACAGCCTACCATCGTTCCAAGTAATAATGTAGATGCCAAAATTGCGGATAATAATTTTTTTGTTTTCATAATGAATACCCCTCCATTAAATTGATTTAAAATTATTCAAATCTTAAATATTATATTATAAACATATACTTAAAATTACTTTTAAGCAAATAATGTTAAACTTGTTATTTATTATTTCGCAACCGGTTGCGAAATTTCTGAAAAAAATTTAACCTTTTATTTTTTTCTTACTATTAGACGTTATGATAACCTTTTCTTTTCATAGTTTTAGTATATCAATTATTAAAATTTTTCACAAGTAATATTTTCCTTCATTTTGGGGCAAATTAATATGTTTTTCTTAAATTTATTACTGTTTGCTTTAATATATTCATTTTTACTAAACCGTTTGCACAAATATTTTCATTTCTCGACTAATTACTTAATTTATTTAACCCAGCATCAATCAATAATAATTTTTCCTGCCTTGTTAATTTTTTTATCTGATATTCTCTCTTCATTGCAGCTTCTTTAGTATCAAATATTTCATTATATACTAGCTTGACAGGGCCTCTGCCTTTAGTGTATTTAGCGCCTCTGCCTTTTGAATGCATATCTATTCTTTTATCTAAATTATTTGTCCACCCAGTGTAGAATGTACCATCTGAGCATTCTACTATATATACATAATTCATGCTTTCCCTCACTTTAGTAAATTAGCAATTTAAAATTTATATTGTACCTGTACAATTAATATTAAAAACTATGAATCTTCTTAATTCCTTTTATTCTTAAGCTGTTATTCCTTACTTTACTCTTTAATCCTTTAACTTTTATTCCTTAATTGCTAATTGCTAATTGTTAATTGTTAATTAGCAATTAACAATATATTTCAATAATATTAACTACTCTTTTCTTGTTATATCTACCTTACCTTCCAAGAATACTGCTCCACTTGGTAGTCTATATGTTATTAAAAGTTTGTCCCCTTCATTAGGTGCTATTACAAATCTTGCTGCACCTGCCTTAGTAAATAAATATGGAATATGTACATTTACTTCATACTTTCCTGGCTCAATTTCAAGCTCTTCTTCTTTATTAGGTTTCGCTACCAGTTCATATGATCTTGTTTCATTCTTTATACTCAGCTTTATGCTGCGAAAACGAAACTCCAATTTACTCAATTTAAAATTTACATATAATTTTGCACTCATTATTTCACCCCTTAAAATTTCCTCTATAAATAATTATATATATTTTATTAAAGTCAAGCTACCCCAAAATGAATTATAATAACATAATTCTTGGAAAGACTTAGAATTTAATTGTTTTTAATTTTTACATTTATATATTTCTCACTATCATAACTATTAAATTCTAAAGAAAAGACTCAAAAAATATATATTTATAATCCTTATAGCCCTTAACAAATGTCTCCTGCATTTAATAAAATACAATGAAAAGAAGAAGGCAAGTATTTAGTAAATCTAAACACTCGCCCTCTTCCTTATTTATAACCACTATTATAGATACTAGTCTACTTTAGCTGTATCTATCCAGCTCATCATTCCTCTTAATTCTTTACCAACTTTTTCGATTGGATGCTCTGCTTCCATTCTTCTAGTCGCATTAAAGTTTGGTCTTCCAACTTGGTTTTCTAATAACCAGTTCTTTGCAAAAGTACCATCTTGGATTTCTTTAAGAACTTTCTTCATTTCTTTCTTAGTTTCATCTGTAATGATTCTCTTACCGATTTGGTAATCTCCGTATTCAGCAGTGTCAGATACTGAATATCTCATTAAGCTTAATCCACCTTGGTAGAATAAGTCAACGATTAATTTCATTTCATGCATACATTCAAAGTAAGCATTTTCTGGTGCATATCCAGCTTCTACTAAAGTTTCAAAGCCAGCTTTGATAAGTTCTGCTGCTCCACCACAAAGTACTGCTTGTTCCCCGAATAAATCAGTTTCTGTTTCATCCTTGAACGTAGTTTCAAGAATACCAGCTCTTGCTCCACCAACTCCATTAGCATATGCTAAAGCATATTGTTTTGCTTTTCCTGATGCATCTTGATGTACAGCGATTAAACATGGTACTCCAGCGCCTTCAGTATATGTTCTTCTTACTAAGTGTCCTGGTCCCTTAGGTGCAACCATAAATACATCAACAAATGAAGGTGGTACAATTTGTGCAAAGTGTATGTTAAATCCATGAGCAAATACTAATGAATTTCCTTCTTCTAAGTTTGGAGCAATTTCTTCATTGTATATTTTTCCTTGTTTTTCATCTGGTAATAAAATCATGATGAAATCTGCTGCTTTTGATGCTTCTGCAACAGTTGCAACTTTTAATCCAGCTGCTTCTGCTTTAGCCCAAGATTTACTTCCATTGTATAAACCAACAGTAACATCTATTCCACTTTCATGAAGATTTAATGCATGAGCATGACCTTGACTACCATAACCTATTATAGCAACTTTCTTTCCTTTTAATAAATTTAAATCTGTGTCCTTTTCATAATACATTTTTGCCATCTCTAATGACCTCCTAATTATTATTAATATCTTCTTCGCTTATTATTTGATTAATTGGCGCACCAGGTGCAACCATAGGAAAAACTTTTTTATTACTGTTTATTACATAATCTATAAGAACTGGACCTTCTGTTGAAGCCAGAGCTTTTCTTAAAATATCATCTATTTCTTCTTCTTTAGTTATTCTAAATGCTTTAGCTCCAAAAGCTTCTGCAAGTTTAACATAGTCTGTTGGTCTATCTAGCGTTGTTTCAGAATATCTTTCTTCATAAAATAAGTTTTGCCATTGTCTAACCATTCCCAAACAGTTATTATTCATAACTACTTGTATTAATGGAAGTTTATTTTTAACTGCAGTAACTAATTCATTGCAATTCATTCCAAAGCTTCCATCTCCAGCAATGTTAAATACTCTTTTATCAATCATACCTGTTTGAGCACCTATTGCGGCTCCAAGTCCATATCCCATAGTTCCAAGACCACCTGAAGTTATAAAAGTTCTTGGTTTCTTAAACTTAAAGTATTGAGCAGTCCACATTTGATGTTGCCCAACTTCAGTTGATATTATAAAACTTCCATCATTTAATTGATTTAGTTTATCGAAAAATAATTCTGGAGTTATCTCACAGTTTGATGGCATTTTTTTTTCTTCTTTTAGATTATTAATTGTGTTTAGCCATTCTTCATTTTTCTTTTCTTCAATTAATGGTATTAATTTATCTAAGGCTAACTTTAAATCTCCAACAACGCAAGTATCAACTTTTATATTTTTATTTATTTCTGCTGGATCTACATCTATTTGTAATACCTTTGCATTCTTAATATGATTTTGATGACTTATAACTCTATCACTAAATCTAGCTCCAAGTGTTATTAATAAATCGCATTTAGTTGCAGCGATATTTGATGCTTTTGTTCCATGCATTCCTATCATTCCAGTATATAGTTCATGGTCATTTGGAAACTCTGCCATACACATAAGTGATGTTGATACAGGTGCACCTATCTTTTCTGCAAAACTTATTAATTCTTGTGTTGCTTCGGAAATGCCAACACCTCCACCTGCATATATAAGTGGTTTCTTACTTTGATTTATTAATTCTACTGCTTCTTTCACAGATTTTTCTGTAATATGCTCTGATTTCCTAATAACTTCTTTAGGTATTAATTTTGTATACTGAGTTTTATCTGCAGTAATGTCCTTAGGAATATCTATTAATACAGGACCTGGTCTACCTTCTTGTGCTATATAAAAAGCATCTCTAATTATGTCTTGAAGATCCTTAACATCTTTTACAATATAATTATGTTTTGTTATAGGCATTGTAATTCCAGTTATATCAACTTCTTGAAAGCTATCCTTTCCTAGTAGTGGTTTAGCCACATTTCCTGTAATAGCCACCATAGGAATTGAATCCATGTATGCCGTAGCAATACCTGTTACTAGATTAGTAGCACCTGGTCCTGAAGTTGCAAGACAAACTCCCACTTTTCCAGTTGCTCTTGCATATCCATCAGCTGCATGAGCTGCCCCTTGTTCATGACAGGTTAAAACATGGTGAACTTTATCCTTATATTTATATAATTCATCATATATATTTAATACAGCCCCCCCTGGATATCCAAATATAGTCTCTACACCTTCATCAAGCAGTGACTTTATTAAGATTTCAGCCCCTGTTAATAACATTTTATTCACTCCTTTGCTTATAAAATGGTTTTTACAATTAACATCTAATAGAGCAAACTACCCTTATTGTAATTTCTCTATAAAACTATGACCTGTTAATTATTTTATTGCTTGTAATTTTTGACAAACTAGACTTCCCATTTCAACTGTTCCAACTTTTTTCTTACCTTCTGTCATTATATCTCCAGTTCTATAACCATCTTCAAGAACTGCTAATACTGCATTTTCAATTAATTTAGCTTCTTCTTCTAGTGAAAAACTGTATCTAAGCATCATTGCAGCTGAAAGAATAGTTGCTAAAGGATTAGCAATTCCTTGCCCTGCTATGTCTGGAGCACTCCCATGAATTGGTTCATACATTCCAAGTGTCCCTTCTCCAAGTGATGCTGATGGTAACATTCCAATTGATCCTGTAACCATACTAGCTTCATCTGATAATATATCTCCAAATATATTTGAAGTTACAATTACATCAAATTGATTTGGATCTTTAACTAGCTGCATTGCAGTGTTATCAACATATAAATGATTTACTTCTACTTCTGGATAATCCTTAGCCATTTCATTAACTACACTTCTCCAAAGTCTTGAACTTTCTAATATGTTAGCTTTATCAACACTTGTAAGTTTCTTATTTCTCTTCATTGCCGTTTCAAATCCGATTTTAGCAATTCTAGTTATTTCATTTACATTATATCTTTCAGTATCATAAGCGCTCTTTACACCATCAACTTCTTCTAGGCCTCTTTGGCCAAAATATATACCACCTGTTAATTCTCTTACTATACAGATATCTATTCCATCTTTAACTATGCTGTCTTTAAGTGGTGATTCATTTTTTAGTGGAGCATATAATACAGCAGGTCTTAAATTACAATAAAGATTTAATGCCCCTCTTAAACCTAATAACGCTTGCTCTGGTCTTATTTTAGCAGTAGGATCATCCCATTTAGGACCTCCAACAGCTCCAAGTAAAACAGCATCACTATTTTTACATGCTTCTAAAGTTGCTTCTGGAAGTGGTGTTCCTTCTCTATCTATAGCACATCCACCTGCTAATACATATTCATACTCAAATCTATGTCCAAACTTATCCCCAATAACTTTTAAAACTTTTACTGTTTCGTCTATAACCTCTGGACCTATTCCGTCTCCTGGTATTACAGCTATATTACATTTCATTATAAAAATCCCCCTCTTTAACTCAGTTAAGAACTAAGAGTTAAGAGTTAAGAGTTGTGATGTTTTATTCACAATTATTAACTAGTAACTATTAAACTCTATTTAATTATTTTCTTATTACTCATTTATTTAACATTTGTTCACATTACTTCATATAATCAAATAATAATTTAATTACTAAAACATAATTCTTAATTAATATTAAATTATTCTATTTGCATTAGATTCATATGAAATAAGTTATATCTTTACCTAATATTATCTCTTTCTCGAGTAATTATATCAAGAAAATTCACACAATTCTGTTATTATTTTTTATTACTTATTGCTTCCTATATATCCAATTAATCCATCATTATCTATGATCTTTTGCATAAATTCTGGGAATGGTTCACCTTTATATTCTTGATTCTTAGTTAGATTTTTAATAACACCTGTCGAGAAATCAACTTCTAATTCGTTACCTGCATCTATATTCTTTACAGCTTCATCACATTCTAAAATTGGTAATCCAATATTAATTGAATTTCTATAGAATATTCTTGCAAAAGTTGATGCTATAACACAACTGATTCCAGCTGTCTTAATTGCAAGTGGCGCATGTTCTCTTGAAGAACCACAGCCAAAGTTTTTGTTAGCAACAATTATATCACCATCTTTTACATTCTTTACAAAGTCTAAATCTATATCCTCCATACAGTGTGCAGCAAGTTCTTTAGCATCTGATGTGTTTAAATATCTCGCTGGGATTATTACATCTGTATCTACATTGTCTCCATATTTGAATACTTTACCTTTTACGCTCATTACTAAATACCTCCTAGACTAATTCTGGGCTAGTTATTTTTCCAGTTAAAGCAGATGCTGCTGCTACTGCTGGACTTGCAAGATATACTTCTGATTCAACATGTCCCATTCTTCCTACAAAGTTTCTGTTTGTTGTTGATACGCATCTTTCATCTTTCGCTAAGATTCCCATATGTCCACCTAAACATGGCCCACAAGTTGGTGTGGAGAATACTGCTCCAGCTTCAACTAAATCTTTTATTATTCCCTCTTCTAAGGCTTGTAAGTAGATTTTTTGAGTTCCAGGAATAACTATACATCTGATACCTTTTTTAACTTTCTTTCCTTTCAATATATCTCTAGCTATTCTTAAATCTGAAATTCTACCATTAGTACATGATCCGATTACAACTTGATCAACAGCCAATTCTCCTGTATTATCAATTGTTCTTGTGTTATCTGGTAAATGAGGGAATGAAACTGTTGGTCTTAATGTACTTAAGTCAATTTCAAACACTTCATCATATTCTGCATCTGCATCAGCTTCATAAGTTTTCCACTCTCTAGCTGCATGAGCTTTTAAATATTCAACTGTTTTATCATCAACTGGGAAAATTCCATTCTTTCCACCAGCTTCTATTGCCATATTTGCCATTGTAAATCTATCGTCCATTGAAAGGTATTGTAATCCATCTCCTACAAATTCCATTGATTTATATAATGCGCCGTCAACACCAATCATTCCAATTATGTGTAATATGATATCTTTTCCGCTTATCCATTTGGCAGGTTTGTTCTTAAGAACAAATTTTAAAGCTGATGGTACTTTAAACCAACATTTCCCTATAGCCATACCAGCAGCCATGTCAGTTGATCCAATACCAGTTGAAAAAGCGCCAAGTGCTCCATATGTACAAGTATGTGAGTCTGCTCCTATAACAACATCACCAGCAACGACTAATCCTTTTTCAGGAAGTAAGCAATGTTCAATTCCCATTTCTCCAACTTCAAAAAAGTTTTCTATTTCCATCTTTTGAGCAAATTCTCTAATGTATTTAACTTGCTCAGCTGCTTTTATATCCTTATTCGGAGTAAAGTGATCTGGAACAATTGCAATTTGGCTTTTGCTAAATACTTTATCTGTTCCAAATTTCTTAAATTCATTTACAGCCACTGGAGTTGTAATATCATTTCCTAATACTAAATCAAGATTTGCTTCAATTAATTGTCCAGCTTTTACAGCTTCTAAGCCTGCATGCGCTGCTAAGATTTTTTGTGTCATTGTCATTCCCATGTTTTAATCATCTCCTTAAAAATATGCTTTTACTTTTCTTTCAATATCTTTTATTAATTTATATTCTATTGAATCTACTAGTGCTATCCAGCTGGCTTGAATTACATCTCGAGATACCCCAACAGTACTCCAATTCTCAATCCCATCTGTTGATTCAATTAAAACTCTTACCTTTGCTTCTGTTGCACTTTCTGAATCTAAAACTCTAACTTTATAATCTACAAGCCTTGCTTTTTTTAGTTCTGGATAAAATACTTCAAGTGCTTTTCTAATAGCTTTGTCTAGTGCATTTACTGGTCCTTCCCCTTCTGCTGCTGTCATTTCATTTTGTCCATCAACTGTAATATTTATTACTGCTGTTGAAGAAAATTCTTCAGAGCCATAAGGTTGTTCTCCAATAATTTTAAAGTGATTTAATTTAAAGAATGGTTTGTATTTACCAATAATCTTTCTTATAACTAATTCAATAGTTCCTTCTGCTCCTTCAAATTGATAGCCTTCATATTCCAATTCTTTTAATCTATCTGTAATCTTTTGAACTGAAATATCATCTTTAGATATGTTCGGAAATATCTTTTTTATTTCTTGTAATATAGTACTTTTTCCACTAACTTCTGAAACTAAAAATCTCCTCTTATTTCCTACAATCTCTGGAGCTACATGTTCATATGATCTTGGTGCTTTAGTTACTGCATCAATGTGCATTCCACCTTTATGAGCAAACGATGAACTACCTACAAAAGGACTTTGATCTATTAATGTTATATTGCATATTTCTGCAATATATCTAGCTGATTTTGTTAAATTAACTAAGTCAATATTATTTAAAATTTCATATTCAAACTTCAGTTTCAATACCGGTATTATTGTACTTAAATTAGCATTACCACATCTTTCTCCAATTCCAATAAAGGTTCCTTGAACTTGCTTTGCCCCAGCTTCAACCGCCATAATTGAACTTGCAACTGCCATTCCCATATCATCATGACTATGAATTCCAATTTCTCCGCTTATTTCATTCTTTACAGCCTTTGTTATATCATATATATCTTGGGGTAAGGTACCTCCATTAGTATCACATAAGACTACTGCTTTTGCCCCAGCTTCTTCAGCAGCCTTTAAAGTTGACATTGCATAATCTTTATTTTCTTTGTACCCATCATAAAAATGTTCTGCATCGAAAAAAACTTCTTTTCCATTTTTACACAAATATTTAATAGTATCTTTTATCATTTCAATATTTTCATCTAATGATGTTTTTATAATATCTGTAACTTGGAAGTCCCATGACTTTCCAAAAACCACAATAACATCTGTACCTGATAATAATAAATCTTTTAAGCTTTTATCATCTTCTACCGTAACATTAGGTTTTCTAGTTGATCCAAATGCAACTAGTTTTGATGTCTTAAGTTCCACATCCTTAAGTCTCTTAAAGAATTCCATATCCTTTGGATTTGATCCAGGATTACCAGCTTCAATGTAGTCAATGTGCATCTCATCTAAAACTTTTACTATCTTGATCTTATCTTCTAATGAAAAGGAAATTCCTTGCCCCTGAGCTCCATCTCTTAATGTAGAATCAAATATCTTAACCTGATTCTGTTCCATAATATGATTATCCCCCTTCCCCAATTTATTGCTTCATTGCCATTGCTTTCTGAATTTAAGTTATTTTAATAAGTTTCAACAGAATCTTTTATAGTTTTTTCGCCCCTTTGAAGTGCTGTGACTCCAGTTCTAACTAATTCTTCTATTCCGTATTCTTCCATTAAGTTTATTAATGCTGATATTTTTTCTTCATCACCAGTTAATTCTATTGTTAAAGTATCAGAAGATAGATCTATTATCTTACTTCTAAAAATCTTTACAGTTTCATTTATTGCTGCTCTATTTTCAGCATTTGCTCTTACTTTAATAAGTACCAATTCTCTATATACTGATTCATTTGCTTTAAAATCTATAACTCTTACTACATCTTCTAATTTATTTAATTGTTTTTTAACTTGTTCTAATACATTTTCGTCTCCCATAAGAGTAATTGTCATTCTTGAAATTGAAGGATCTTCAGTTCTACCAACAGTTAAACTGTCAATGTTATATCCCCTTCTTGAAAACAATCCACTCACTCTGCTTAAAACCCCTGATGAATTCTTTACTAAAGCCGATAATACATGCTTTTCCATTACCTCTCCCCCTTAAAAATGGTTAAAAAAATCCACCCTTAATGATATGAATCATAAGAAGTGGGATAATATTCCGCCTTATATAATATCACTAGGTTCTAACAAACCCTTGCATATAACGGATGCACACCGGACATCTTTTACTCAAGAAATTACTTTCTCTTTCTGGATTCTGCTCAGGAGTGATAACTCTAAAGCTAAAGTATCGATTCTCACCAACCATCGACTCTCTGCAACTCATTTGCTAAATAATTTTCTCCATCTCAGCATTTAATACTTAAGGACCTATTAAATTTTCTTGTTATTCTAGATTTTACTCTCCGTTTTTACTATTGTCAATAATTTAGTAATATATTTTACAGTATGGTTTTTTTATTGATTAAAAATATATCCTAATTATCTATTTATCATTTTTATCATTATTTTTTTAAATATTCATTAATATTGTTAAGTTTTGTTTGATTATATTTTTCATTTATTAAGTATTGATTGATAATTTGCATATTTCATATTAATAGTTTAATTGCATAAATATTAACATATTTATTCTAGCTTCTTACCTTCTCTCCAAAATCCTCCATAACATCAACTTCTTGAATATGTGCTAAGATTTCATCTAAACCATAATCATATATATTCAACTTTATTTTTGCTTCTGATAGTTTAGAAATTATTTCTTCCTTATCTTCTTCAAATATTAATTCATTATCCAATATTTCAACAAAATCTTGAGTTCTGTATACTTCACATTTGCCTTCTTCAACACCTAATTGTGTAAATACATTTAATCTCGGATCATCTCCACCACTTTCTGTAGCATCATTATATCCATCCTCATGAAGAGTATCATCAAATCGTTTTTCGTAATATAAATTTATATACGCCTTTACTCCTTCTAGGTCATTAAATCCCTTACAACTGCCACTTGGCATTATTAATAAATAATCATTATATATTTCTCTATCCATATAATCTCCCCTTCATCAATATTGTATGTAAATTTTTCTTTTTAACTTTTACAGCTTACTTTATCGTTCCAAAATAAACAACTTATATATATTTATCCCTTATCAATAAAATATTATTCATAATATTTTACGATAATTTTGCTAATGTATTGGTATATACAATAAACTATTTTTAATCTATGCAATTAATTATACTGTTAGTTATATCAATGCTTATGAGGATTTTCTCTCTTCATCTAAAATGATTTTATTGCAAAAAAGATGGAATTTTACTTTATTTATGTAAAATTCCATCTTTATCTACAATACCTTTACTTACATTTTAGCCATTATGTTTTGCTAATAAGAATCGTTTCAATTCTCTTATCACCTAATTTATCTATCTTAAAGGTTATATCATTATATTCTATTATTTTTTCATCCTCTTCTGATGGTATGTTTCCAATTAAATTAATAAGAAATCCACTTATAGTATCAATATCAGCATCTAATTTAATATCTAAATTTAACTTATCATTTAATTCCTCTAATGTTGTTAAACCATCTACCAAAAAAGTATTTTCATCTATCTTTCTAATTGTTTCTTCATGACTATCATCTTCATCATTAATTTCTCCCACAATTTCTTCTAGGAGATCCTCAATTGTTATGATACCAGAAAAACCACCATATTCATCAATTATAATTGCTATATGCCTTTGGGATGCTTGAAGTGATTTAAATAAATCCTGCACCTTCTTGCCTCCATGAACAAAATATGGTTCTTTCAATATCTTCTTAATATCTACATTATCAAAGCCTTTATCCTTAGCTTCAATAATGAAATCTTTCATATATAAAATACCCATTACATTATCTATATCATCTTCATATACTGGAACCCTAGAATATCTCATTTCTAATAATTCATCTAAATAAGAATTTAATGGTTCTTTGATATTTATACAATATACCTTTGTTCTAGGTGTCATCACTTTTTCAATTTTTTTATTATCAAATTCAATTATTCCCTCAATCATTTCTTTTTCACTTTCATTTATAGCACCTTGTTCTTCTCCAGTTTCTATAAATGATTTAAGCTCTTCTCTTGTTACTATTTCATCTAAATTCTCACTATCTAATCCTAAAATTTTTACTAATAAAGATGTTGATAATGATAATACCTTTATAAATGGTGCTGCTATCTTAGAAATAAATATTATTGGTTTAAGAGAAAACATAGCTATACTTTCCGATTTTCTTAAAGCTATTCTCTTTGGAACCAATTCTCCAAATACTAAGGTAAAATATGACAATATAATTGTAACTCCTATGAATGCAATTTCATCTCCATAAGGTATATTTATACTGTTTAAAGCTTTTCCTAATTGTGTTGAAATTCCTGTGGCTGCAGAAGCACTGGCAAAAAAACCTGCGAGTGTTATTCCTACTTGAATTGTTGATAAAAATTTTGTTGGCTCCTCCATCAGCTTGCAAAGAATTTGTGCTTTTTTATCTCCCTCACTTGCTAACATCTTCATTTTGTTTTTGTTTACTGAAACAATTGCCATTTCTGCCGATGCAAAAAATGCATTGATTAAAGTTAATGCAACTAAAAATATAATTTGCATTACCATATTATTTGTCTGGGCTACTTCGCCTTCCATCTTCCTTCTCCTCCATAACATAAATGTTTTTTATTTATATATATATATTAACATAAATAAAACATTTATGTTATATTTCATTGAATGTTTATTAATTTTTTACATTTCTTCATCACATTGTTTTTTATAATTTAAAGGGCTTGTACCTACATATTTTTTAAACTTACTATGGAAATAATCTATATTTTTATAGCCGACTTTTTCACAAACTTGATAAACCTTAAGCTTTTCTTCTACTAAAAAACACTTGGCCTTTTCTATTCTGATTTTATCTAAGTATGTATTGAAATTTTCTCCCACATTGCTTTTAAAAAGTTTACCTAAATATGCACTATTATAATTGAATATTTCAGCTAATATCTCTAACTTTAAATCTTTGTAATAATTAGTATTCATGTAGTTAATTACTCTCTTTATAATATTATCTGAGGATGTACCTCCAATTTGATTAGCAATATTATTAAAATTTTCTATAAGATAATCTATTACATGTTTTAAGCTTATTTGGCTATATATATTTTCTATAATTTCTTCATTAGCTTTAATCGCAATTTCATCATAATCACTGTTCAACTTCTGTTTTAAATCTAAGAATATTTTTATACACATAACTTTTATTTGCTCTTCTGAATAATTTCTTTGTATAACCAATTTTTCAAGATCTCTAAATTTTGAAATTATTTTTTCTACATCACTAATTTCAACATAACTATATATTTTTTCTACAACGGTATCAAAATTAAATGATTTATTCATATCAATTTTTTCTACGCTTTTCTTAGATATTATCCCCTTTTCAAGGAATAAAAACCTTTTTATTAATAATTTTTTTGCTTCTTTATAAGACTGTTTTATCTTTCTTATATTATTAACTTCACAACCTATAGTTATAAATATGTTTTCATGTAATTTTTTACTTAATTTGCCTTTTAATTCACTTGCAATGCTATTAATACGCTTGTTATTAAAATCTTTAAATAATATCAAAATTCCCATATCTATTTTAATAACATCTACATCTCCATAGCTTTTTAATTGTTCTTTAACTAATTCTTCTAATTTAATTTTTTTATCATAACCATCAACTTCTGATATTAAGGCAACTCTAAATTTTTCATATTTACTATATTCTTCTTTTATTTGATTATCTTCTTCTAAGCTCTCATCATTTTCATCTAAAATAAAATTATGAAGTTTAGTATATTGAACTATTTTCTTTTCTTGTTGCCACAATTTTTCATTTTCTATTTCAGTTTTTAATTGTAGTAATAAATCTATTAGTTCATCTTCGTCAACTGGTTTTAAAATATAAGATTTTACTCCATATTTAATTCCTGTCTTAGCATATTCAAAGTTAGAATAACCACTTACAATTATAAATTTGCCTACATATCCTGCTTCTCTTGCTTCTTTAATTACATCTGTACCTAATTTACCAGGAAGTTTTATGTCTATCAACACAATATCAGGTAAAAGCGTCATTATCTTTTCAAACCCATCTTCTGCATCTTGGCCTTCTCCGCAGACTTGAAATCCATTTTCTTGCCAAGGCATTATTTTTCTAAGCCCTAACCTAACATTTGGTTCATCATCTATAATTAGAACATTTAACATTTATAATACCTCCGTTTTATCTATAATAGGTAATGACAAAGTAACCGTTGTCCCCTTTCCAAATTCACTTTCTATATTTAATCCATATTGTTTTCCATAACGTATTTTTATTCTTTGATTTACATTAATCATTCCAATACTCTTTCCATTGTTTTCTTCCGATAAAACTAATTTTTTGTTTATTTTTTCTAATTTTTTCGGTTCAAGCCCCACCCCATTATCGTTTATCTTTATTATTAAACATTCATCCTTTTCTAGTATATCTATTATAATTGTTCCTTTTTCCCTCTTTTCTTCTAACCCATGAACAAATGCATTTTCAACAACTGGTTGAAGTAGCAATGGTAATATCTCATATTCATCTTGGTTAACTGAACTTTCTATATTTAGCTCATACTTAACCATTCCTTCAAATCTCATGGCCTGAATTTGAAGATAACTTTCTATAAGGTCAAGTTCCGATTTAAGACTAACACTCTTACCACTAACTTCTAGATTTCTTCTCATTATTTTACCAAGTTTCTTCACTATATCAGCAATTTCCTTATCACCATTACAAAATGCCTTCATCCTTATAGTTTCAAGTGTATTATATAGAAAATGAGGATTTATTTGATTCGCAAGCATTTTAAATTCTGCTTCCTTTTGACTTGCTCTTAATTGTTCCTTTTGTATTTTTTCAATATAAACTTCTTCAATTAATTGTTTTATACTTTTTATCATCGTCTTTAGATCTTGATATAGCTGCCCTATTTCATCACTACCTTCAATACGCGATACTATGTAGAAATCACCATTTACCACCCTATGCATTTCTCTCCTTAATATATCAACTCTCTCTGATATTGTTTTTGAGAAATATATAATTATAAATAAGGCAAAAATAATTGTTATTAAAATTACTACTATACTATTCGTTGTAACTTTATTAGTTTGGTTAGTAATTTGATTTATAGGCACTATAATAAGAATTTTAAAATTATTTTCTAAAGTTTTGTCTATCTTAAATGAGTTTAATATCATATAACTTTCCTGTTTATTAAATTCTGTTTTAAAAACATTAATATCATCTTTCTGAGATTTTTTTATAATATATTTTGTTAATTGCTTTTCATCAATTTCATATTTATTCTTGGACGAAATTGTTTGTCCATCTAGAAGAATCATATTATTAGATGGGTCAGTATCTATTAAACCTTTTAATATGCTTGGATTAATACTTATTACTAATACTCCTGTTTGTTTGCCTCTATTATCTTTTATACATCTAACCAAAGATAAATATTCCAAATTTGTGAATTCATCTTTAGTATATCTCCATGCTATTTTTCCACTATTAGCTATAGCTTTTTTATACCAGTCTTCGTTTCTTATGGTATCCGAAACCATCAAAAATTCTGTATTTGGAAGTAGTGTAGGATTTTCAACATATACAGTTATACTTGAAAATTCCCTATAATACTTCAAATAATTTTTAAGAACGGAATAATTGTAGTATGTCTCTATAACTTCATTATAACTTGTATAATTTCTAGTTAAAATTGAATTTAAATTCTCATCTCCATAAATCATATCAGATACCTTTGTTGTTAAATTAAGAATCTCTTCTAATCTATGTTGTATTGTTTTAGAGTTGTTTTCAGCTTCATCTACGGCTCTATTTACAACTATAGTAGTCATTTGTGTTGTTAAATAAGTTCCAACTATAGATACTGTTGCAATGGTAACTATAAGGTAAGTTAATATTAATTTATTCCTTATCTTCACATTATTAATTAGATTTTTAATTCTCCAATTGTTGTGCTTCATAATTAATCCTCATTATTCATAATTTAAAATTTTAGAAAACCTTTTCCAAAATAGTATACTATATTTTCTATTTCTTTTAAATTATTTAATTATTAACTATAAATAGTAATGGGTAAATAAAACGTTTTTCATCTTATTTACCCATTTTATATATGATAAAAACAATTGCTAACCCTAATTTAGACAATTTTTAATCATTAATATTTTTCTTAAAATCTTTCCTATAAATCGATTATTCTTTTATGCAAATAATATATTCACCCTTTTCACTTGTTGCAAATTCTATTATATTTTCCTTAATATACTTAACATAAACCTTTGTTGAATCTCTTTTAATTACCATATTTCTATTTACTTTAATTCTACATATATTACTTAACTTTGATATAATCTTAACCTTAAGCAATTGTCCATTTTTCCATTCCATATTAATTTCAAAACCACCTCTAGCTTTAAGGCCTTCTATACAACCATTTTCCCATTCTTTAGGTAAAGCTGGAAGAAAATCAATATATCCTTCATGACTTTGCAAAAGCATTTCTGCAATAGCGGCGGTTCCACCAAAGTTTCCGTCTATTTGAAATGGTGGACATACATTAAATAAATTTGAAAAAGTTAACTTTCTAAATAAAACCATTAAATACTCATATGAAGCTTTTGAATCTTTAAGTCTTGCAAATAAATTAACTACCCAAGAACAACTCCAGCCTGTATGACCACCGCCATGACTTAATCTTCTTTCTAAAGATACTCTGCACGCTTCAAATAATTCCTTTGTCTTTTCCTCACTTATATCACTGCCTGGATATAAACCAAATAAATGGGATAAATGTCTGTGACCTATTTCAAATTCATCAAAATCTTTAAACCATTCTTGCAGCTGTCCATGTTTTCCTATTTTATATGGATATAATTTTTCTTTAGCATCTTTTAATTTTTCACTAAATTCTATGTCGTTTTCTAAAACTTCTATGGTTTTTATACAGTTAGTGAATAGCTCTCTTGTAATTGCCATATCCATTGTAGAAGCAATGCTTGGTGAGCATTTTTCTCCACCTGGTGCTACGAAATTATTTTCCGGTGAAATTGATGGACATGTTACTAAATATCCGTTTTCATCACTTATTAACCAGTCTAATAAAAAGATTGCTGCCCCCCTCATAGTTGGGTACACCTCTTCTAGAAATTTTTTATCTTGAGTGAATTCATAGTGCTCCCAAAGATGACTGCATAACCATGCTCCCGCCATTGGCCAATATGCCCATTCAACACTTCCTCCAGCTGGTGCTGATTGTCTCCATAAATTTATATTATGATTTGCAGTCCATCCATTGCAGCCATATCTAACTTTTGCTGTTTCTGCTCCAACTTCTGATACTTCTTTTATCATTTTAAATAATGGCTCATGACATTCAGATAAATTGCATACTTCCGCTGGCCAATAATTCATTTCAACATTTATATTTGTTGTATAATTACTGCTCCAAGCAGGCCTTAAATCTTCATTCCAAATTCCTTGAAGATTAGCTGGCTGAGTTCCTTCCCTAGAACTTGACATCAAAAGATATCTTCCATATTGAAAATATAGTGGGATTAGTGATAAATCCTCTCCACCATTAACGACCTTCTCTAATCTCTTATTTGTTGGAATTTTATACTTTTCATCCTCACCCAAATTAAAATTCACTCGGTTAAATAATTCTATATATTCTTGTAAATGGGCTGAATAAAGCTCTTTAAAAGTCTTTTCCTTTATTTTCTCTAAAGTTTCACTACAAAGTTTTTCTGAATCTTTTCCCTCTATTCCAGCCTCACATTTAAAATCATTAAAGCTTGTATGAGCTATAATTTTTATTAAGACACTATCTGCTCCTTGAACTTTTAAAAATCCATTTTCAGAGCTGACTTTTCCATTACAAGCTTTTACATCTACCAGAATTTGAAAATCCATTCCCTTTTTGCCTTCCTCATCATATATAATCGGATTTTCTTCTTGAACATAAGAAGGTGCTGCATGTATTGGTGCTTTTCCTGTTAATGTTATTGAATTTTCATTTAAAGATTTTGTTTCAAATCTTAAAAGACTATCTAAAGACGCCAAAAAAGTTAATTTTCCTTTTTTACTTGCAGTAAGATTTATAACAATTGCATTATCTGGTGCAGAAATAAATAAAGTTCTGTTAAATTCAACTCCATTTATCTTATAATTAACTCTTACAAGGCCTTCTTCTAAATCTAATTCTCTCTTATATTCCTCATAAGCGTCAGTATTTTCAAAATCTAAATATAAATTTCCCATAGGAGCATAAGATTCATTCCAAGGTCCAAGTAATTTTTCATTCATTATTTCTTGTCCCTTAACATACTCTCCTTGAAACATTAAATTTCTTACTTCATTTAAATTTTCTAAAAATAATCCACAGTTTTCTTCTTTAATTGGCATACCTGTCCACAATGTATCCTCATTTAGTTGAATTCTTTCCTTAGAAACATTTCCAAATACCATACTTCCAAGCCTTCCATTTCCTAACGGAAGCGCTTCTACCCATTCATTAGCCGGACTTTCATACCATAATTTTAATCTGCTGTCTTTAGTTCTATCCCCACACACCTAACTTCCCCCTTTTCAATCGAGAATTTCCCCTCTTTATAAATGTTCTTTTATAAAATACAATTGACAATCAAGGATGAAATCGTCGCATAATTACTGCATGATTTTCAAAAGCCTTAAGCCTTTCTCCTTGATTGCCCACAGGCTACCCATAAAGGGCATCAATTTTAATTATTATGTCCTGTATATTCTATTGTTTAAAATTTATAGCTTGAATTTAAATTAAATTTTTTCCTTAATCTAATATCTTCTGAAGAACTACCTACAAAAATTTCAAAAGTTCCTGGTTCAACAGTCCATTTTTTATCTTCTACACTATAAAATGCTAATGACTTCTTATTTAGTTTAATTTCAACTTCTTTAGTTTCATAAGCTTTTAAATATACCTTATCAAAGCCTTTTAATTCTAGTTTAGGTCTTTCTACTGATGCATCTAAATCTCTTACATATATTTGAGGAACTTCAGCTCCATCTTTATCTCCTGCATTGGTCACTTTAAACTTCACTGATATATCAGTATCTTCTGGTACTTCATTTATTAATATATCTAAAGCTTCATATTTAAAATCTGTATATGAAAGTCCATGGCCAAAGCAGAATAATGGTTTTACATCATAACTTGAGAAATATCTATACCCAACAAAAATACCTTCAGTATATTTAACTGTCTTTCCACCTGGGAATTCTCCTATCTTATGCGCTGGCGAATCTTCTAATGCTCTTGGGAAAGTAATCGGAAGTTTACCTGAAGGGCTAACATCTCCAAAAAGAATTTCTGCAAGTGCATTTCCACCTTCCATTCCGTTATACCAAGTTTGAACTACAGCAGATACATCATCTATCCATTCAGTCATTTTAACTGGTGCTCCACTAAGCATTACCACAACTGCATTTTTATTGACTTCCAATACGCTCTTAATAAGTTCATCTTGAGCATAAGGAAGGTTTAAATCTGTTTTGTCATAACCTTCACTGTCAACATAATGTTTTATTTCTTGATCCTTTGATACTGTCAGTGCATTATTTTCTAATTGTAAATCATCATCGGTATGCTTCAAGCCACCAATTATAATTACAACATCAGAAATTTTAGCAAGCTCAACAGCTTCGTTTATTAAAGCTTCCTTCTTCGATTTATCTGCATCATAGCCTTTTGCGTATTTAACTTCTGTTTGCCCGCCTAATCTGCTCTTAATTCCAAGTAATGGTGTAACCTCATATAAAGCTTTTATTTCAGCACTTCCTCCCCCATTTGAATGTATTATATTTGCGTTTTCACCTATTACTGCTAAAGTTTTTATTTTGTTATCCTTTAATGGCAGTACATTTTTTTCATTTTTAAGTAAAACTATTGATTCTCTAGCCAATTCTAATGTTTTCTCTCTATGTTTTGAAGAATTATAAATACCTCTTTTTCTATCTTCTGAAAATGCATTTATCTTATACATCATTCTTAGAATTCTTCTAATTTTTTCATTAACTACTTCTTCGCTTACTTTTCCTGATTTTACCGCTTCGACCAATGGTTTGGCAAAAAAATAATCATCAAAGTTATAGGTCACATTCATTTCTATATCCAAGCCACTATTAGCCGCTTCTACAGTATCATGAACTGCTCCCCAGTCTGATACTACTACTCCATCAAATCCCCATTCCTCTTCTAATATTTCCTTAATTAACTGTTCACTATGAGAACAGTAATATCCATACAGCTTGTTATAGGCAGTCATTATCGAATATGAATTTCCTTCCTTTACTGCTGCTTCAAAACCCGGTAAATATATTTCTCTTAAAGTTCTTTCATCTATTTCAACTTCAACCTTTAATCTTTCAGTTTCTTGATTATTTGCTGCAAAATGTTTAACACATGCTGCAACATCATTATTTTCTTGAATCCCCTTAATCAGTGGAACTACTAGTTTACTTATTAAATATGGATCTTCAGACATATACTCAAAGTTTCTACCACAAAGAGGACTTCTTATAATATTAATTCCAGGTCCAAGGATAACATCTTTTCCTCTTCCTCTTGCTTCATTTCCGAGTACTACTCCTGCTTCATGAGCTAAACTAGTGTTCCAAGTTGCTGCTAATGCTGTATTACAAGGAAGATAAGTAGTATAATCATCTGAATTACCTATTGGCATCCAACTATCATCTGGAAATTCGTTTCTTACCCCCATTGGTCCATCAGACATTTTCAATGGGGGTATATTAAGTCTTTCAACTCCCCCAGTTCTGAAAAGTCCATTTCCGTGACACATAGCACTCTTTTCTTCTAAGGTAAGTTTTGATATTATTTCTTCTATTTTTTTCTCAATCTCTAATATATCCTTAGACATAACTAAATCCTCCTTAAAATTCAATTCCGTTATTTTTATTTGTGCAATCTAATTCTTAGCTACTGTTCTCATATTCTATTTAATTAAGGATAGGTTTCCCCATCCTCAACATGCTCCCCAAATAGTTAATGTAAATTTTATATTGGTTATTGTGGTAGTTAATAAAACCCTACAAATCCTTATATTGATTATGCTAGGTGACACAATATCTTAATGTTTCCTGATTTCGCTATTACCACAGTATCATTTCCATCTACCTTAAACTCAGCACCTTCAACCTCTTTTACATTTACTACATTTTTTAGAACTATAGTCCAAGCTTTATCAGTTCCTCTTGCTTCAATGTTTATTGTATTTTCATGTTTTAATACTTGAACTTCAAGCACTTCATTTCTGCTCATATCTAAAACTTTTGTAGTAGCTTTAACATCGTTTTTCAATTCATAAGCTAATACTTTTACATCTTCTCTAAAATCATAATCTGGCACGGTATCTTCATGTCCTATTGCTATTAAACTATTTTCCTTTACCATCATAGGAATGCTCAAATAATCATGATTTTCTTTAACCCATCTTCCACCCTCATGCTTCTTACCTGTTATAAAATTTGTCCACGTTCCTTCTGGTAAATAATAATTAGCTTCTCCATCTTCATTAAATATAGGCGCTATTAATATTGAATCTCCAAGCATATATTGTTTATCTAAATAAGTACATGCAGGATCATTTTGGAATTCTAATATCATAGATCTCATTACTGGAATACCTACTGTATGAGCTATATTAGCTGTTTCAAATAAATATGGCATTAAACTACATTTTAATTTACTAAAGAATTTTACTACTTCTGAAGCATCTTCATCATATGCCCATGGAACTCTATAAGAGGTACTACCATGCAATCTACTATGAGATGATAGTAATCCAAATGCAACCCATCTCTTATAAACATCAGCTGTAGATGTACTTTCAAATCCACCTATATCATGGCTCCAGAATCCAAAACCTGACATACAAAGTGATAATCCACCTCTTAAACTTTCAGCCATTGATTCATAATCTGATTCACAATCCCCACCCCAGTGTACAGGGAATTGCTGTCCTCCAGTTGTAGCTGATCTTGCAAATACAACTGCTTCATTTTCGCCCTTAATTTCCTTGATAGTGTCAAATACTACTTTATTGTACATTTGAGTATAGTAATTATGCATTTTATATGGATCTGAACCATCAAAATAAACGGCATCTGTTGGTATACGTTCACCGAAATCTGTCTTGAAGCAGTCAACACCCATTGCCATTAATTCCTTTAATTTTGCTGAATACCATGTACATGCTACTGGATTTGTGAAATCTACAATTGCCATTGCAGGCTGCCACATATCCCATTGCCATACATCCCCATTAGCTTTCTTTATGAAATATCCGTTTGCTTTTCCTTCTTCAAATAACTTTGATTCTTGTGCTATGTATGGATTGATCCAAACACAGATATTTAAATCCTTTTCTTTTAATCTTTTAAGCATTCCTTTTGGGTCTGGGAATACTCTGTTATCCCATTCAAAATCACACCAGTTAAATTCCTTCATCCAGAAACAGTCAAAGTGGAATACTCTGAGTGGAATATCTCTATCTTTCATTCCATTTACAAATTCATTTACAGTTGCTTCATCGTAGTTTGTAGTAAATGATGTAGATAACCACAATCCAAATGACCACGCTGGTGGCATTGCTGGTTTTCCTGTTAGGCTCGTATAGTTTTCAATTACTTCCTTCATTGAAGCTCCACCAATAATAAAGTAATCCAAACATTCTCCTGGTACACTAAATTGAACTTTAGTAACCTTCTCAGATCCCACTTCAAAAGAAACCTTTTCTGGATGATTTACAAATACACCATATCCTTTATTAGTAAGATAGAATGGAATATTCTTATAAGATTGTTCAGTACTTGTTCCGCCATCTTCATTCCATACCTCTATTGTTTGTCCGTTCTTTACAAATGGAGTGAATCTTTCTCCTAACCCATATACTAGTTCACCTACAGCTAATTGCAGCTGTTCTCTCATATAAATACCTTTATCTGAGGCTTCTAAGAAGTTAGTTTCTGGTTCAGTTTTTACATAAGCTAATCCTCTGCTTTTACTTGAAGTTAATTTTTGATTTCCTCTGTAAAAACTCATTTCTACTGTATTTTTATCATATTCTAACTTAAGATTTCCTGATTTGAATATAACGTTATTTTCATTTTCTTCTATTAAAACTGTAGTATTTTTATTTTCATAAAGTTCAAAACTTGGACTTTTATTTTCTTCTCCCATATAATGATAAGCTCTTACCCTTATAACATTTTCCATTGGCGATGAAATTTTATATGTTATAACTGGCCCTCCAAGAGTACAACCTCTATTATAGATCTTGCTACAAGGTGCATGTACTGTTAACAGATTTTCCTCAATTTTTGTGCTATAAATTTCTTGTGGACTAAATGTTTGCACTCCTGATTTGTTTAACCAACATCCATTACTAAATTTCATATTAACACTCCTTTATATATTGTCTTTTCTAATAATTTTTAATTAATTCATTTTTTATATAGGTTGAAATAATGATTTCACAATAAAACCATATTATAATTGGCATATAGAACTGACTTTAATGTATAAATTTAATTTCAGTATATATATTTAATTTGTTTTTATACAGTATGAGTTTGTAACCGTATGCTAAGGAAATTTCATATATTTTATCCTAACTATTAGTTAATTAACATTTTATAATTTAATGCAATGAAATAGAGGATAATCCTTTTGTTGTTTATCCTCTCCTTCAATTTATCAGAAATCTATATGATGGTTTTAAAGTAATACTTATAAGAAATATTTTAATTAATTATTAATTCCAAAGCTTGATCTTTTCTGCTGCTATTTTACTAATTCCATCATTAAGTTTTTCAATATCCATAGCCTTAAGATCTTCTTGAATTTTATTCCAAGCTCCATCAAAGGCTTCTGGACTTCCAAGAACTGCTTGCGTTATAGCTTTTTGAGTATAATCATCAGCTTTCTTTTGAATTATAGCTACATCACTATCACTTGGAACATTAAATTGCCATGCTTGACCATGTTTAGATTGTTGAAATTCTTTTGCTGGTGGGAAGAATTCTACCCAAGACTTCTTACCGTATCCAGCTAAAGTTTCTTTTTCACCCTTATTATAGTTTGAAACATAGATGTCTAGAGTATTCATTGAATATGGATTTCCAGTTGGATCCATGACTCCATCTCCTCTTTGTGGGAATGGATATATATATGAACCTATACCAGTCTTCTTCTTAAAATCTTTATCGCTATTTCTTTGTTGTTGTATTTCTGGTAATAAAACTCTCTTTCCATTTTCTACCTTATAATGCTTTCCTTCTATTCCCCAGTTTACTAATACTTGTGCTTCATCTGACGCCATCCAATTTAGAAATTGGAACGCTCTGTCTGCATTCTTGCTAGTTGAAGATATTGCAATTCCATAACCACCAGCATAACCATAATCCCTTAGTGATTGATCTTTGCACTTATCGTTTAAGGTAACTGAAAGTGGTGAAAATGTTCTTTCATCCATTCCAGCTGCAACTAGCGTTTTAATTGCTTGATCATAATCCCATTTGGCATCTGTAATACCTAATACATTTCCTTTAGATAATTTTGCACGATATGCATCTTCTTTTTGTGTAAATGATTCTGGATCTAATAATCCTTGTGCATTCATACCATTTAACCATTTAAAATATTCTTTAACTTCTGGTAATTGGAATTTGTATATAGCCTTTTGAGTTTCATCATCTATTTTAAATTGTCCATCATCTGGAATTCCTGCTACTGCACCTGCTATATTTCCACAAGTAGTTAACCATCTCCAATCACTAGCCATTAATGTCATTCCTATGGTCTTGTTACCATTGATTTCAGGATATTTTGCTTTGTAATCTTTTATAGCTTTTTCATAATCTGCTAATGTCTTTATTTGTGGATATCCTAGTTCTTTTAAAACTGCATGTTGTAATTGCATTGTACCATTTGGATCGAATACTTCTGTATGAACACCATATGATCCAACTGTATATATTGATTGATCCTCTAAGCTATATTTTAATCTCTTCAATTGATCTCCATATAATGCTTTTAGATTATTGCCTTTCTTTTCAATATAATCATCAAGCTTAATAATAGCACCAGCGTCTACTAACTTTCCTGT
This sequence comes from Clostridium puniceum, assembly GCF_002006345.1. Taxonomy (GTDB): domain Bacteria; phylum Bacillota; class Clostridia; order Clostridiales; family Clostridiaceae; genus Clostridium; species Clostridium puniceum. The sequence continues at coordinate 60,922 of NZ_LZZM01000011.1, forward strand.
ATCCCCTTTAGCAAAAATTAAATCTGGATAATCACCACTTGCTATCATTAATGGAATAGCTTGTTCATCACCTGCTACTGGATGAGTTATTTTCAACGTTACCCCAGTGAGTTCTGTTATCTTTTTAGCAACTTCATCATCAAAAAGCATATCTTCTGTTGCATCTTTAGTAAAGAATGTTAATGTTACCGGAGTTTTATCCATTTCGCCACTATTAGCAGCAGATGTTTTTTGTGCACTACTATTACCACATCCCACCATTAAAGTAGATATTAGAGTGAATGACATTATTACCGATAAAATTTTATTTTTTTTCATAAATATTTACCCTCTTCCCTTAAATTGTATTAATATAAAATATTATTATTAAATATACCCATTTTTAACTTTTTACAGCTCCTAAGGTCATACCTGTAACAAAATATTTTTGTACAAAAGGATATATGCATAATATTGGAGCTGTAGCAACCATTGTTATTGCCATCTTTATCGATTCTGGATTAACACTAGAAGCTTGTAATAATGGATTATTAGGATCTACTTTTGTACTAGCAGATGCATTATTCATAACCTTCATCAGTTCGTATTGAAGTGTTGTCAACCCATCATTTTGTCTTGCATAAAGATAAGTGTCAAACCAACTATTCCATTGGCTAACAGCTATAAAAAGTGCTACTGTTGCAATTACTGGTAAACACAGTGGTAATATTATCTTTGTAAATACTATAAAATCATTTGCTCCATCTATCATAGCTGATTCATTTAATGCTGGAGGTAATCCATCAATAAATGACCTAATAACTATTACATTAAATGCACTGATTAAACCAGGTAATATATATACTGCAAAGTTATTAATTAATCCAACATTTTTTACTAGCATATATTCTGGAATTAGACCGCCCCCAATATACATTGTAAGTACAAATAATATTGTAACAAGCTTATTAAATACAAAATCTCTTCTACTTATTACAAATGCAACCATAGCACTAGCTAAAACACCAGTTATGGTTCCTATTACAGTTCTAAGTACTGATATTATTAACCCTGTTGGAAGTTTACTGCTTCCATTAAATATTTCCTTATAATTTTGCAGCGTAAATTCTCTTGGCCATATATGAATTCCACCTTTAACTGTATCTGTAGCTTCATTTAATGAAATAGCTAAAACATTTAAAAATGGATATATAGTTATTATTGCAATAATTGTCATAAACGCTATTAATACTATATCAAACACTTTTACTTTTTTTCTCATCAGACTTCCTCCTTAAATAAATTTAGTTAATTTAAAACGTTATTTAAACTAAACTGCCTTCGCCAGCCCTTTTAGCTAATTTATTAGCACCAAATAACAAGATAATACTAACAGCTGATTTAAATATACCTATAGCGGTACCAAATGAATATCTAAACATTCCAATACCATAATCTAATGCATATTTATCTATTACTAAGGATTTATCTGCAACTATTGGATTTCCAAGTAACATTTGCTTTTCAAAACCTATGTTTAATAAATTTCCTATACTCATTATTAATAAAACTATAATTGTTGGTTTTATTGATGGTAGTGTTATACTTATTATTTGTCTTATTCTTCCTGCACCATCAACTTTTGCTGCATCATATAGTTCTGGATCTATTGCTGTTATAGCAGCTAAATATATTATTGCATTCCAGCCCATTTCTTTCCATATATCTCCTGTTGTAACTATACCCCAGAAAAGACTTGGGTCTGACATAAAGTTTATTGGTGTACTTATTATATGAAAGTTCATTAATAATTCATTCATAATTCCGCTTGGTGCAAGTATGCTTGTAATTATGCTCGCAGCAACAACCCATGAAATAAAGTGTGGTAAATATGATATAGTTTGTACACTCTTTTTAAACTTAATATTCCTAATTTCATTTAATAATAAAGCAAAAGTAATTGCACATATTGTTCCAAATACTAATGCTAACAAACTCATTGCTATAGTATTTTGCAATGATTGATAAAATTGCGGCTCATTAAATAATACCTTAAAATGTTTAAACCCTACCCAAGTTTGGTCAAACATTGATTTTCCTGGTTTATAATCCTGAAATGCCATTGACCACCCAGCTAGCGGCAAATATTTGAATACTATTATCCAAATAACAAAAGGCAGTGACATAAATATTAGGAATCTTTGTTTTTTTAATAGTTTCCATGAAATTTTCTTTTCTTTTTTTCTTTTAAATCTTATATTTTCTGCATCAACAACTGAAACTTGCATCTATGTACCTCCTTGTTTAATTCCTTACAATACACTAATATTAATATTAATTTTAACTTTGGACTACCCATAAAAATGTATATGTTTTCATATAAAAATTAGAGTTATTTTTATAATTAATATTTAGCTTTACAAGAAATCAAGCGTCTGAATCAATGGCAAGATAGGCACTCACTGCGTCTTTAACAACAAAATAAATTTTGCTACTTCAGTGTAGCTTAAAACTTAGGATACTCATTGGGAAATAGAAAAGACTAAAGCAGCATATTGAATCATACTTTAATCTTTTTATCTATCCAACTACTACAGGTAGTGTAAACTTTGGTATATATAATTAATGAAATGTTTTTACTTATATCGATTCTATAGTTACAAGATAAACATCATTCTGCCTCATATCTATCTCATATGTGAAATCCATTCCTTCTTTAACTGTGATATATGTTTGTATTACAGGTAGTCCTGTTGTTTTTGAATTTAATATTTCAATTTGCTCTTTTGACATAGTACCACTATAATTTATATCTAAAAATTCAGTATATACATCATTTTGCTTATAACCTACACTATATACTGACAGCTGATATTTACCAGTTTTTAAATTTGATAAGCATAACTGAGATTTTTCAGCAGGCAGTGATGGTAAATCCATCTTATAAAACGTTTGATTTGACATATTATTTTGATCAATATGTGTGTAATCCCATAATAGAGCTTGAATACCTTTATCACTTTTACATACCCATGCATTTTCATCATTACATTTAAGTTCTAACTCGCCTAATTTATTTAAATACTTATAGGCAAAGAAAGAAGGTTTTTTTAATCCTTGTACATTTAATAAACCAAACCCACCATGGAAATGTGTTTTGGGTGGAGCTGGTTCTTCAAAAATATCAGAAAATACCCAATACGACATTGAGTTAACTTTTCCCTCACATTTCTTTATTTTTGATAGTATATATGCTGCTGAATGATATGAATCATGAATAGGATCATTTGGAGAATATGATGTACTCCATTCCGTAAAATGTATTTCTAATTTAGGTATAGGAGATACTTTAACTTGTTCCTGTACCCTAATTATATCATCACTTACTGCTCCAGGATTTGAATCAAGAAAGAGCTGCTGAACTCCAAATTCATCTAAGAATCCATCTACCCCATAGGTATGTGTTGAAACAAAATCAACAGGAACTTTATTGTTATAGCAGAATTCTATAAATTCAGTTACCCATCCACAACCAGCTGTAGCAGGTCCTCCAACTCTGTAATCACTAGATATATTTTTTATTGTTTTTGAAGTTACTTCATAAAGTTTAAAATATTCGGCCATATCACCAGTAAAAAATCCGCTAAGGTTAGGTTCGTTCCAAACTTCAAAATACCATTGGCTTACTTCATCATGTCCATATCTTCTTGTAAAATGCATTACAAGTTCATATATTAATTTTTCCCATTTATCATAGGATTTTGGTGGTGTTACATTGCCTCTCCACCAGAATACAGTCTCTGTACCACTAGCTAGAGATTGTGGCATAAAGCCTAATTCTACAAATGGTTTCATTCCTATACTTATAATGTAATCATATAGTAAATCTATATACTGCCAATTGTAAATGGGATTTCCTTGGCTATCTTCATTATAAACAGCCATATCATCATGTAGCAAACCATGAAATCTTAAATATTTAAAACCACATTCATTACTAACAATTTTCATATGTCTCTGTTGTTCTGCTAAAAGTCCTTCATAAGCACGTCCACATCCAACACATTCTTTAAACATTTTACTATGATTACCCTTTACTATATTAGCATCAGCTTTGATTAACCTCATAATTAAAACATCCTTTCATAATAAAAATATTTTTATTTTAATATTAATAAAGTATAAATTTGTAAAAGTATCAATAATTATTAACTATTGCTATTAACAGAATTATAGTACATAAAAGCTAAGCATTCCTTGACTTTTTAGCCTATAACTAGCATTATATAGACATATATAATAGTAATTTTTACATTGTTATTCTCTAGATGCTTTAATTTATATTAATATGAGGTGTATAAAATGGATTCTATGTATTTGCACTATTTTACAGAAGAAGATAATTTCCCTTTTTTTATACAATATGGTAAGCATGATATGGATATGCCCATCCATTACCATTCTGATTTTTCTGAATTAGTAATTGTATTAAATGGTACAGCAACTCATGTAGTAGATTCAGAAGAATATTTTATAAAAAAGGGAGAGGTATTTGTGATTAATGGTAATACTTCTCACGGCTATAAAAATACCTGTGATTTAAAGATTTGCAATATTATGTACAAACCAGATCATTTACACGAGTTTGGTAATGACTTGAGAAAGTCTTCAGGATATCAAGCACTTTTTGTCATTGAGCCCTTTTTAGTAAAGAAACACAATTTTAAAAGTAAGCTTCACTTGACACTTTCCAATTATGAAAAAGTAAGAGAAATTATTTCTGATATTATTAACGAATATAACCATAGATATCAAGGATACAAAACAATGATTTATTCGTACTTTATGGAGTTGGTCGTTTTTTTATCAAGACAATATGATCTCATTAGTTTAGATATGAATGACAATATCATAAATATAGCAAAAGCTATATCATACATGGAAAATCATTTTCAAGAACAGATTAATTTAAATGAGCTGGCTTATGAAGCAAAACTTTCAGTAAGGCATTTTAATAGAATTTTCAAAGAAAATTACAAAACAACCCCTATGAGCTACATTCTTAAGCTCCGTATTCAATATGCATGTTTATTACTAAGGAAAAGTACACTGAGAATTTGTGATGTAGCCTATGAAAGCGGTTTTAATGATAGCAATTATTTTACGAGACAATTCAAAAAAATTACAGGTTATTCCCCAAAAGAATATCGTTCTAACAGTTGAAAGCTGTGGAATTTTTTAACCCATTGATTTTTTTAAGTAGTAGTCATTTCTGCAAAGAACATAAATTTTGCTACTTTAATATAATTTACGAAAATCTCTAAAATTAATTCCTATGAGATCTTGTCTCATATGGCTTTGTTAACAGTTTGGGGACTTTTAAATCTATAGGTTATATCTTTCTTTTATCCCTTCTTCCAATTCATCAATCATTTTTCTCTCTATTCTCATTATTAAATAACATATTATACTTGCTCCAAAAAGCAATGCTATTAACGATAATCTTGTGATTCTCAAAATTCCAAATACTATAACAATTATTGATATACAGCTTAAACTTATATATATCTTTTTTATTAATAAATTTATTGAAAGCTTAAATAAATACCCTATTCTTATATTGTATCTAGATATAATGGGATAGATATACATACTTATCATAATTACTAGTACTAACAAAATTAAAAAGAAATATGAAAAAATCTGATTTCCACTAGAACTAAAATAATCCATATCAAAATATGTAATACTTATTGCTATATTTAATATGATACCTACTAATAGGCTTTGAAAAAAATTTAACTTATAAAAATGAAAGAAATCTTTTGTTGGTGATATCTCACCTTCTCTTAAAAATTTGCCCATTACTGAAAAAAGAGTAGTTATTGCCGGTCCCATTAAAATTGAAAGCAATAACATTATTGGCATTGAAATATTACCCTCAAATTTATACATATATAAAATCAATGGTAATAACATCACTAAAAACCAAAAATTTGTTATAAAAAAATTTGTTATGTAAGCTGCTCCAATATATACTTTATTATTAAGTATATCATTTTTATTTCTCATATAATGCTATCTCCTAACTTTTTTGTATAATTTAGAGGAACCCTATTTTTAATAGAATTCCTCTGTATATAATCTCTATATCTCTTATTTTACATTTGTTTCGATATTCTTGTTTTTACATATAGTTATAATAAAATAATTTAATATTAGTTACATTTCTTTTCGATTAAATTTGCTAAACCATGTGCCATCTTATCTATTTCCTCTTGATTTTCACCTTCAAGCATAACTCTAACTAGTGGTTCTGTTCCTGAAGGTCTTATAAGAACTCTTCCAACTCCATTTAAAGCATCTTCTATTTTCTTTATTTCACCTTGTATTTCATCATCTGTCAAATATAAATCTTTTTTGTCATTTGGTATTGTAGCGTTAGCTAATACTTGTGGAAGTTCTTTCATTATTGAACATAATTCTGATAATGAAGCTTCCTTCTTCTTAACTATACCTGCAATTTGAAGTGCTGTAACTAATCCATCTCCAGTTGAGTTATAATCTAAGAATATAACATGTCCTGATTGTTCTCCACCTAAAACATATTTCTCTTTAACCATTTCTTCTAGAACATATCTATCTCCAACATTAGTTTTAACTAAGTTAATTCCTTCTCTTTTACATGCAATATCTAAACCTAGATTACTCATTACAGTTACAACTAAAGTATCATCCTTTAATTTACCAATCTCTTTTAAATATTTTGCGCATAACATTAATATAAAATCTCCATTTATTAAGTTACCTTTTTCATCAACAGCTAAGCATCTATCTGCATCACCATCAAAGGCAAATCCCATGTCACATTTCTTCTTTACTACATATTCCATTAATTCTTCTGGATGCGTTGATCCACAATTTTCATTTATATTTGTTCCATCTGGATTATCATTAATTATAAATACATCAGCACCTAATTCTCTAAAAGCCTTTACTGATGACTTGTATGCAGCTCCATTTGCACAATCTAATGCTACTTTTAATCCCTTTAAACTATAAGGTATTGTTTCTTCAGCAAATTCTATATAATCATCTAATGCTGATACTTCAATTGTTTCTCTTCCTAAATCTGTACCAGTTGGACTTGGAACTCCCTCAAAATCAGTTTCAATAACTCTTTGAATTTCATCTTCTAATTCGTCTGAAAGCTTGTATCCTTTATCATTAAAAAATTTAATACCATTATATTCTACTGGATTATGTGATGCAGAAATCATTACACCTGCATCAGCTCCATATTTTCTTGTTAAATATGCAACTGCTGGTGTCGGTACTACTCCAAGCACTACTGCCTCAGCTCCAACTGATAATATTCCTGCTATTAATGCTGATTCAAGCATATCTCCTGATATTCTTGTGTCTTTTGCAACTAATATCTTAGGTTTATGAGCTCCTTCTGTTAATACATATGCCCCTGCTCTTCCAAGATCGTATGCTATCCTTGCTGTTAATTCTGTATTTGCAATTCCTCTAACTCCATCGGTCCCGAACATTCTACCCATAATTTTACCTCACTTTTTTATTCTATTATAGCTATTCAATTACTATAATATTTTTAAGCACTCATAAAGACAACATTGTTTGTAACTTTATATGAGTTTCACCTTAAATAGTATAATATTTTTCCTGCGTATTTACAATCTACTAATCTAATTAAAAAGTTACCATTTTCTTAAATTAATCTACATAAAATATCTATTTTCCATAATTTAATCTTTCTAACACCAAATTATAACCATCACTTCCATAATTTAAGCATCTGTTAACTCTGCTTATAGTAGCTGTACTTGCACCAGTTATTTCAGCTATTTCCGAATAAGTTTTTTTGTCTTTAAGTAAATTTGCTACATGCAATCTTTGGGCTAATGATTTAACCTCATTTATAGTAGCTACATCTTCAAAAAATTTATAACATTCATCTATATCTTTAAGTTCTAAAATTGCTTTAAAAAACAAATCTAATTCTTTACTTTTAATTTTTGATTCTAAAGAACTCACCTTATCACCTCTATTGTATAATTATTTATATTTAATTATAACCATGTATAACATCCTTTACAACTTTAATATAACATAGTATTAAATATATTTTGATACTCTCTATATATAAAATATAAGTCATTAATAACTTATAATAAAAAATGAAACTCCTTTAGAATTTCTTAACGTTTAATTATACATTCTTGTCTTGCTCTGCTTGGGATTTATTTATCTGAATTACTCTTCCTATTTTTAAATCCTTATATGCATTTTTGGTTGGAGTTAACCAAACTTCTCCTGTACCTCTATATACATTTACTAAGCCTTCTCCACTAACCATAGTTCCTACTATTGATTTTGATGATTTTTCCACTGAAAATTCAATATTTCCTGTTCTTAAAATTGCAAAATTTCCATCCACCTTTAAGGTGTCATTAATTAATATACATTTAAAAATTTCACTTTCTGGAACTGGAACCTTAAGTGCAACAATACCGCTGCCTTCTATCCTAGTTTGATATAAACCTTCATTTCCTAAAAATGCAGAGGAAACATTCTTTTGTATTGCTGCATTAACATCAATTCCATCTTCACAAGCATAAAACATATTATCACTTACTATTATTTCATCATCTTCTAATTCTACCAATGCAAAATGTCCAAAAGAAGGTTCTAAAAATATATCTCCACTTCCACTGTAAGTAGGTTTAAATGCTGTTTCTCCAGTTAATTTACTAGTTATAATCTTTTTACCAAAACCTAATAATCCGCCTGACTTATTCTTTATGTCTATATTTCCCTTCATATAACTTAAAGAATTAGGTTCAAGTTTTACTGCACTATCATTTAATATTATTCTTATTTGTTTTAACTTTATTCCGCTTTGTCTAATTGCATTTAAACCAAAAGCTGTTTCTGCATCAGTCGCTCCGTCTAAGTTCTCATATTCTAATATTTGAAACTTAGATTCAACCTCCATTTCAGATAACATATTCAATTTGTTTGTAAATTTTAATGAACTTCTCATAAAATACTCCTTATATATACACTATATTTCTTAATAAAATATATATTTTTGTTTAAACAAAGTAACTGTACCACATCTAATTCTTGATTAAATATAAATGTAATAATTGAGAATTGATGCTGTAACTACTTCCTAATTTCTTAACATGTTCTTGGTTGTGCTTCGAACATTCCCTGTGGGCATTTTATATTTGGCTCTCAAACTTTCTCTGTGAGGATTTCATCCTTCACCTGTCATTCAGCCTTCACTTTTCTATATCTATTTAAGCTCTTCTAACAAGGTAAACACTCTCTTATTAAGCACAGGATGCATAAGATATGGTGCTATTTCATTTAATGATTTTAATACAAATTCTCTTTCATGCATTCTTGGATGTGGGAGAACTACTTTTTCATTAGAAGAAATTAAATCATCATACATAATTATATCCAAATCAATAGTTCTAGGCCCCCACTTTATTGTTCTTTCCCTATCTAATTCTGCTTCAATTTTAAGCAATAAATCCATTAGTTCTTCTGCTTCTAATGTTGTTTCTACTTCCATTACTGCATTTAAGAAATCTTCTTGCTCTAAATACCCCCATGGTTTTGTTATAATAAATGAAGATTGTTTTCCTATTTCAATATTTTTTTCATCTGATAATTTGTTTATTGCCTCTTTTAAATACTTTTCCTTATCTCCGATATTAGAACCTAAACCTATATAAGCTTTATGCCTTCTTTTTTCAACCATTATTTCTACAGTATCTAAATGCTTTTTAACTGGTGCCCAAGGTTTTTTTAAGAATACTTTAACCCCATTTATAATCTTATATTGATTAAGAATAAACTCTGCTAAATTTAAAGCTACAGTTTCTATAAGTTCATAGCTTTCTCTTACAAATTCTTTATCTACCTTTTCACATAATTCACCATAATGTACTGACTTACTTAAATCTCCAGTCCTTCCTGCTGTTTTTAAATCCAAATCAAGTTCTAAGGATACTATGAATTTTTGCCCTAGTCTTTTTTCTTCTTCAAAAACTCCATGAAAACCAAATAACTCTAATTCTCTTATATACATTTTATCCAAAATTCATCCATCCTATCTTCTTACAATTGCATCTACCATCTTTGCAGCTCTTGAATTTTCTAATACATCATGAACTCTAACAAAATCGCATGCATCCTTCATTATTCCAACAACTGTTGTAGCAACAGTTCCTTCTACTCTTTCTTCTACTGGTAGATCTAAAGTAAATCCTATCATACGTTTTCTTGACGTACCTAATAGTACTGGATAACCAAGCTCCTTAAGTCTCTCCAGCTTATTCATAGTTTCTAAGTTTTGTTCATGACTTTTAGCAAAGCCTATCCCCGGATCTAATATTATATTTTCATCCTTCACACCAGCATCTTTAGCTATTTTTATACTTTCTCTCAAATCTTCTAATATATCTTCCATTAAATCTTTATAATCTTCATTTTCTCTATTATGCATTAAGCAGCAAGGCACACTATATTTTGCAGCTACTTTGCCCATATCCTTATCCTTTTTGAATCCCCATACGTCATTAATAAGATTTGCTCCAGCTTCTATTGCTTTTTCAGCTACCTTGGCTTTATATGTATCTATAGATATTGGAATATCAAATTTTTCTCTTATTGCCTTTATTATAGGAACTACTCTACTTATTTCTTCTGCTTCTTCTACTGGTGTATGATTGGGTCTTGTAGACTCTCCTCCTATATCTATTATGTCTGCTCCAGCTTCTACCATTTCCTTTACGTGCTCTATAGCTGCATCTATGTTATCAAACTTTCCTCCATCAGAAAAAGAATCTGGAGTAAAATTCAATATTCCCATAATATATGTTCTTTCCCCAATTTTAAATTCTTTATTTCCTATTTTCATTCTCTCCAAAACCTCCTAATAATATATGGTAAAATTCTTCTTTTCATCGCTCCAATTACATTCATTTTTAGCTTTACACGTGAAACATAATCTTGAAAGCTTATCTGCTTTGTATATAAGCCTTGAGAAGCCTTCACTCTTTTTATCCCTATGACCTAATATTCCTTGTTTTATAACCTCAATTTCTTTGCTACTAAATTCATATTTTTCTAAAAAATCAGTTGCAATTTCAGAAGATGCAATTTCATGTGGTGTCCCATTTTCATACTGAAAAGATTTCCCTATATCATGTAAAATTGCAGTTGTATATATAAGCTCCTTTTCAAAGCCTAGATTTTCTTCTAAGTTTATTACTTGAGCAATCCTTGCTACCTCTAAAAAGTGCTTTAAATTATGCTTGCAAAACTTTCTGCCCTTTTCAAAACTCTTATTTCTTTTCAAATAATATATGTATTTTTCATCATTTAAAATATAATTAAATCTTTCCATAACCTACCCCAATTATTCTTACTAATTACTACATTATCTCTAATAATGTTTTTAATCAAATATTAATACGACTATTATATCATTTGGTTGTAGTTTAGGGATATAAATAGACTAGTTTTTTTATTTTTTACTTATTTATATTTAACAAAAAAAGACCAACATAAGAATTCACACATATAATGTCAGTCATATTTCACTTATTTTATGTTTTTTGTCTACAATAACTTATTTATGCAATAGATGTAATACCTAAAATCTTTTAAATACTTTTCAATAATTCTATTAACAAAATACTATAAAAAGAAAAAACATTTTGAAATAATTTGAAAATTATTTCAAAATGCTCTTTTTATTTACTAATATACTTTAGCTTGTTCTTCACCATCAAGTACTCTTATAGCACCTTGAGCTAAAGCTAATAATTCATCTTCTCCTGGATAAACTGTAACTGGAGCTATCCACTCAACTTTTGCCTTAAGATCTGGAACAAGAGTTGGTGAATATGCAATTCCTCCAGTAAAGATAATTTGGTCTATCTTACCTTCTAATACTACTGACATTTCTCCAATAGCTTTTGCAATTTGATAAACAAATGCTTTATATACTGCTTCACATTCTTTATCTCCTGCTTCCATCTTATCTATAACACCTTTTACATCATTTGTATCTAGATATCCAACAAATCCACCTTTTCCAACTGTCTTACCATATACTTCTGCTTCACTATATTTTCCACTGAAGCACATTTTTATTAAATCACCAATTGGAACTGATCCAGCTCTTTCTGGTGAAAATGGACCATCTCCATCTAACGCATTGTTCACATCTACAACTTTTCCATGGTTATGAGCACCAACAGAAACGCCTCCACCCATATGTACAACTACAAGGTTTAAGTTTTCATATCCTTGTCCACTTTCTTTTCCATATCTCTTAGCTACTGCTTTTTGATTTAAAGCGTGGAATTTACTCTTTCTTGGAAGTTCTGGTACTCCTGATAATCTGGCTACAGCTGATAATTCATCTGTAACAACTGGATCTACTATAAATGATAGAACATTTAATTCATCCCCAATTGACTTAGCAATTATTCCACCAAGATTAGAAGCATGTGGTCCTTGAACTCCAACCTTTAAATCTTCTACCATTGCATCATTAACTGCATATGTTCCGCCTTCTACTGGCTTAAGCATCCCACCTCTACCAACAACAGCACTTAAAGTCTTTATATCAAAATTCTTTTCCTTAAGAACATTTAATATAACTTCTTTTCTAAATCCAAATTGATCATATATTGTATCATATCTCTTGATTTCTTCATTTGTATGTCTTAATGTTTCTTCGAATAATTCTTTTTCATCTTCATAAACACCTATCTTTGTTGATGTTGAACCTGGATTAATGATTAATAATTTGTATGACATTTTGAATCCCCCTTAAATTTATATCAAAAATAACAATGCAAAACTATATGTGAACATACAAAAGAAAATACTCACATATTATGCATTGTTAAATTAATTCTCTTTATTTTTTTGCTGCAACTAATGCTGCAAGAGCAATTGAGTTAACTTTTGTTTCAAAAGAATCTGCTCTTGAAGTTAAGATCACTGGTGCTGATGTACCTACTAAAAGTCCACCATTCTTTGATTTTGAGAAATATGTTAATGTTTTATACATTACATTTGCTGTTTCTATATTAGGTAATAATAATACGTCTGCTTTACCTGCTACTGGTCCTGTAACACCTTTGTGGTGAGCTGCTTCTTCTGATATTGCATTATCCAAAGCAAAAGGTCCATCAACTATACAACCTTTAAATTGTCCTCTATCACTCATTTTAGCTAATAATGCTGCATCAACTGTTGATTGCATGCTTGTGTTTACAACTTCAACTGGACATATAGACGCTACTTTAGGAACATCTATCCCACATGCATGTGCAACTACAACTGCATTGTTTATCATACCAGCTTTATCTTTAAGTTCTGGGTATGTATTAAATGCTGCATCTGTTAAAAATAATAGTCTCTCCCATCCTTCAACTTCAAATACAGCAACGTGTGACATTAATTTTCCTGTTCTTAAGCCTACTTCTTTATTTAATACACATCTTAAGAAGGTAGCCGTATCTACTAAACCTTTCATTAACATATCTGCATGACCACTTGAAACTAATTTTACTGCTTCTAATGTAGCTTTCTTTGGATCTTTAATATCCATTATTTCATAATCTGATAAGTCTAAATCTATTTTCTTTGCTATTTCATGTATTTGTTGCTTATCTCCAACTAATATTGCTTGAGCTATTCCCTTTTCTGTAGCTTCTTTTATTGCTTCTAACACTGGTTCATCTTGTGCTACTGCTACTGCTACTTTTTTTGTTTCAACACCCTTTAATATTGCTAATAAGTCCTCAAAGTTTTTACTCATTTTTACACCTCTTACATTAATAATAATTTTTTTAAATTTAATTATGATTAATTTGTTAAATTTATATCAATCTAAATTAAAAAAATTCTCTCTTTTCTTATTGTAACAAAAAATATCTAGAAATGCTAAATTTTCAGAAAACTTTTTTTCGTTATTTTCATCATTTAATTAACTCTTAATATATCTTAAATTCAGTAATAAATCTAAAAACATTGATATAGCTTGATTTTCTTGCAAAACTCCTTATACAAAATATATTTATATCAGCTAATAATTTACTCACTGAATTTAAGTTAATATCTATAAAAAAGTTTAATTTAATTAATATTTTTTTGATTGTGTTTATTTTGGCAAACTAAATTTTTCAATTATTTGTTCTGCAACTCTTATACCATCAACCGCTGCTGAGATTATTCCCCCTGCAAAACCTGCACCTTCTCCAGCTGGATAAAGTCCACATACATTTTCACTTTCAAGATTTTTATCTCTATGAATTCTAACTGGTGCTGAAGTCCTAGTTTCTATGCCCGTTAAAACCGCGTCTTCGCTACCATAACCTTTTATCTTATTATCAAAATTCATAATACCTTCTTTAAGTGCCTCTATAACATATTCAGGTAAACAATTCTTTAATTCTTTAAATTCATACCCTCCAGTATAACTTGGCGTTACCTTACCTAATTTACTTGAAGGTCTATCTTTCATAAAATCTCCAACTAATTGAACTGGAGCTCTATAATTGCCTCCACCTAATTTAAAAGCTAAGCCTTCATAATATCTTTGAAATTCCATACCTCGAAGTGCTGAATCTCCTTCAAAGTCTTCTGGAGAAACCGTAACAACTAATGCAGAATTAGCATTTTCTAAATCTCGTGCATGATAACTCATGCCATTAGACACCAATCTGCCTTCTTCTGAAGCAGCTGATACTACTGCTCCACCTGGACACATGCAAAATGAATATACCCCTCTTTTTAATTTTTCACTTTGATAAGTTAATCTATAGTCTGCAGCTTGCAATTTGGGATGCTTGTGATTATCTCCATACTGGCTGATATTTATTAATTCCTGAGGATGTTCAATTCTTACACCTATAGCAAATGCCTTAGCTTCCATTGAAACTTTTTCTGCAAACAACATTTCATATGTATCTCTTGAACTATGACCTATGGCAAGCACTAAAGCTGTACATAGCTTTTCATTTCCATTAACAATTATACTTTTTAAATTCCCATCTTCATATACTATCTTATCTAACTTAGAATTAAAATTAACTTCTCCTCCAAGACTTTTTATTTCTTCCCTTATCTTCTTAACTACACCTTTCAAAAGGTCTGTTCCCACATGAGCCTTGCTTTCATATTTAATTTCTGCTGGCGCTCCTGCTTTTATTAATTCATCTAATACAAATGCACACCTGTGATCCTTTATTCTTGTTGTTAACTTTCCATCAGAAAAGGTTCCCGCTCCACCTTCACCAAATTGAACATTTGATTCAAGATTTAACTCCCCAGTATTCCAAAATTTTTCAACTGTCTTTGTTCTAGTATCAACATCTTCTCCACGTTCATATACTACTGGTTTGTAGCCTTGCCTTGCCAATATTAATGCAGCAAAAATTCCTGCTGGACCAAAACCTATTACTACAGGTCTAGTTTTTAATTCCTGAATTCCAGCTTTCAATGGTTCAACTTCTTTGATTTCTTCAAATTTTACATCTTTGTCATGTATTTTTGAAAGTACCTTCTTTTCTTTATCACAAAATATATCAACACAATAATTAAATTTTATATTATTTTTTTTTCTTGCATCTATACTTTTCTTTATTATAGTTAATTTATTAATGTTCTCCTTAGATATATTTAATTTCTTACATACCTTATTTTCTAAAACATCTAAGTCGTCATCTAACTCTAAACTTATATTGCTTATCCTTATGGCCATATTTTTACCCTGCCTTTCTAAATTATAATGTAGTTTTCAATAAGATTATATCCTATATAAAATTAGTTCAAACTAAATAAATATAGAAAAATTATACCACAAAATAGCCACAGCATACTCCTACTGTGGCTAATTATTAAGATATATATTGGAATTAACAGTTAACAAAATTATACTTAAATTAAGTAACTTCAATTTAAGTATAATTATATAAAAAATTTTTATTGTAGTGTTATAGTTTATTTTGATACGTAACCTTAAGCTTTCTTTTTAACCACTATATTAGCACTTCCTACAGAGGATATGGTTACATCATTTGCATTTACAAGTGTTGCCTGTGGAGTATAAT
Source organism: Clostridium puniceum (assembly GCF_002006345.1). Taxonomy (GTDB): domain Bacteria; phylum Bacillota; class Clostridia; order Clostridiales; family Clostridiaceae; genus Clostridium; species Clostridium puniceum. Next base: position 77,079 of record NZ_LZZM01000011.1, read on the forward strand.
CAAAAGTTCCTTCCTCTTTTACATTAGATAAATCTAATATAACCTTTATATTTTCCGAACTAACCTTATCCACCGCTGTTTGAGTTCCAGTTAATGTTACATTTACAGTTGGCTTTGAAGACTCTAATAAAAGCCCTTCATTTAAATTAATATATTGTACATTACACACTAGATTTTTAGTTACATTTTCTTCTTTTGACACCTTAATTTTAACTTTAACACTATTCTCTCCATTTTGAACTGAGATTCCCTCTGGTATATTAAGCTTAGTATCAAATTCATGATCTTCCTGTAAAGAGGACATGTCCACAAATTCAGTATCTATTGCTTGTATTTTTTCTAAACTTTGACTATCACCTATAATATTTATACTGTTTTTACTTAGTTCATAACCATCCATTTTAAAACCTGCTGAAACCCTTCCTACAGTTTTTAAATTTATAGGCACAACTTTACCATTAATTATTGTAATTGATAATTGTGATGTTTTATTATCAGCTTCAACGTCACCAATTTCGTTACCTAATGAATCTACAAATTTTATCTCATACTCTTTTCTGATATTTTTATCTATATCTTTTTCTTCACCTGTTAAAATAGCTTCACTAATTTTATCAATAGAACTTTTTCCGCCTGTTACTGTCACCTTACTTGGAGATATACTTTGTTCTTTCTCATAAATATTTTCTTTAAAAGTAGTTTTTACTTTTGATTTTATTGTAAATTCCTTCTTAACCAACTCTTCTAAATTAACTTTTATCCCTAAAAAACCATTATTTTTAATATTAATATTTTCAGGATAACTTATTATTTGAACTGGTATAGTATTTTCTCCATTTTTTAATGCATAAGCTGATATATCAGCAACGATTTTAAAATCTTCTTTTTTAACCTTTGCTACTTCACTTGATGGCCCTTCTAATTTTAAATCCACTGTGAACTGTTGTTTATTAACAATTGTAAATTTTGAATTAGTCAAAGATTCTTGATTAATTAGTTCTACAGGAATATTCTTTAATTCATATGTTCTAAGTGGATTTTCTACAATTGAGATATACAGCCATAAACCAAGTGATAACAGTACACAAATAATCTTTACAATTAATGTTCTGCCTTCACCTTTATCCATGACTTCACCCTCTCCCCTGCTGTTTTTACTTTTTTCTCATTTCTATTTTCTATTATTTTTAGTACTATATTCTTCAATTTTTCTTTGTCATATCCTCTTGTTATTCTGCCATTAATAGCTAAAGATATTACACCTGTTTCTTCGGATACAATTATAATTAGAGCATCTGATACCTCTGATAGACCTATTGCAGCTCTATGTCTAGTTCCTAGCTTCTTATTAATTCTATTATTATCAGTTAATGGCAATACACAACCTGATGCTAGAATTCTATTATTTCTTATTATTGTTGCCCCGTCATGAAGTGGAGTATTGACTACAAATATATTTTCCAAAAGATTAGCTGTTACATTTGCATCTAATAGTGTACCTGCACCAATCAATTCCTTTAATCCAGTACTTTGCTCTATTACAATTAATGCTCCAGTTCTACTCTCAGCTAAATTTTGAACAGCAATCGCAATTTCATTAATAGTTGTATTTAAATCTTCTTTATTATTAGGATAATGCTTATCATCAAAGGCTGTTCTTCCCAAATGTTCTAAAGCTCTTCTAATTTCAGGCTGAAAAATTATGATTACAGTTAATACCCCTATGGTTAATGTCTTGTTTAATATAAAATATAACATATCTAGCTTTAGTACATAACTAATTGGAATTAGAGTTATAATTAATACGATTCCCTTTAATAATTGCTCAGCTCTAGTTTCTTTTATTAACATATAGCCTTTATAAAAAATGTATGATACCACTAAAATATCCAATACAGACCACAATGACATATTGGAAAAACTCTTTCCAACCATTCCTAAAAATTCACTCAAAATTCTCACCTCTTTTCTTCTCTTAATAAAAATTATACAACAAATACTATACACTTAGATATAAAGACAATTATTATTTTCTTACTTTTTAATTATTTTTATTATAATTTTTTCTTAATCTTAATTAATCCCCGTTAAGGGTAGTTTAAACTCATAAACAAATTGTATTAGAAGTTTATAAAAATAAATAGTGTATATTATTACTTTCTTTGGTAATAATATTCTTGTTGCACTATACCGAAGGAGGTTTTTTATGAAAAAGACATGTAGTATTTTTGTAATTACTTTAATACTATATCTTTCCGTTATTAATATTGGTCTAGTCTTTGCCTCAGATTTAGGCAAGACTTGTAGTGAAACTATGCAGATTCCTGAAAATCAAGAATCTAATAAAAATTATTTAAATACTAATATAGAAATTAACTCCAAATCTATTGGAAAACATAATGAGGTCTTAGAAGTTTTTGATCACGCTACTCAACAATTGTACATAACGGGCGAAGATATAGATTTAATGGCAAAACTTGTTTATGCTGAAAGCATTGGCGAACCATATTCTGGGAAAGTAGCTGTAGCTTCTGTAGTATTAAATCGAACTATTGATCCACATTTTCCAAATACTATACAGGAAGTTATATTTCAAAAAAATGCTTTTTCTTGTGTTAAAAATGGTAAAATAAATGCTAATCCAAATCAGGATTGCTATGATGCAGTATACGATGCAATTAAAGGTGCTGATCCAACAAATGATGCTTTATTTTTCTATAATCCAAGCATAGCAACGTGCAATTGGATGAAAGATACAGAAAAATTTAATCAAACTACTATAGGACATCATACTTTTTTTAAAATAAAATCATAATACTAATGTAAAATAAAAAATAGTGAATATTTAAAAAGTAATAATACAAAATTTGAATTATTACTTTTTAATATTCTACTATTCAATTATATTGTCCAAATTTATTAATTAATATAACACTCCCTACTTTATTTTTCATAAGTTATGTTCTAACTTCTAGCTATAGTAGCAAGCTTATCATTTACATAAATAGAACGTGGAAAATTATTCATTAGCGTATTTGCATATTTCTTACTCTTTTCTTTGTCAGCAAAATTAGTCAATAATGCTAATTGATATAATGCTTCCTCAGTATATACCCCCTTGGGATATTGACTATAATACTCTTCATATCGTTTAAGTGCAATCTTATCCTCTGCTTTTTTAAGGGAATTACTTGCTCTGTAAAATAAGACATGCTCTTTGTAACTATTTCCTTCACAATATGTATAAGCCTTGTCCAATGAAATTTCAGCATCATTATAATTACCTTGATTAAAATACCATAATCCATAATCATAAAATTTTAATACACCTTCATTTTTCATTAGCTTAATAGCTTTATTATATATTTCAGCCCCTTCACTGCTTACGGCTTCTGCTTTAACATCTTTTAGTTGCTCATATACTCCATCTAAATCATTACTTGATATTAACGTTTTTAACTTTTCTGTATCAAGTGTTTTACTTTGAGGTCCTTCTTTAACTATTTCTTCTGCTTTAGCATCTTGACTTTCTTGATCTTTTTCTTGTGCTGCAGACTCTTTAATCTCTATAAAGTCTTTACTTTCCTCTGTTGTATTCTCTTTTTCTTCAACTGTTTTACTATCTTTTTCTTGTTTAGTTCCAATATTCTTTACTTGCTCTATAATTCCAGAAAAATCTTTGTTCTTAAATTTTGCAAAAACTAAATAACCTCCAGCAACAATTGCGATAACTACAAATAGACTTGTTACTCCAATTAAAAAGCCCTTTGAAGAATTTTTAGCTTCTGAATAAATTCCATTTTCTTTTAATTCCTTCTGAATAATTTTAGCTGTAACTGCACTTTGATCTATTCTTAAAGCCTTATCAACATATTCTTTAGCTTTATAAAAATCACCTTTTTTTTGATAACATATTCCAATTCCTGTATTTACTTTAATTGTATTAAAGTCACTTTCTAAACATATTTTAAATAATTCCAGAGCCCTTTCAATATTTAGTTGTTTTAATGCTTTTTCACCTTGTTTATACAGCTCTAATCTCTTTTCATCTGCTTCTGAATCTCTTATATAATTTCTTGCAATCTCATCATTGTTTAAATCCTCATTTATTTTCCATACAGTGATTGCTTCATTTAAATTTCCCTTTTGGTATAATAATAACCCTTTAAAATTTAATACTGGAGCATTATCTAATCCTTCTGATAATATCTCTTCACATAGTTCTAATGCTTTGTTAATTTTACCTTTTTCATAATAGTCCATGGCTTTATCGTAGGCTTTTTTAACCCTTCTATTCATAAATATCACCTTACCGCTCTTAAATATAACATGTCTCTTACTACTAGTATATTATATCCTCTATCGTTATTACAATTAAATTAAAACTATAGTTTTAATTAATCAAATAAATTATAAAAATAACTTTATTTGATTAGAAATTACCATCTTAAATCTATAAGTGTAGTCATGTGCACATATATTGTAACCTATTTAATTAACCACTATCTATCTTAAATTATAAATTACCCTATAACTATACTTTACAACTATTAAAGGCTACCTCAATAACTGAGATAGCCTTTAACTTTATAAAAATTTATATTTTATTCTTGTTCTAACATTATTTTCTTAGCATTTAAGATTGATGTAGCACTCATTGAGAATTCATCTAATCCATATTCAACTAATGTAGGGATAGCTGCTTCATCTCCAGCCATTTCTCCACACATTCCAACCCATTTACCGTGCTTATGAGCTCCATCTATAGTCATCTTTATTAATCTAAGTACAGCTGGGTGCATTGGATTGTAAAGATATGAAACTTTTTCGCTCATTCTATCAGCTGCTAAAGTATATTGAATTAAGTCATTTGTTCCAATTGAGAAGAAATCAACATGTTTAGCTAATTCATCAGCGTAAACTGCTGCTGCTGGAATTTCAATCATAATACCCCATTGAATTTTTTCTGAGTATTCTTTTCCTTCAGCCTTTAATTCAGCCTTACACTCTTCAACAACTTCTTTTGCTTGCTCAAATTCTTCTAATCCTGAGATCATTGGGAACATAACTGCAAGGTTTCCGTAAATAGAAGCTCTAAGTAATGCTCTTAATTGAACTTTGAATATATCTTTTCTGTCTAAACAAAGTCTAATTGCTCTGTATCCTAAGAATGGATTCATTTCTTCTGGTAATGGTAAATATGGAAGAGTCTTATCTCCACCTATATCTAAAGTTCTTATAACAACTTGCTTACCTGCTGTTTTTTCAAGAACAAACTTATAACTTTCAAATTGTTCTTCTTCTGTCGGAGCACTATCTCTATCCATGTATAAGAATTCTGTTCTAAATAATCCTACACCGTCTCCACCGTTTGCTAAAACACTAAGAACATCTTCTGGCTTACCAATGTTTCCACAAACTTCAATCCTTCTACCTGATTTAGTAGTTGTTTTAACATCTATTAATTTCTTTAATTCTTCTTGTTCAGCTTGGAATTTTTCTTTTTTAGCTTTATATTCTGAAACTACTTCTTCTGAAGGATTTATAATTATATCTCCAGTTATTCCATCAAGTATGATTGTATCTCCTGTTTTAACACATTCAGTTATATCACCTAAGCCAAGTACAGCTGGAATTTCTAAAGTTCTAGCCATTATAGCAGCATGCGAAGTTCTTCCACCAATGTTTGTTACAAATCCTACAACCTTAGTTCTATCTAAACCTGCTGTATCAGATGGAGTTAAATCATGAGCTACAACTATTGTATTGCTTTCAGTTATTGCAAAAGAATCTCCGCCTTTTCCTGCGAAGTTTGATAGTATTCTCTTAGATACGTCTTTAATATCAGCAGCTCTTTCTCTCATGTATTCATTATCCATAGATTCAAATATAGCAACAAAAGTATTTGTAACGCTTTCAATTGCCTTTAAACCATTTACATTGTTATTTTCAATTTCCATCATCATTGCTCCAGTAAATTCTGGATCATCTAATAATGTGATGTGTGCTTCAAATACTTCCGCTTTTTCTGCACCCATTTCTTTTTCTGCTTTAGCTTTAATAACTTCTAATTGTGCTTTAGAATCATCTAATGCTTTTTGCATTTTATCCTTTTCTGCACCTATATCTGTGATTTTAGCGTCACTTATAACAATCTCTTCGTTTTCTTGTACAAATACTTTTCCTATTGCATATCCCTTAGATGCAGCAATACCTTTTTTCATAATATGGAACTCCTCCTTGATTATTAATTTCCTCATAATTAAGTATAATTTTTGCTTCTTGCTATAATCATTCTGTCTTATTTTAAGTATAAACCTTTTTTATTATAACATAATTCACAAAAAGTTTAACTTAATTTAACCGTTTTTTATGATTTTTTACTAAAGAACTCTAATTTCTTCTATCTTTTTACCACATTTTTCCTATTTATATCAACATTATATAAATTTAATTATAAATCATCTATTAAACTTGTTACTTTTGCATATGCTGTAGATCTTGCTTCAAAAAAATCTGTCTTAACAGAATTCGCATCTGATAAACTATCTACCCATAAAGCTGGATTATGATTATATCCCTTAAATAATGGTTCTAAATTTATCTCTTTTAATCTTTTATTTCCTAAATATTTTATATATTCTTCTATTAAATTTTTATTTATTCCTTGTATTTTATCTCCAATAACATAATGTCCCCATAAAATTTCCTGTTCTACACCAGTTCTCATCATTTCTCTTAATTCATTTTTCACTTCAGGTGTAAATAATTCAGGATTCTCCTTTTGCAATTCCTTTATAATATTTCTAAAAAGCCACAAATGAGTATTTTCATCCCTATTTATATATCTAATTTCTTGTGCTGAACCTGGCATCTTACCATTTCTCTCTAAATTATAGAAAAACATAAATCCAGAATAAAAATATATACCTTCTAAAATATAATTAGCCATAATAGTTTTTAATAGATTATGTGTTGTAGGTTTATTAATGAATTCATTATATAGATCACCTATAAATTTATTCCTATTTAAAAGTATTTCATCATCTTTCCATTGATAAAGTATTTCGTTTCTTTTTTCAGGGGAACATATACTATCAAGCATATAACTATAACTTTGTGAATGTACTGCTTCCTGAAAACTTTGAATTGTTAAGCAAAGATTTATTTCACTTGCTGTTATATAATTATTTATATTACTTAGATTAGCTGTTTGGATAGAATCTAAAAATATTAAAAATGATAATATCTTATCATATGCAGTTCTTTCTTCCTCTAATAAATTTTGATAATCTTTTAAATCTTGTGAAAGGTTAACCTCTTCTGGTATCCAGAAATTATTCATTCCTTGTCTGTACCAATCCGAAACCCAGTTGTACTTCATATTATTAAAATCATTCAAATTTGTAGTATTTCCATTTATTATTCTCTTTTTATTAATATCTCTATCTCCAAATTCATTAAATAAAGGTTTTTTATTTATATTCATTTTTCTTCTCCTATTCTTTATACAATTATGGAAGTCAGCTCACATGTATTTGCTAAATAAGTGATTCAGCCAAATCTTTTGAAGGAAACCACCTCACATTCTCTCGCTGGGTAAGTTCAAGTCTTCAAATCTTTTTTCAAGGAAGTTAACTCGTATTCACGAGTTAACTAAGTTTGAGTACCCAAATCATAGATTTGGACTTTTTAAAGGAAACTCGACTCACTTACGCCGAACAATTCTCACATTCAGTTACTTCAAGGGATTTTGATCTTACATAATAAATTGATTTAACTCCGTTTTTGCATGCTTCTATATATAAATTCATTATTTGTCGCATAGTATAATTATTTGTTATATATAAATTAAACGATTGACCTTGATCTATATGTCTTTGTCTTATTCCATTCATCTTAACAGACCAAGACTGCTCTATATTATAAGCTGAATTATAATACCAATAATTATCTTCTGAAAGATTTGGCGCTGTCTTTGGAATTATGCTTCCCTTTTTCTCTTCTAAATAAAATCTAGCCATAACAGGATCTATCCCCTCTGTGGTGCCTGCAATAGTGGCAGTTGAACCATTTGGTGCAACTGCTATTAAATATCCATTTCTCATTCCAAATTCATGTACTTCTGTTCTTAATTCATTCCATTTATCATCTTTATAATCTCTTAATTCAAAATAATTTCCATTATACCAATCAGAGCCATTAAATTCCTTATAACTTCCTTTTTCCTTTGATATTTTCATACTTGCTTTTATTGCATGATAATTTATTTTCTCATAAACCTTATCTACAAAATCCTTATGCTCCTCTGCAGTCCAATGTATTTTATTATTAACAAGCATATGATGATATCCACTTGTTCCAAGTCCTATTGCCCTATATTTTTTATTAGTAATCTCAGCAAATGGAACAGAATAATAATTTAAATCAATAACATTATCCATAGCTCTAATTTGAGTTTCAATAACATATTCCATTTCTTCATCATTAGTCACATTTACATTTCCAAGTACAATTGATGAAAGATTGCATACAACAAAATCTCCTGGTATCACCTTTTCAACTACAAATTGATTATCTTCATTATCTAATAAGGTTTCACTCTTTTGTATCTTCATAGGACTCATATTCTGCATTATTTCACTGCATAGATTTGAAGAATATATCATTCCAGTATGTTTATTAGGATTCATTTTATTAGTAATATCTCTATAAAACGCAAATGGAGCTCCGGTTTCTACTGCACTCTTTATAATCATTCTTACTAAATCCTTAACTGACATGACTCTTTTTTCAATTCTGTTGTCCTCTACACATTCATAGTACTTTTCTTCCCACTCTTCTCCATAAAAATCTTCTAGTGCATATCCTTTAATCTTCTTAATTTCATAAGGGCACATCATATACCAATTTGCATCTATATCATTTTCTGCAAGTCTCCAAAATAAATTAGGGTAGCAAAGACCTGGAAATACATCGTGAGCCTTCTTTCTATCATCTCCATTATTAGTTCTTATTTGAAGGAATTCAGGAATATCCTTATGCCATGCATCAAGCCATATTGCAACTGAACCATTTCTAACGCCCAATTGATCTACAGCTATTGCTGTATCATTAAATAATTTAACCCATGGTATTACTCCAGCAGATGCTCCTTTAAATCCTCTAATAGCAGAGCCTAATGCTCTAATTTTTCCCATATAAATTCCCATTCCGCCACCAAACTTAGATACCTTAGCAAAATTATCAAGAGATTTATAAATTCCTTCTAAGCTATCTTCTACAGAGTCTATAAAACATGAGCTTAATTGGTAAAATGGCTTTCTTGCATTAGACATAGTTGGTGTTGCCATAGTAGCTTTTAATGAACTTAACACATCATAAAATCTCTTTGCCCAATATACCCTGTTTCCCTTTTCTTCTGGAATTGCAAGATGCATAGCTATTCCCATAAACATTTGTTGTGGAAGTTCTATAGGATTTCTATTATAATCTTGAACTAAATATCTCTTAGCTAAAAGATCTATTCCACTATAATTAAATAAAAAATCTCTCTCTGATTTTATTTCTTTTTCTAGTTCTAAAATATCCTCTTTTGAATAATTATCTAAAATATAAGTTCCATAAAGTTCCTTCTCAGTTAAATCCTTAATTAACTCATAATAATCTTCATATAGATTTTTATCCTTATTTACCCCTCTATTTACTCTAACCTTTTCATATACCTCATAAGTGTATATCTTAGCCGCTACATATTGCCAATCAGGTTCCATATCTGTGGTTAATTCTAATGAGACTTGAATCAATGATTTTCTTATTTCACTACTATTCATACCATCTCTTATAATATTACCTAAAGCATTCAATAATTTATCTTCGCTATAGATTCCATCTTCATCTTTAATTCCACAAACAGCATCCCTGCATAATTCTTTCAACACCAACATCCTATATTACCTCCACTATATATTGTGCTTTTTACACATATTTTTAATTTTTCATACAACATATCGTATATTATAATTCTTACTATACTAATTGTAAAACTCCAAATTTAATAAATATATATATAAAAAGTAGTTAATCTTTAATTTTTCATAGATTAACTACCTAATTGATAAATTTTATTCTTTAATATTTTTTATTCTTTGTTAATAGGAAGAATGAAATAAATTTTAAACATATCACCTTCCTTTTTTATTTTAACTTCTCCACCATGAAGTTCAACTATGCTTTTTGTTATAGCAAGTCCTAGACCAGAACCTTCAACCTTTGAATTTCTAGACTTATCTCCCCTTGCAAATCTTTCAAACATATCGTCTTCATTAAAGTCCATTTCATAATTTGCAATATTTTTTACGCCTATTTTTACACAATTATCCTCTAATTTAACATTAATGTAAACTCTAGTATCATTTAATGAATATTTTAAAGCATTAATTATTATATTTTCCAAAGCTCTAGACATTAACCTGCCATCAAGCTCCATATATATCGCATCTTTGTCTGTTGTTACTTTGAAAGAAATATTCTTTTCCTCGTATAAAGTGCTATATTCACCAATTCCTTGATGTATCAAAGATAAAATATCTATTAATTCTCTATTTAATTTGATTCGTCCACTATTTATTTTTGACATTTCAAATAAATCTTCAATTAAAACTTTTAATTTTAAAGATTTTTTTTCTAATATTAATAGGTATTCAGCTCTTTCTTCTTCTGTTATATTACCGTTCTTTAATATAGTTACATAATTTATTATTGAAGTTAAGGGTGTTTTTAAATCATGCGATACATTTGATATTAGTTCTGTTTTTAACTTCTCATTATGAACACCATTTTCTAAGATTTCTTTATATCCAGCTTTTATTGAATTAATATTTTCAGCTAATTCTTTTATTTGAGGAGAGCCCTCAAGCTTAATATCCTCTTGTAAATTTCCTTCCTTAAACTTTCTAAGAGCATCATTTACAACTATTATGTCTAAAGTCCTTTTTAATGCGAACATCATAGTTAAAAATAGAATAATAATAACAAAAATACTGCCTTTAAAAGGATATGTTTGAAATAGCCTAACAACAATATTGTTTTCATATCCACCTGTCGCAAGAAAATATAAATATGCAATTAGTAATATAACTGCCATAGCTATAGATATTACTAATGTATTTCTTGTTTCTTTATAATGAAATCCATTTTTTATTACAAAAACCATGTTCTTAATATAATTAGATTGAATTTTGGGTGATTTGGGATTTCTTTTTACTATGAGAATAATCTTTGTAATAAAAGCTACATATATTATAGACAATGAAATTAATTCTCCTGCACTATTCTTAATTTGCTTAACTGCTAAATCATGGTGGGCTTTATTTACTTGTATATAATCTCCTAAATTTGAAAGTAAAATTAATGTCATTAATCCTATTACTATTAAATCAATTAAATAAATACTGCTAAAATATAATTTAATCTTCCTTTTCAATTTTGTAACCAATTCCCCACACCACCTTAATATACTCAGGCTCTTTTGTGTTTATTTCTATCTTTTCTCTTATCCTTCTTATATGTACAGTTACTGTATTTTCACTCTTATAAAATATTTCTTCCCATACATTCTCATATATTTCTTTTATTGAAAATACCTTACCTGCATTTGCTGCTAATAAATGAAGTATTTTATATTCTGTTGCTGTTACCTTTACTTCTTCATCCCTTAATGTGATTTTTTTTGCAATAGTATCTATAACTAAATCCTTAACTTTAATTATATCTTTGCCTTCTTCAACACTCAATGGCTTTTCATATCTTCTCAATTGTGATTTAACCCTAGCAACCAATTCTAAATGGTTAAAAGGTTTTGTTATATAATCATCTGCTCCTACATTTAATCCTAATATCTTGTCTGAATCTTCTCCCTTAGCAGATAGCATTATTATAGGAAGATTTTGCTTTTCTCTAATTTTCAAACAAGTTCTTATTCCGTCAAGTCTAGGCATCATTATATCAAGTACAATAAGATGTATCTTTTCCTTTTCAAGAATATCTAAAGCTTCAAAACCATCTTGTGCTTTAAAAACCTTTAAATTTTCTCCTCTTAAATATATTTCAATAGCATCTCTTATTTCCTTTTCATCATCAACTACTAATACATTGAACATGTTAACTCCTCCTAAAGTTTCACTTTACATATTTCAATTTAACTATTTATCTCAAAACCTGGATTTAACTATTTATCCCTAAGCTTATATTTTTATATGAATTATTAGTTATATACTGCTTTCTTAAAAGCTTCAAAATCCTTAACAGGATTAAAATCTTCTTCTTCTTTAGCAATTTCTTTAACAGCTGCATCCATTTCAATTGCTTTATTTAAATACTTCATTGTGTTATCTATATCACCTCTTCTACCGTATATAGATGATATTCCATAGTAAGTCCACACATATTTTTCAACTTCTAAAGCTTTATTATACCACTTTAATGATTCTTCCATATTGCCATACAATTCATAAGTAAGCGCCTTATTAAATCTTGCATATCCATAATTCTCATCAATTTTTAAGGAAATATCTATATCCTTAAGTCCACCGTTATAATCTCCATTATAAGACTTTGCAATCCCCCTTATATTATATCCCATTGGATTGTTTGGAAATTCATTTATAAGAATATTCGCCTTGTCAATTGCACCATTATAATCACGAGAAAAGAATAATGTGTATGCTTGATTATATAGCTCATTTTCCTTATTCGAATAGCTTTTTTTCTCCTTAGTTAATTTATCAGTTGAATTTTCTTCCTTCACAATTTCTTTAGTTACTATACTATTTTGAGTTTGATCATTAGTAGTCGCTTTACTTTCGTTAATAATCGAGTTATCTTCAGCAATTACACTATCACGTTTTTTATCCTTACTAGAATTGTTATCCTCCTGCTTATCTGTAGCTATTTCTTGCTGTGCTTTTCTTTCTTTCTCCTTGAGATTTTTATTATGCTCATAAAACAATGTTCCTATTGTTATTATAACTAGAATTACTAATAATATCTTCTTGTATTTCTCTTTTCCTGGAAGCTTAATTCTATTCATGTAGTTCTCCTTTTACTCTTTTACTAAAAACTAATTTTACTTTAAATTCTTTTTAATTCTTATTTTAAATTACCCTTAATATTCTTTTTAAATTTATAAATAGGTAATTTAATAATACTAATATCATATTAAAATTTTCTTCAACTTTAATACAAAAAATATTTTTCCATATTTAATAGAACAAATTATTAATCATTTCATCACAAAATTATTAATTTTACCTAAACACATTATCTCCTATAAAAAGTATTTTTTCAATAAAGACTCCCTATTTATTCTATATATTGACTTTTGATTAACAACGTGTATTAATATTTAAGAGACTTATAACTTTAAAGGAGCATTTTCATGAATACATATTACAAATTTAAATCTAACATTATTGACGCTTTACTTATTTTCTTAGGTTGCACGATTTCCTCTTTAGGGGTAAATATTTTTCTATCTCATGCGAAACTTTTAAGTGGTGGAGTTACTGGGATAGGATTACTTTTAGAGTACACATTTGGAATACCTGTTGGTGTTGCTGTGTTTTTTCTTAACATTCCACTACTGCTAATAGGAGCTAGAAAACTTAATAAATCATTTATAATTTACACAACACTAGGAATGCTTTCACTTTCGTTTTCTCTAATTATAACTAAACCTTTAGCACACCTAGTCTCTCTAGATAATTTAGATTTGCTGCTTTACTGTATCTATGGTGGAGTTTTATGTGGTATTGGTTATGGATTAGTTTTCTTACGTCATGGTTCTACTGGTGGAACTGATATTATAACCATGCTTATTAGAAAAAAATATTCAAACTTCAATATAGGTGGTTTAGGCTTTTCTCTTAATTTAATAATAATATTAATAGGAGCCATAATTTCAGGTATTCCTGAAGCATTATATACTTTAGTTTCTCTTTTTATCCAAAGTATAGTTCTAGATAAGGTGTTGAAAGGATTTAGTAGTAAGAAACTACTTCTAATATTAACTGTAAAAGAAAAAGAAATTATTCATTATGTAATTAATGATTTAAATAGAGGCATTACATCTCTATTGGCCGAAGGAGAATACACTCATGATAAAAAGAAAATGTTATATTGTATTGTAACCTCTCGTCAAATGGTTGAATTGAAGACTAATATCCATAGCATAGATCCTGGAGCCTTTATAACAATAGTTGATGCATCTGAGGTCAGAGGAAAAGGCTTTATTAATATATAAATTTTATTAATTAGAATTTATATATATTTTTATTACCGAAATTATTATTGTTTTAGTCAGTTAAAATAATATCTAAAACAATCCACAGAAAAAAGAAAGGAGTTTAGTTTATCCACAACTCCTTCCTTTTTTCTGTTATAATTGTTGATTGTTTATATTTTCGTGATTAAAAAATAAATAACTATTACAAATGCATGTTTACAAATTATTATATTTTAATAAATGAGACATATTATAATAAATGCAATTTCATTTCATTTTGTAAATAGTTTTAATTTTATCTAAAGTTTTTATGTATTTTATGACAACCTCTCCAAATATATAGTCCTCTACTTAATTGAATTCAAATAATCTTGTTGTCCTAATTCATAAAGATTATTCCCATCCGCATCTATAATAACAACCAAGGGCATGTCCTTAACTTCCATTTTTCTTATAGCCTCAGCACCTAAATCTTCATATGCAATTATTTTAGATTTAACAATACTCTTAGCTATTAATGCCGCTGCACCTCCAATAGCACCAAAATAAACAGCTTTATTTCTCTTAATTGATTCAATTACCTCTTCATTTCTTGCACCCTTACCTATCATGCCTCTTAATCCAAGATCCATTAATGTTGGTGCATAAGCATCCATTCTATAGCTAGTTGTAGGTCCTGCTGACCCTATTACCATACCTGGTTTAGCTGGTGATGGCCCAACATAATATATGGTTTCATCCTTTATATTTAAAGGCAGATCTCCACCTTCATTTAATAAATCTATTAATCTTTTATGTGCAGCATCTCTTGCAGAATAAATCACTCCACTTAATAAAACACTATCCCCTGCTTTTAAATTTAATATTTTATCTTCTGTAAGAGGTGTCTCTAATTTAATTTCCATAGCATTTTTCCTCCAATACTCTATTAACTTTATATTATGATTTCTTTATGTCTAGTAGCATGGCAATTTATATTTACTGCTACAGGCAATCCTGCAATATGAGTTGGATAAGTTTCTATATTTAGTCCCAAAGCAGTAGTCTTTCCACCAAATCCTTGTGGTCCAATTCCTAATTTATTTATATTTTCTAATAGTTCTATTTCTAAATCCCTATAAAACTCATCTTTATTTCTTATATTAATAGGTCTAAGTAATGCTTTCTTAGCTAAATATGCAGCCTTATCAAAGGTTCCACCAATTCCAACACCTATAACCATTGGTGGGCATGGATTGGGACCTGCCGCTTTAATAGTATCTATTATAAATTTCTTAACCCCTTCTAAACCATCAGAAGGTTTAAGCATACCTATTTTGCTCATATTTTCTGAACCAAATCCCTTTGGCGCCAATGTAATCTTAACCTTATCTCCCTCTACTATGTCATAATAAATTATAGCTGGAGTATTGTCCTTTGTATTAACTCTTCTAATAGGATCTTCTACAACTGACTTTCTTAATAATCCATCCTCATATCCTCTGCGTACACCTTCATTAATAGCATCCTCAAATTTTCCCCCAACAATATGTACATCTTGTCCTATTTCAATAAATACACATGCCATACCTGTATCTTGGCACATCGGCATTTCTTCATTACTTGCAATTTCAGAGTTAATAATTATCTTATCTAAAACCTCTGACGCTAACCCCCAAGTTTCTTCTTCTCTAGACTTTTTCAATGATTCTTTAATATCTGAACCTAAAAAATAATTTGCTTCAATGGATAAATTTCTAACAGCATCTCTAATAAGTTCAACATTTATTTCTCTCATTCTAACAACTCCTCTATATTATTGCTTGCATAAGAATAGAAATGATTATTAATAATCAAATTCTATTCTTAAAAATTTTCTACTTATTACTACATAATAAGTTTAAAAGCAATTCTTGTTATTTACAACCCTAAATAAATTTATTTCCATCTAGCTCTTTTAAAATATTGCTTATTAATAATATACTTTTCTCTCTGGAATAATAAATATTAAATTAATCCATCTTAAGTTTTTTTAATTTCGTAGTAGTTATTTTTATTTTTTAACTATATATTTTCATATTTATAACTCTTTGCTACTATAATTAAATATAATCTATATATTAAGAGGTCAAACTATGGCTGATCAAAAATCAACTAAAATTATCACTGTAATAATTTATTTTTTAATCATCGCTCTAATTAGTTTAATATTATATAGTTTGTTTTTAATTATAAATAATTCTTATTATTCCATTGACACACCTAGAAATAGTATAAAAGTTGGAACTATTTCTTCTAAATAAAAATTTAATTATTCTTACGTTCAAAATATTTATTAACACCACTTGCTATTCCTTTTACTATTTTATCTTGGTGCTCACTAGTCTTTAATTTTTGTTCTTCTTCATAATTAGATAAAAAACCACATTCTACAAGAACACATGGAGCTTCGTAACCATCCCTTAATATCTTGTATTGTTCTTTAGCAGCTTTAGCAATCCTTTTATTTTTATCGTCTACTGTTTCTTTTAACGATGCTTGAATGTCTTCTGCTAAAACTTTACTATCGTCATTAGAAGCATACCAAACTTGCGCTCCAAAACAATTTGCTTGTGGAAACATATTTTGATGAATAGATATAAACATATCACATTTAGTGTCCTTTTTCATTTGGCATCGTGCACTTAAATCTTTTGCTTTTCTAGAATCCAATTGCGAATCCTCTGCTCTTGTCATATATACAATATAATTAGCTGCTTCCAATTCAGCTTTTAACTTTATAGATATTGATAAGTTTATGTCTTTTTCTATTGTTCCATTCTTAGATTTTGCTCCACCATCAATTCCTCCATGCCCTGGATCTATTAATACTATATGTTGAACTTTATTTTCATCTGCACTTACCTTTAATGGTATACCAAATATTAAGAAAAATATGCAAAATACTATTAGAACCGTCTTGATTCTCATTAATTCTCCACCTCTCTATACTCCGATTATTTTCAGTTATATAATATATTGTTTACTATACAACCTTAATTATTCAGAGTAACTATTATTATCTAAAAAAAGTGTTGGGCTTTGAATGAATACTTAAACTCTCATATTGGCTGAGCAAATGAAAAAAGCGTCTACGTTTATTGTAGGACGCTTAATTTTTTCTATTTTATATAAATATTAATATTTGGATGGTTTACAGTATAACTATAAATATATTTTCTAATGTATTTATAGTTATTATGCTTTATTATTAATTATTAATTGGTATTAGACTACCTCCATCTGTTAAGGTATAAGTTTTGCCATTAAGCCAACTATTTGCACTTGAATCATAGTAAATAGTATTTCCATTATCTTTTATATTTGTTAATGTTGTATCACTATCAGTTAATTTTGCTAGATAAGAAGTTCCTGTAACATTCCAAGAACTTGTTGAATCTAAGCTTAAAACTACACTCTTAGCCGTGTTATCTGCATTAATACTACCTTTTAGTGTTGTACCATTTTTTAATGTAGCTATAATTGTGCTTATACTATCACAAGTTATATCTCCTTTAAGTTGTTCACTATCAGCTGTAAAATCTATATTTGCACCATTTAATCCAGTAGTCCCCCATCTATCAGCGCTAGCTATTAAGAGTTTACCTGATGGATTTTCAAGAGCAACATCCTTTATATCTATTACTGCATCTGTATTTGTAGAATAGAATAGTGGTCCTACTGCTGCCTTAAGTGAACCACCAGTCATTGTAAAGGTACCCTTACCAACTTCAGCATCACCAGAAAAACTTTGATATATCATTACTCCATGCTTTAAATCTCCTGATAAAGAACAATTTGTCAATGTAATAGAATTTCTACCTTCTATTGCAGCTGCTTCTGACCCAGTAGCTTTAAAACTAGAGTTAGTAGCTGAAATTGCACCTGTTGAATAAATGCCAGGTGAACCTTCTCCAGCTGTAGAAACAGAACTATTTGATACCGATACCGTTCCGCCGCCTCTGTCTGTTGCTAAACCGCCACAATGTGCTCCCTCAGTGCTTATGTTTACATTTTTACCAATTACAGTACCCCCTAAAGTAGCATCTAATCCTCTAGATGAATCCTTTGTTGTTTTGATTGCAACATTAGATACTTCGATATAAGCTCCTTCACCCGTTGCAAATAATGCGTTAGCCCCTGATGCACTTGTATTTATATACGTATCCTTTAAGGTAATCTTACTACCAGCTGTTGCTAATACGCCAGCATTAAGACCATAAAAATTACTGCTACCATCAGCAGAAGAGTCTCCCGTTTTTGTAAGCTTTGAATTTGTTAACGTTAAATTTCCACCATCAGTAACTTTAACAATTGATTCGTTAATGTCTGTAGCTGAAATTTGTTGATTAGCTAGCGTTACAGTTTGTCCGCTTAATAAGTATTCTGCAGGTCCACTGGTAACACTTGTATCTTCACCATCAGGAGGTGGATTAGTTCCTCCGCCATCTGGTGGCGGAGTTGGCACTCCACTTGATACTCCAGCATCTAGAATTGTAGAAGTAGTTAAACTTCTATTTACTGTATCAGCAGCATACACCACACTACTAGTAGATATAGTCATACTAGCCAACATTAATCCTGTAATAACTTTACTTGCAATACGTTTATTTCTCATCTTTTTCCTCCATTTATTATAATACTATATTAAATATAAAAGCATTTTTTATGTTATACTTTTACTTTCATGTTTAATATTGTAATTAAATTGTAGATATATAGTATTACAGTTATGTCACAAAATTAGGGTAAAATTAAGTCAAATTTTAACAATAGAATATTAATCAAGAAATTTATCATCATTGACAACTTCATTACTGTAGCAAAAATTTATACACAAAGATCTTAAAGCGCTTAGAAAAGCTGTTAACTTAATATAAATGCTTGTTAATTGTGTATTAGCTGTGAATGCAAAATGGTATGTTTTCATAGATTTTTATACGTAAAAAATCCAACAAACACTGAGTTTGTTGGATTCCATATACTCCAAATATTATCTCTTTGAGAATTTAACGCACTAATAAATCAATACTTTGAAATGATTTTGTTACTTGTATGTTAATTATACATATACTTATATACATATTTAAAAAGCCTAACATTGTATGGTTAAAAATTATATATATAATAATGTAGGAATTTTTTAATCTTGCCATCCAATCCCATGACTTCTGGATTAGTTGTTTTAAAATTTATTATAATTTATATTGGCTTATATTCTGTACTTATCTAACTTTCAAGTTTTAATTAATATATTTGAATTTATATTAATTTATAACTTTTGCGGGAAAAGTGTGGGAATTATTTTTTATAATCACTTGGAATTTTAGCTAATGATTTTTTTATTTGTTCCAAATTTGATTGAGTGGCAGCATCTTCTATTTTATCAGCTTTCCTATAAACATATTTTACAACTTGCTCTGAATCTACTCCTAAGTTATATATTATAAAATCGATTCCTTTTTGATTCTCTTTAGCTTCATCTCTTTTTGCATATTCTAATAAGGATCCATAATACATGGTCTTATGCATTGTTTCATTATCTGTCCAATAATTATTATAATGGTCATTTATAAATTTGTTTGCTGTTTTAATATCTTCATCTGTAGCATTTTTAGAGTCACTCTTACCACGTAATATTAATTCGTCTACAGCTGCATTTGTATTTTGCTCTGAAGATATTGAAAATTTATCCTTATTTTCTTTTACTGATTTTGATGCTTCTTTGCTTTCACCTTGTTTAGTATCACTTTCTTTTTTTATTACTTCTTCTGCATTATTATTAGTCGTTGCTTTAGTAGATGTCGAAGTATTACTTTTCCCAGATGTAACTGCGAATAATAAAAGAAAAACAAGTGTTGTTATAATTAATTTTTTAATTGTTTTCTTTTGGTTAGGCAATTCTCTTCCTAATGTTGACCATTTGGGCTTTACTAATAATAAAACTAATTCTACTAAACATCCAAAAAATAATGCTCCAAATAATATATGCATCTTACTCCCCTCCTATATTTGAATATTTAATATTATTGTATATTATTTGGTACTTTTGTAAAATATACTAAATGTATAAATATCATAGATCTCCTGATATTAAAAATAGAAATAGTATTTTTAATATAATTCACGCTACTATCTCTATTTTTATTGATTTATCTACTTGAATATTAAATAAATTAGAGTTAAAATTATATTGCAAAATGGACTGGTGGAGCTTCGGCTCTGCCTTTTTCATTTGGACAAAAAATGCAGCCAAATTAATGACTGCATCTTTTTTAAACAATAGGATACAACTAACAAAAAAGGATTTCCACTTTTTCTATACATATGATATTGCTATTCAATAACTATTTTATTAAAAATAGCACTTTTCTAATAGCTTTATATAATATATAGTATAGAGATTCTTTTTGGCTTACGAATTTAAGGATGAATATAATACTGTGTAACACTTTTTATGTTCACAATTAGGTATCCTAATAAGTCTTTTACAAAGTAACACTTTCCATTCACTTTAATATTATATTATTTATCATTTTCGATGTTTATATTAAAAAATACTAAAGCGGTAGTTGGATTCTTCTCCATCTGCCGCTCTTTTTTAGATTCAATTTTAAAGAAACTTTAACGTATAAAAATCTAATTTTCTCAAACAATATTATAGAAAATAATTTTTAGGAGTGATTAATATGAAACATAACGAAAGGCCTTGGATGTTCTGTAACTGAGTGCAAATATAATTGTAAAGATGCTAATTATTGTACATTGAACAAGATTAAAATAGGTACTCATGAATCAACTCCTAAGACTGTAGAATGCACTTATTGTGAACCTTTTGAATTAGACTAATAAAAGATAAGAAGTAGTTCGATTGCCCCTAATTACTTCTTAATTATTATAAATTGAAAAGCTCTTTAACCAATTATGCTTAGCTATTTTACTCAATCCATCATTAGTTTTATATATCATTGTTACCATAATATTTTGATTTTTTGCAAGTATTAAAGCATTAACACTTTTATAAATATATTTACAAATGCTCGCTTTAATATAACACTTTTTTTAATTAAGCATATTATATTATTACTATATGAATATATATATGTTATTATGCCAGAATGTAAAACGAATTTTGTTATTCAAATGATTTTTACACATTCCATTAAGAAAAAAATATATACAATTGTTTGGAAAGTTTAAAAAAATTTAGTAAACAAAATTATTATAATATATACTGGATTCATCAATAAAACTGATGAAATATTCAAAAATCATACTAATAAAATTTAAAATTTCATTTAGAAAAAGAACTTTTATTATGCAAGAAATTTTATGATTGATAATACACCAACGATTGGATCTTGTGAATTAACTATGACGAAATATTAGATCTTTAAAATTTAGAAGCACTTTTTGATGAACTTTAAAACTAAAGAAAAAGACATCTATTTGATTCAAATTATTAATTACTATGCGATTTTCCTTCTGAACAAATATACAGCTAATCTATTTGGGACAAACAGATCATTTTGTAAGTATAAAGAAATTTGTGATTACAATCCTTGAATAGATTATCATATAACAAATGAATATGTCAATTAGGAAAATGCTACTAAGCTTTCGAACAAATTACCTTATCAATAATACAATAGGAGATGATTAAACTATGTCACAACCTAGTTTTCCAAATATAAGCCCACCTATAACAAGAGAAGATGCAATTAATATGATTCTTTCATCTATCGCTTTAGAGGAACTTGGATTGAGTCATATAATTAATGCAGAAGGAGAAAAAATTCAATTTGTTTTAGGAACTATTCCAGGCATAACAGGCCCTGCTGCAACAATAGACGATATACTTGAAGTTAATGATAGTGTAAGAAGAACTATGAATAGTATTATTCAAAATCAATCACTATTAAATTCTAAAATGCAAAATGCTTTAGAATCATCAACTATGCAAGGAGCAATTGGGCCAACCGGTCCAACTGGCGCAACTGGTCCATCTGGTGGTCCCATAGGTCCAACTGGAGCAACTGGAGTGCCTGGGCCGACTGGAGTAACCGGGGCGATTGGTTCAACTGGTCCAACTGGTCCAACTGGGACAACTGGTCCATCTGGGACAACTGGTTCAACTGGAGCAACTGGGACAACCGGTCCCATAGGTCCAACTGGAGCAACTGGTCCATCTGGTCCAACTGGGACAACCGGTCCATCTGGGCCGACTGGAGCAACCGGAAGTAATATCACCGCAACTAATGCTTTTGCCGAAAACAATACTGGCGCTTCAATCTCTGTAGTTGTCGCAGGCACTTCTGTTCCACTTCCTAATGCTCAAATCTTATCTTCTGATATTACAGTCGATGCAAGCAATACTATTTTTACTGTAAATACTTCAGGGCGTTATAGAATATCATATTATGTAAATACAACTGCGACCTTGGCTTTAAGCACAAGACTTATTATAAATGGTTCTCCAAATACTGCTTCAACAATAACACCACTTATAAGTTTGGCAAATTTTTCGAATGAGATTTTAATTGATTTAACTGCGGGAACAACTATACTTTTGCAATTATTTGGTTTATTAGGAACAGCAGTGTTGCTTAATAATAGCTCTGGTGCTTCACTTATGATCCTACGTTTAAGTTAAAAATCGTTCTGAAGGAGGGTTTATATGTCACAGCCTAATTTCCCTAGTCTAAGTCCTTCAATTACAAGAGAAGATGCCTTAAATATGATTTTATTTTCTATTGCTTTAGAAGAACTTGGATTAAGTCATATTATAAACACAGAAGGAGAAAAAATTCAATTTGTATTAGGAACACTGCCAGGTCTAAGTGGAAGAATTCCTAATGTTCAAGATGTAATAACAATAAACAATAGTGTCAGAAATCTTATTGACACTATTTCTCAAAATCAATTAATACTAAGAGCAAAATTAGAAACTGTTCTTAGTTCTCCAGCATCTGTCGGAGAAACTGGACCTATTGGTCCTATTGGTTTAGTAGGTCCATCTGAAGGTCTTACTGGACCAACTGGATCTATTGGAATCACCGGACCAACTGGAAATAACGGTCCATCTGGATCTATAGGCCCATCAGGTGTAATTGGAGCAACGGGAGAATCGGGTTTCTCTGGAGCAACTGGTGCAATTGGTATTACAGGATCTAACGGTTCTATCGGAGCTACCGGAGTTACGGGTAACATCGGCTTTACTGGGAGTTCTGGTTCTACGGGACCTTTAGGACCTAATCCTACTGCTATTTCTGCATTTGCTGCCAACACTACAGGTTCTTCTATAACTGTTATATTAGCAGGAACATTAATAGCTCTTCCTAATGCGCAAGTAACATCTTCTAATATTACTATAAATGGTGCAAACACTGTTTTTACAATAAATACTGCTGGATTATATCGAATTTCTTATATTATAAATACAACTGCAGCACTTTTACTAGGTTCTAGACTCATAATCAATGGTTCACCAAACACTGCCTCAACAATAGCTGTTGGTTTAAGTACTTCTAACTTTAGGAATGAAATTAATATAAACTTAGGAGCTGGTTCAACTGTATCTCTGCAATTGTTTGGACTCTTAGGTACTGCTGTTTTATTGAATTCTTCAGCTGGAGCTTCACTTATGATTGTCCGTATAATTTAATATTTTTGATCTTAAAAGGTTCACTTAATATTAGCAGACCTTTTAAGGTCATAAAATTTATATGCAAACACATTACTATTAAGGAGGTATCATAATGTCTATGCCCAATATTCCAAATATAACTCCACTTATTAATATAACCAGAGAACAAGCAATTGATATGATTATTGCTTCCATTGCTATGGAAGAAATGGGGTTAGCACACATCCTAAACGCAGAAGGTGAAAAAATTCAATATATATTAGATAAAAATAAATGTAAATCCGTTCTCCCAAAAGATATAAAAGAAATTAATCAAGGAGTTGAAAAAGTTATACGGGAAATAATGAAATTACAAATCCTTTTACAGGAAAAACTTGAAAGTATTATAAGTATAATTCCTCCCAAATCTGATTGTTGTGATGATTGTTGTGAAAATATTTCAACAAAAAAATGTAAATGTGATACTAACATTATTGGAAATGGTCGCGGTTGTGTTAATAACACTGTCGATACATTTTATCGTGGAATTTTTAATATAACATTAAATATACCTGAATTTCCTGGAGTTCTTAACCAATTTATCAAGTATACATTAGAAAAGGAAAATAAAAGTAATATTAATTCAGTAATTTTATTGGGATTTCCACAAAATATAAATCTTCAAAATATAAACAAATCTCAATTCAATAAGAATTCTGATCTTCATACAATTACTACTATTAACGGTAATGGAATTATAACATTACGAGATGGGAAAGAAATTTTAAAGCAATCGATTGTTAATTTTTCGTTAACTATATGGTCTTATAAACGCGAAAATACTCAAAAAATAAAAATGATAATAAACGATTATGATAACCTGTTTAATCATAATAGTGGAATCATGAATATTAAATCTGGTTTAATAAAAATATTAGATTTAAGTTGTTAAAATTTATTTATATAACAATGAAAATATTTACTTTGTGCACATAGATCAACTTTTAACATATAAATTATTGGCTCTGTAAAAAATTTTGTGTAAACTGAATAAAAACAACTTCTTCTTGGCAATAATTGAGATAACAAATTATTACAAGAAGGAGTTTTTTTATGGAAAATGTGTCAAAAGAATTATTAAGAGAATATATAAAGGATCAGAATTTTACTAATGCAAATGATATATTGGATGCGTTAAAAGAAATGTTTAGAGATGTTTTGCAAGAATCTTTAGAAGCTGAAATGGATGAAGCATTAGGCTATGGAAAATATAATAATGTAGAGAAAACTAATAATAACAGCCGAAATGGATATTCAAAAAAGACTGTTAAAACAGAATTAGGGCCTGTAAATATTAATATACCAAGAGATAGAAATGGTGATTTCCAACCTAAAATAGTGGCTAAACACCAAAGATCCGTTAACGGTATCGAGGACAAAATTTTAGGCCTTTATGCAACAGGAATGACAACTAGAGATATATCAGAGCAAATAAAAGAGTTATATGGAGTGGATATAAGTGCTGAAACTGTATCAAATATAACAAATAGAATATTACCTTTAGAATAGACCATTAGAGAACGCTTATTCATTCATATTTATGGATGCTATACATTATAAAGTAAGAGAAGATAAACAAATTGTAGTTAAAGCTGCCTATGTTGTAATTGGAGTTAATTTAGATGGTGAAAAAGAAGTTTTAGGAATATGGATAGGAGCTAATGAAAGCAGTAAGTTTTGGTTATCTGTATTAAACGATCTTAAGAATAGAGGTATTCAAAATGTCCTTATATTCTGTGTTGATGGCTTAAATGGCTTCAAGGAAGCTATCGGTGCTACGTTCCCATTTGCTAAAATACAAAGATGCATAATGCATCAAATAAGATCTAGTATGAAGTATATTCCATACAAAGATAGAAAGACATTTGTAGCTGATTTAAAAGGAATTTATAAAGCTGTCAATGAAGAAGTTGCAATGGAAAATTTGCTATCATTGAAAGATAAATGGTCTAATAAGTATCCTAACGCAGTTACGAGTTGGGAAGATAATTGGGATAACTTGAGTGCATTCTTTGCATTCCCAGATAACATAAGAAGGATAATATATACTACAAATGTTATAGAAATTTTAAATAGCCAATTTAGAAAAGTAACAAAGACCAAATTGATATTCCCTAATGATGATAGCTTATTAAAGATGCTTTACTTAGCCGTTGAACGCGTAGCCAAGAAATGGACTAGAAATTATCCGGATTGGGATTTGGTTATTAATCAACTTAATGTCGTTTTTAGTGATATACTAGAAAAAACATCATAAGAAAAAGAACCTTAACTTAGAATATATCCTAAAATTAAAGTTCCTTAACAATATTTTTCCCTATGTATATTATTACCACTAGTTGGATATAATATACATAGTGGATAAATAATTTACACACTATAAATATACACCATTAGACAAAATGAAGGATTAGTATAAGCACTTAAGTTATCCATTATTTCTAAGAAGAAAATCAGAATATACAAAAATATTTACAGCCTCTGTTTTCATAAGATTTTATATATAAGAAAACCCTGCAAACACTGTGTTTGTAGGGTTTCTGTAACTCCAAATATTATCTCTTTGAGAATTTGAAGGCTTGATAAATCAATGGGTTAAAGTCACTTTGTTAGTTATGAGTTGGTTATACATATAAGTATATAGATATTTAAAAAGCCTGATATTATACGCTTAAAACTTTACATATATTAATAAAGAGATTTTTTTATTCCCACTCTATGAAAATATTTAAGCAAGGGTTAATTAATGGTATTTCCCCTTACTTTTATTGTACATATTATATGAATTATGTTATATATTTTCACTTTATAAAATTTATAAGTACGTTTCTAGTACGTTTTTTTTATTTTATTGTTTCTAATTATCTAAATTATTTATAGCGTATTGTGCTTCTTCTTCAGTAAATTTTTCACCAGCATCTGATACTAGTTGGTCATGTATAGCACTCTTAGACATACTCATTTTATTTTGATATGTTTTAGCTTTAGCTAATGCATTCTTTTTCCAATCTGCTTTTACATTATCTACAGCATACTGTGCAGCTTCTTTAGGAAATTTTTCTCCGTAATCTGATGTTAATTGTTCATATAAACCTTTTTTAGATAAATTCATTTTATTAGCATAAAGATCTGCTTTTTTTAATGCTGATTGATATTCCTTAGGTATATTATTTTTTGCATCCTTTGCAGCTTTTTCTGCCGCTATTTTTGCATCTGCATCTTCTTTAGCTTTTTTTGCTTCTGCATTTGCTTTGGCTTTAGCTTCTTCATCTGCCTTTTTCTTAGCTTCTTCTGCTGCTTTTTCTTCTTCTTTTACTATAGCAGTATCTGTTTTTGTTGTTGAAGTCTGATTAGCATTCTTACTACCCATGTTACCTATAACAATTAATGCTAATAATATTGATATTACTATTTTAACCACCTTGTTCCATTTGCTATATTTCCACATAAGAAATAACCCTGCTGGGAAAAAGAAAATTAAAAGTAATATAATTGCTAGATTTTTTTCATACCATTTTTGATTCATTAATTATTCCCCCTTTAGAAATTTATATACTCTAATTGTATATTATTAGGAAATTTTGTCAAACTATTTACATACATCCATCTATAGCAAAAAAATAAAGGGCAGCACAGAGAAATTAATCTCCATGCTGCCCTTAAAATTCTTTCCATTTTTAATTATTTTGTTTCTATTGTATAGAATAAGTTTCCTAGAACTTGTTGCAATTCCTTACATTTGGCCATACCTAGCCATTCTGTTTCTATCCAAACTCCTTTAGAATTACCTCGTGCATAACACTCTATGCCTTTAAAATAAATTAATACACTATTAATATTTACCCCTTCATAATTAGCACTTGCATGAGGTAAATAAGCAGTAACTACATATCCTTTATCAGCTTTTAAGTTAGTTGCTGCTTCTGGAACCTCCTTTGGTATGTTCAGATCTATTGCATTACACAAATTATATGCTAGTTGCTCCCAAGAATACTGATTATAAATGCCTATATCAGTTTCATTGTCACAAAAACATATTTCAAATATAATATTTGGAGCTGCAACATTATTCATTTCATATAGGCTTGTTGATGTTTTAACACCTCTATTTGTAAAACCTAATAAATTAAAATTATTACATAAATTATTTGCATAACTGTAGGCTTTGCTACTTGTACTACTAACTAAAGCTTCTGTTCCATGGCCTTGTCCATTACTTGCATTCATATGTAATGAAATAAACAAATCTACATTGTTACTGTTAGCCTTATTAGCACCTTCTGATAGTTCTGCACCTGGAGTACTTCCATTGCTATTGCAATCAATTACTATGTGTCCATATTGCTCAAATACTGCTTTAACTGCTGCATAATACTTTTTCATTTGTTCATGCTCATCTACAATTCCAATAGCTCCAGTGCAATTATCTGAATGTCCTGCTCTTAATCCAATTTTCATAATATCATTTCCTCCCATATTTAAAATAAGAGTAACCATAAAGGCTACTCTAGAAATTAGGCTTGTGCTGCTGTACTAGTTTCTTGATTTGTATTATTTGCAACAGCTGATTGAACTTGACTTAATGTTGCTTTTAAAGTTTCATTTTCTTTTAATATAGCTTCAGTATCAATAACATTTTCTTCTACTGGATCAATAATATCTGAATTATTTTCCTCTACATGTTGAGTTTTATCTGAAACACCAGGAGTTGAAGTATCTATAACAATCCCTAGCATAACTAAAATTGAAAGTATCGTATTTACTATATCTACCCAATTAGAAGGAATTAAATCTTTAAATCCTAATTGTTGAATAAGTAATACTATTGCTCCTAGCATTGATAAAATAAAAGTTTTATTTCTGAATCTTGATTTTAAATCTAAAGTTAACATTTTACATCTCTCCCTTTTCTATATCATCTATTCTTTTATGTGCTGATTTTGAGCTTTCCTCTAACCTTGCAACCTTTTCACTAAGTCTGTTAATTTTGTTATCCTGTGCCTTTAACTCAAGCCTTATATCATCAATACCTCTGGATATATAATTAAGTTGCATTTCAAATTTTGTCTGTGAATTACTTTCCTCTTTAACATCGTTTTTAAATGTTCTTTTAAGCCCAATAGCTCCAACTAAAATTCCAATTAAAGTTGAAGCCATCCCTATAATTATATTTACTTCATTCATATGTCACCTTCCTAGTTTCATTTTATTTTTGCATAACAAAAGACACTCACATTTCTGTAAGTGCCTATATAAACATTAATATTTTATTATCTTAATTCAAATGCAACTACTTTATCATGTACTAAATATTCAACATTACCTTTTGCATTTTTAATTTTATATATTGGATTGTCATTATCATCTAAATCTCTATTTTTAAACCATTTAATAAAATCAGTTACATCAAGGCCTTGAGCTTGTTTTATATTTCCGTCTACCATTTCTATATATAAGTTCCCATCACCAGCAGGTTCATCTACAGGTGGTTTTTCATCCTTAAGTGCCACTGTAACATCACAAGTAGCCTTTGTTTCTGAACCTTTAATTTGAGCTGTTATTGTTACTTGCCCTTCCTTTACTGACGTAACTTTACCGTTTGAATCTACTGTTGCAACTGATTCATCACTTGATGTCCATACCACTTCTGATCCTGCTGGAGTTGTTGTTGCTGTTAATTGTTTTGAATCATCTTCTTTTAAGTCCAGTGATGATTTGTCTAATATTATTGATTCATTATATGGAATTAATTTACCGGTATCATCAATATCTATAGCATCTGCATAACCATTCTTTATGCTAACAATATGAACACCTAAACTTAGGTTGTTTTTTTCAAACACCACAGCTTTATAAAGAGTACTACCTATACAACTATAAGAAGGGTATTGCACACCGTCTATAGTAACAATAGTGTTTGAAGCATACCCACTTGGGAAATAGGCATCTATTATTCTTATTTTACAACCATAAAATTTTAATGTGGGATTATAAGATACACTTCCCCCATACCTACCTGGATCTGATACAACATTAATAGATGTTATCCTACTATCTGAATCATCATATCTTCGCCATCCATTCTCAGGCTGAGTTAACTGTTGTCCAACTGTAGCTGCATTAGCAACGTTTCCATTTTGAATTATCCCAACACCTATAACAGTCAATAACATTACAAACATTATACTAAACTTTTTAAAGTAATTTTTCATTTATCATTTCTCCCTTTTATTTAATAATAAATGAACGCGCGTTCTTTCTCTATATTTATTCTAATTGGAATCTTAGTAAATTCCAACCAAAATCGTAATACAAATTCCTTTATATCTAAGAATTTTAGTAATTTTTTACAGGATTAAATATAATCTGAAAATAAGCAATAAAAAAAGCACTTAATTTGTGCTATTCTATTACTTATAACTTTATTAAATTTTCTTAATATATTATATCAACGTAGCAAGGCGTAAGTGGTCCTGTTATGCTACGTGCCCATATATCAATTCTTTTCCCATAATCGCTGTATTCAAAATACCTACTGGCTGTACTAGCTGAATATACATACGTGTTATTAGTAGCATTTAATGTGGCCTTTGTTTCTGTATGATCATTATACATATTTGCAAATATAGTATGTTCAACAAAATTTATGCAAATTTGTATACTTTGAATATTTACTATCATATATTTAGGAGTGAATGATATAGGAAGTACTTTTTTTAGAGCTGTACCTTCTATCCCATTACCACTATCTTGTATAAGAATATCACTGGGTAAATATTCTATTCTTTGATATTTCAACCCACCTAAACTTTCTATACTAATTCTACTAATTGCATCCGCTAAGCTACTTAAAGAATCTGTATTATTAGCAGCGATGCCTTTACTTACTATATTTGTGGCTATAGTATTCTTAATTATTTGAGTTTTACTTTTTAGGGTAGCAAATGTATCTGTAACCACCAAAGGCCAACCAATAACGTCTACCCAGTATTGTTTCCCATTATTGGCTAATTGAAAAAGGTAATCTAATGCTAAATTTACTTTGTTTTTACCTAACTGACTAAAGGCTGTAATTGAACTCGTAAAAGTTACATTAGCTGCATCCAATTTTAAATTATCTACGTTAGCTTCTATTTTCCCCATTTCTCTGTCTATAATATCCATATTATCATTTTCATTTTGTATATTATAAGCATCGTTTTGATCTGGCTTTTTTAATCCATAATTTCCTGTAAGTTGCATTATATATTCATCCCTTTCTTTATATCATCTGTGGTTCTGATTAAATCATGACTATAATTTTCTAACCTTCCATAATCAAATGAATTATCTCTTATATCCCCATAAGTATTATAGGTAAATGCAAAGTCATAGTTTAAATGTGCTGGCTTTATTGTCTCTAGCATATCCTTAAAGGCTTGCATATTACGTGGAATACCTTTAATCCCTATAAAATGGACTGTGAAATAATATTGCTCATTATGTGGTATAACACTAACTTCTCCACCGCTAAAAGCTTCTGCGGTGTTTTTAATCATAGCTATAGTTGTTGTCCCTCTACCACGCTTTTTGGCTCTTACAATTTCTCTTCTTTCCTCATAACTTAATAACTTATTAGTTTCTAATCCATATTCTTTCTCCCAATAATCTAATCCCCATGTAGCCGTTTCAATAAGTAATTGATCTAATATATCATCCAGCTTATAATCTAATAATCCTAATTCAATTCCATTTGAACCTTGTACATTTTTCATAACATTTGATGTATAATAATACTTAGGTAAATACTTCATTAAATTAGGTATTCTTTTTGTTACTTCTTCCGTAAAAGCTAAGTTATCTGCATAACTGATTGTGCCATATTCATTTATTCCGTACATCTCAGTACCTCCTAAGAGATTTAAAACAAAAAAGACTACTTAAAGTCTTATTTGCCTAAAAATAAATTTATATAATTTTCTTTCACTCCTAATGGTTTTTCTTCATTGAATAGCTTATATCTTAACCAATCATCTACATAAATACATAATGGCATTAATATAAACCATAAAAAAGCATATGGTAAACATATTTGACCATATACATTTACCCAGGTATTTGAATAGTCCCATATATTAAAACTTAACCACATATTTAATATTAAGCCACTGATAAATTCTATAAATAAGGTTATGACAGTGCCAATTAAACATTGCTGCCACATCTTTCTGTCATAAAAAGTTGAATGCTCGTTTAACTTACCAACTAAGAAAGCGCAAAGGCCTCCAACAAAAAGCATACTTATGTTTGTCCACCCTCGCCAAAAACCTTCTAAAACCATGTATAAGCTTCCCATAATAAATATTAATATT
>NZ_LZZM01000012.1 GCF_002006345.1 Clostridium puniceum
TAATTATATTTATGCATACATGTATCCTAAGTTAATGAAATTTCAAATTATAAATTTATGATTTATTAATGAATATGAAAAGAGGCTTATATAATAATTTAGAGTTTTTAAGTTGCTTAACTAAGAGAATAGGAGAACATATGAAAATAATAATTAAATACATACCTAATTTAATTACAATAACAAGAATAATAATGACATTTTTGTTTATCCATGCAATTGAAGAACAGTTTGTTTATGGACAAAATCTAAACCTTTATTTGACAATACTATTTTCAGCTATTTGCCTTTCGGATTTTGTAGATGGTAAAATTGCTAGAAAAACAAATTCGACTTCCATTATAGGTGCTAAACTTGATGTTTTTGCTGATTTATTATATATAATTCTTTCATATATAACATTAATAAATATAAAAATTTTACCTTTTTGGTTTTTAGTTTTTGTATCTTTTAAATTTACTGAATTTATAATTACATCAAAATTTATAAAACGTAATACAAATTCTTTAGACAAGCCCTTTGTTTTTGATAAGGTTGGAAGAATAGTATCTGCTATATTTTTAATTATTCCGGGTATTGTTTGTATTTATAAATGTTCTGAGATAAGTAATATAAATTTAATATTCAATTGCTTTATTTACATAATATTTATAGCAGGACTTTATTCCTCTTATTTAAGAATAAAAAGCTGTTTTAAGATTGGATACATAAATAATGAAAAGTATATAGATAATAAGTAATGCACAAAAAAGATAGAGGAGAGAATTTGCAATGAAAAAAAGAGTAGGAATTGGATTGATTTTATCTAGTTTTATAATAACTTGGATATTATGGTTATTGATTAAACCTATAAGGGAGATTTCTGTAATGAGTGAATATTCACAATTAATAGCAGCATTTGCTTTAATATCATTTAGTTTTATAAATTTTATTTCCACTAGACATAAAATTTTAGATAATTTATTCGGTGGGTTAGACAAATCATATGTGTATCATAAGTATTTGAGTATTTCTGCACTTATTTTAGTTATTATTCACAATATAACAATAGAAATTGGTCAAGGAATTGAGAGGGCACAAGGTATACCGATACCAAAAGATCCATATGCTATGTATGGGGCTTTTAGTATGTATTTATTCATTATTATTATGTTGATTGCTCTTTTAGCTAAAAAGTTAAATTATGAAAGATGGAAAATGATTCATAAATTTATGATTATTCCATATGCTTTTGGTATTTATCATTATTATGGAAGCGCAACATATGCTGTTTTCTCTATAGAACCTTTTAGTTTATGGCTAAATATTATCAATTGCATAGGGATACTATCTATAACTTATAGTATATTCTTTTATGAAAGAGTATCATTTAAATACAAATTTAAAGTTAAAAAATTAGAAATTGTGGCAAATGAAACATTAGAAATTACAGGTGTTTCATTAGCTAATAATATGGAATTTAAACCAGGTCAGTTTGCTTTTATAAAAATAATGAGTAAAGACAATAAGTTGTTATCACATCCATTTACTATAAGTCAAGCACCTAAAAAGGGAGAAATTCAGTTTACAATTAAAGCGTTAGGTGATGATACAAAAATTTTGTTAAATACTATTAAAGTTAATGATGAATTTGTAGTATCAGGCCCTCATGGAAAATTTGATTATAAAACAGGTTTAAAAAATCAAATATGGATAGCTGGTGGAATAGGAGTAACCCCATTTAGAAGTTTTTCTCAAGCTAATGTATCAAAAGATTTTTCAGTTGATTTTTTCTATGGCTATAATAATGAAGAAGAAGGGGCTTATACAGAAGAACTAGAATCCTTGACTAATGATAATTTAAGGTTGCATTTGTTTAATGCCAAAGAAAAAGGCTTTTTATCAGTAACTGAAATTTCTAAATATGTAAACACAAAAGAAAATTTTGATGTTTACTTTTGTGGACCTAAATCAATGAGAGATGCTTTAATTAGACAATTTAAGAATAGTAATATTAATATTGGAAACTTTCATTATGAGCATTTTCAATTTAAGTAAAACAAATTAAAAATGTTCTAGTTAAAATAATTTTATATACAAGTGAAGTCAGCAAATAATAGATACAATTAAATATTGTTTTTAGAACTAGAGAAATAGTAATAAAATTGTTCTTTAGCATTATATTAATAAGTTATTGGATAGTTCTCCATGTATAGTTATATATAACTTTGTTTTATTCACATAAATTTATGAGTGAACATAATATATAGTATCTTAAATATAACTAAGGAGGAAATTTTGATGGGATACAATTATAATGAATGCGATAGTTATTCTAAAGAAAAAAAAGAATATAAAGAAAATTGCTATAAAGTAAAATATCATAATCATGAATTTCTATCAAGTACAGACTATGAAGAGGACGATGAATGTGTAGAACACAATCATCGTATTGCTGGTGTAACTGGTCCTCCAATTGAATATGGTAAATCCCATATTCACAAAATAGCTGTGTTAACAGATACTTTTGGCGATCATTTTCATAAGATTTGTGATACTACTGGTCCAGCTCTTTTTCTTCCAGGTGGGAAGCACATTCACTTAGTAAAAGGTACAACAGAAAAAGCTGATGGACATGATCACAATTACTATTTCACTACTTTAATTGAAGATCCTACTAATGTACCAAAAGATAAAAAATGCTAAATTTACAAGTTGACTTAATCTATCACATTACAAGTTAAATAAATATACAGTAGACAGCTTTGAGTTCATATAAAGCTATCTACTGTATATCACCTTTTTCATTAAGTTTTTTTATAAGATAGTCTATGAAAAAGATATAATTTATTCACCTATGTTTCTTCTAGGAATTTTAAAGCCTATAGCATTTTCAATTTCTTCTAAGGCTTTCATATTTTTAGGATCTATAAACATACAGGTATAACCATTTTCACCAGCTCTACCAGTTCTACCTATACGGTGAATATAGCTTTCCACGTTTTCTGGTATATCATAGTTATAAATATGGGTTATTCCACTTATGTCCAAACCTCTTGCAGCAACATCAGTTGCTATTAAATATTGAATATCTGCACTTCTAAAAGATTTCATCATTCTTTCTCTTTTATTTTGAGGAATATCACTATGTAATTTTATACAGTTATATTTACGTCCATGTAAAATAACTTCAAGTTCATCAACTCTTCTTTTAGTTCTACAGAAGATAATAGCCATAAATGGATTATCTTCATCTAACACTTTGCATAAGGCCTCTCTTTTATTTCTATCAGTAGTTTCAACTACATATTGCTTAATAGCACTTAGGGTAACTTCATCTTTTTTTATAGAAACAATACTTGGATCAGTCATATATCTATAAGCTAATTTTTTTACAGCTGAATCCATGGTTGCAGAAAAGCAAAGCATTTGACGTTTTTTAGGCATTACTTTCATAATTGCTTCAACTTCATTTTTAAAGCCCATAAAAAGCATTTGATCTGCTTCATCTAAAATAAAAGTTTTTAATTTACTTAAATCAATTGTTTTTCGTTCTATATGATCCAAAAGTCTCCCTGGAGTTGCAATTATTAAATGAATATTTTTATTTAATTTCTTTAATTGGGAGCCGATATCCTGCCCACCATAAGTAGCTAAAATATTTATGTCATTAGCTTCTTTAAGTTTGTTGGCCTCAGCAGTTATTTGAATGGCAAGTTCTCTTGTTGGTGTTAATATAAGAGCTTGAATTTCATTTGAGTCAGAATTTATATTGTTAAAGAGCGGCAGTAAAAAAGCAAGAGTTTTACCAGTTCCGGTAGCAGCTTCGGCAATTATATCTTTCCTTTCATTTATAAGTGAAATACTTTGTTGTTGAATTGGAGTGGGATTGGTGATTCCTGTATTTTTTAATATATCTATTAAATTATCGTTTAGTCCTAATTGTTTAAAATTCATATTATTCATACCTTTCATAATTGGATGTGTATATAAACAAAATAAAAATTAGAAAATTTATTACACTAAATAAAAATTTTATTTTTATTTTAACACTATTCTATATGATATATTTATTTACTTATAAAAGTCAATAAACTATATAAAATTATAAAAAAATCACTTTACAAAACAGTAAAATATGTTAAATTTAATATATACTAAAATTATAGGGATACTAGAGAGAGTTTTTTGAAAACTGCTTATATGAACTTAATTTTATAAATAGATATTAATATAAAAAAGAAAGGAAAAGATAAGGTGATTTTATGAAGATTTCAACAAAAGGTAGATATGGATTAAGAGCATTAATAGATATATGTATATATTCATCATCTGAAATGGTTACTGTAAAAAGTATTTCAGAAAGACAAGGGATATCAGAAAGATATTTAGAACAAATATTTTCTTCACTTAGAAAGGGTGGAATAATAAATGCTAAAAAGGGAGCTCAAGGTGGATATTTCTTAGCTAAAAGTGCTAGGGAATTTACAATTGGAGATATTTTAAGTGTTTTAGAAGGTGATTTACTTTTAATAGATATAGAAAAAGATGAAAATGATATAGAAAATTTCATTAGTGAAAATTTGTGGAATGTTATTAACAATAAGATAAGTTCTTTTTTTAATTCAATAACTTTAGAAGATTTATCTAATGATTATAAAAAAAATAATAAGGAAGATATGTATTATATATAATAAAATAAATCAAAAAATAAAGACTAACAATGAAATATAATTTTCTATGTTAGTCTTTATTTTATATAAAATGTAAGTAAAAAGGACGTGTGTTATGAATAAAAAGAGAAAATTTATTGTGGTTGAAGGTATAGTTCAAGGAGTAGGGTTTCGTCCATTTGTATATAATTTAGCAAAAGAGTTTGGATTAAAAGGCTGGGTAAATAATAATTCGAAAGGAGTTTATATAGATGTTGAGGGCTTTGAAGAAGATATAAACAAATTCTTACAAGGTCTTAAAAATAAGCCTCCAATTCTTGCTGAAATTGAAAAAATAACTATAAAAGCTGATAAGTTGTTAAATTATTCTGATTTCAAAATTAAGGAAAGTGAAAAGAGTTTAGATAAAATAACTTTTATATCGCCAGATATAGCTACTTGCAGTCATTGTGAAGAGGATATACTAAATTTAAATGACAGGAGGCACGGTTATGCTTTTACTAATTGTACAAATTGTGGTCCTAGATTTTCTATAATTAAAGATTTGCCTTATGATAGAGATAAAACTACAATGGAAGAATTTAAAATGTGCAAGGAATGTAAAAGTGAATACTTAGATCCTGCAAATAGAAGATTTCATGCACAGCCAAACGCCTGCGCAGAATGTGGTCCAGAAATTTGGGTAGAGGATTTTAAAGGCAATAGATTAGAGGTAGAAAATCCTATAAGATTTGCTAAAAGTATGCTTGATAAAGGAAAAATATTTGCAATAAAAGGTATAGGGGGATTTCATCTTGCATGTGATGGATTGAATGAAACTGCAGTTCAAAATTTAAGGAAGCGAAAAAAAAGACCGTTTAAACCTTTTGCAGTTATGATAAAGGATATAGAAACTACAAAGAAATATTGTAAAATAAATCAGTTAGAAGAAAAAATATTAACTGGAACAAAAAAACCAATTGTTATTTTAGATCAAAAGAAAGACTGTGATTTACCACAAAATATTGCACCTAATCAAAAAACAATTGGAGTAATGCTTCCATATACACCTATACATATTTTATTATTTTCTGAAAACCTTAAGGTGCTTATTATGACTAGTGCAAATGTTAATGGTTTGCCAATAGAGTATAAAGATAGTTCGGCTAAAAAGGAGCTTTCAAGTATTGTAGATTATTTTCTTGTACATAATCGTGAAATACATGTGCCAATTGATGATTCGGTATTAAAGGTTTTAGAAAAACAACAAATAATAATAAGAAGAGCTAGGGGATTTGTGCCGAAGCCTTTTAAAGCATTAAACATGAAAAGTATATTAGCTTGTGGTCCTAATATGAAAAATACTTTTTGTATCAGTAAAGGAGACTTTTTGTTTTTAAGTCAATTTAATGGTGACTTAGAAAATTTAGAAACTTATGAACATTATAAAAAAAATGTAAAGCATTTTAAAAAAATATTTTCTTTTGTTCCACAATTTATAGCACATGATATGCATCCACAATATATGTCAACTAAGTATGCTTTAGAGTATGATTTACCTAAGATTGCAGTGCAGCATCATCACTCGCATATAGTTAGTTGTATGTTTGAAAATAAATTGAAGCAAAAAGTTATTGGAGTTTGTTTTGATGGAACAGGTTATGGTTTAGATGGAAGAATTTGGGGAGGAGAGTTTTTGATTTGCGACCATGTTGAATTTATGAGAGCAGCTCATCTTGATTATATAAAAATGATTGGTGGAGAAAAATCAATTAAAGAACCATGGAGAATGGGAGTTTCTTATATTTATAAGGCTCTAAATACACAAAGAAATAAAAAGGAAATTAATGATATGATTCATAAATTATATGGTAATGATGCTATTAATTTAATTAATATATTAAATTCAGATATTAATTGTACAGAAACGTCAAGTATGGGCAGACTTTTTGATGCGATATCAAGTATAATTGGGATTACAGATAAAGTCACCTATGAAGGACAAGCTTCCGTTGAACTTGAAGCTATATCTGAAATAGATATCGAAGAATCATATAATTATAACGTAATAAAAAAGGATATGTACATTATAGAGCCTTATGAAATTATTATTAAAGTGTTAAATGACAAAATAAAAGGTGTATCGGCTAAGATTATTGCTTCAAAATTTCAAAATACTATTGTTAATTTAACTGTAGATATGTGTGTGCGTATCAGAGAAGAATCATGTATAAATGAAGTTGTGCTTAGTGGAGGAGTTTTTCAAAATTCATTTCTAATAGAGAAAACATGTTATAATCTCAAAAAAAATAAATTTAAAGTTTATACTCATAAGGAATTACCTTCTAATGATGGAGGAATAGCAATTGGACAGATAATTATAGCTAATGCATTAATTGAACGTGATTTAGAAAAACTGAATTAAAATGAAAATAATTTATAGTTTTAATAAATAAACTTTCTTAAGTGTAAACAAATACTATAAGTTTTTTAACTATATTGATTAAATAGGTGCTTATGAAATTAGGCATCTATTTTTTTGTCTATTTTAAACGGTATATTAGAAGATGATTTTATTAATAGCGCAAAGTGCTATTTTTTTATCCTTATCTACAAATTGAGAGTTTATTAATGGGTTAAGATTAAAAAAGTGTATTTCACTGCAAAGCTATTTACCTTAAAAAATAAAAATAGTATTGTAAATTTATAGGATATATATGTTTTATTACTTAATTATTGTTATTATTTAAATATTAATAGTCATTTTTTAGAACTATAAATAAAGTGCTGTAAAGCTTTATTAATTTATTAATATTTATTGACCATATAGCTTTACATAATAATTATATTGATTCTATTTAATACATCAAAAAATAAATTAAAATTTAACAAGAAAGTGATGTTAATAACTCATTTTATATGTAAAAAAATGGTTAAAAATTATACGAGGAGGAGAATTTATGAAAATAAGTAGAAGAGATTTTTTAAAATGGTCCATAGCTACAGCTGTGGCTTTAAATGTTGATTTAGATCTAGATAGAGTTAATACAGCACTTGCAGCAGAAACGGATCCACCAATTATTTGGTTAAATGGAGCGGGTTGTTCGGGATGTACAATTTCAACTTTAAATGTTACTAGCCCAACAACTATTGATAATGTGCTTACAAGTAAAATTAGCTTAAAATATGATACTACACTTATGACAGCGGCAGGAAATACAGCAATGCAAGTTCTTGATGAATCTGCTAACCTTTATAAAGGACAATTTATACTTGTAATTGAAGGTGCGATACCAACAGGTGCTAGCGGAAATTATTGTATAATTGGTGAACAGAATGGTTCACCATTAACAATGCAGCAAGCAGTACTAAAATATGGTCCTATGGCAAAATATGTTGTGGCTGCTGGAACTTGTGCTTCCTTTGGTGGAGTATCAGGTGCAAGCAGTTTGACTGAATGCAAATCAGTGGTAACAATATTAGATGGTAAAACAACCAATCCTGTAATAAATCTTTCAGGATGTCCAGTTCATCCAACTATTTTAGTGCAAACATTAATCGACCTTAGTTTAGGTGTACTGCCAGCTGTAGATACAAATAATAGGCCTAGTAAATATTATGGTATTACAATTCATAGAAAATGTGAAAGATTAGGAAAAGAAAAAGTAAATCAACCAGGTGTATATGGATGCTATAAAGATATAGGATGTAAGGGACCTCAATGCTCAAATGTGTGCCCTACTATGAAATGGAATAATGGAGTTAATTTCTGTATCACAGCAAATTATCCATGTATAGGCTGTGCAAATCCAACATTTCCTACAAATCCATTAGTAGATGCCGTTTCTGCAGCTACTACAAAAGTGAAGAGTAATTAAAATTCTAATGAAGAACAAGCAAAGAAACCTCTATTTCTAGTAAAACTTCCAATTCTAAAGTAGATACCGTTCTGGTGCTACATATAGACATGGATAAAAATAACTTAATTTTAGAAATTCAAAAAGAGATGTTTGAAGTTATATATTTAACGCCAATATCAACTAAATTATTAGTTTGAGATGAAAGGGATGATATAAATGAGCACAATAGTCTTAGATCCAATAACAAGATTGGAGGGACATTTAAAAATTAATGTAACACTTGATTCAAACAATACTGTGACTGAAGCTCAAGCTTCAGGAGGACTTTATAGGGATTTTGAAAACATTCTTTTAAATAGAGTACCAAAGGATGCAGCCTTTTTAACACAAAGAATATGTGGATTATGTCCAGTTTCACATGCAATATCTTCAGCAAAAGCAGTAGAGCAAGCAGCTAACTTTACTCCAAGTTTGCAGGGGCTACTTTTAAGGAATCTTATACAAGGATCAAATTATATTTCAGATCATATTTTGCATTTTTATCATTTAGCATCCATGGATTATGTTAAGGGATCACAAATACATCCATGGGCTCCAACGTATGGTAACGACTATAGATTAAATGAAGTCGATAATCAAACATTAGCTGATAATTATATAAAAGCATTAGCAATTAGGCGAAAAGCACACGAAATGGGAGCAATATTTAGTGGAAAGCTTCCGCATGTTGCAAATATTGTTCCAGGTGGGGTAACAGCAATACCTTCAGCAGATGATATAAGTAAGTTTAAAAGTTATTTAAGTGAAATAACAACTTTTATTACAAATACATATCAAGCAGATGTTAATAAACTGGCATCAGTTTATAGTGATTATTATAATATAGGAAAAGGTTATGGTAATCTAATAGTTTATGGGGTATTTGATACAGACTCAAGTGGAACTAAGTTATTTCCACAAGGGATTGTAACCAATGGAACTGTAGGAACATTCAATCAATCTAATATTAAAGAATATGTAGGTCATTCATGGTATTCGTCACAATCTGGGACAAATCCTGCTTCTGGAGACACAACACCGAATTATGAGAAAGCAGGAGCATATACTTGGCTTAAGGCACCGAGATATAATGGACAACCTTTTGAAGCTGGTCCTTTAGCAAGAACATGGATAAGTGGAGATTACAAAAAAGGTGTATCAGTTATGGACAGGCATATGGCAAGATATACTGAATCTGCTAAAATTGCAAATAATCTTAGTAAATGGATTGATCAAATAGAAGTTGGTAAAAGTGGATACAGCAATATAGGAACTCCAGCTTCAGGAAGTGGAATTGGATTGACAGAAGCGTCAAGAGGAGCATTAGGGCATTGGATATCAGTAGAAGGTTCAAAGATATCAAAATACCAAATTATCACTCCAACATGTTGGAATGCATCACCAATGGATGATAATGGTAATGCGGGACCAATTGAAAAAGCTTTAATAGGAACAACGATAGCAGATATAGCCGAGCCAGTAGAATTATTGAGAATAGTTCACTCTTTTGATCCATGTACAGGATGTTCAGTGCATGTAATGTCTCCAGACCGAATTGAAATGTCAAATTTTGTTGTGCAATCTTTAGGAGTTTAATTATGAAGGATACAATCATTATTGGGATAGGTAATATTTTGCTTCAAGATGATGGTGTGGGAATTCGTGTAATAGAACAGCTACAAAATGAAAATCTTCCATCTACCATTGAATTAGTAGATGGAGGAACATCTACATTGGATACTCTTGGTTTTTTTCTCGATTATAAAAAAGTTATAATTGTAGATTGTTTAAAAGCAAATTTACAGCCTGGTACAATATATAAAATAGGACCAGAAGATATTAAAAATTATAAAAAAGAAAATCTTTCTATTCACGATGTTCAAATATTAGAGGTTGTAAAAATGGCAAATATGATGAACAAATATCCTGAAGTAATTATATTCGGAGTAGAACCAGAACAAATATCCTTGGATTTAGAAATGACAAAAACAATGTTTTGTAAGATTCCAGAGATAATTTGTAATATAAAAAAAGAATTGAAAATTAATTAGGAGATAATTATGCACGAAGTTTCTATAATTCAAAATGTTGTTGAAATAGTTTTAGATAAAGCAATTGAGAATAACTTTACCAAAGTTCACAAGGTATCATTGAAAGTAGGGGAGTTGTCAGGAATAGCACTAGATCCTTTAAATTTTGCATTTAAGAGCTGCATAATAGGTACAATGCTTGAAGGTTCGGCATTAAAACTAGAAAAAGTCAAAGCAACAGCTGAATGTAAAGAGTGTAAACTGGTATTCCCCATTGATCACTTTAATAAACTTTGTCCATGTTGTAATAAGTTTTGTTCCGATATTATTAGTGGATATGAGCTTTACGTAAATACAATAGAAGGAGATTAAAAAATGAAAGAAATAAAAGTAGTAACTAATATACTTCAAACAAATGATGAAATAACGGCTAGAAATAAAAGCATACTTGATGAAAAGGGGATTTATGTAGTAAATCTAATGAGTTCACCTGGCTCAGGCAAAACTTCTTTACTTGAAAGAATAATAACTAAGCTTAAAAGTGATATAAATATTGCTGTAATTGAAGGTGATATTTATACAATTAAGGATGCTGAAAGGATAGAGGCTCAAGGAGTTCCAGTAGTTCAAATAAATACTGGTGGGGCTTGTCACCTGGATGGAGAAATGATAAAAGGTGCAATGAATGAATTACCACTTGATAATATTGATTTGCTAGTAATAGAAAATGTAGGTAATCTAGTTTGTCCTGCGGAATTTGAAATTGGTGAAGATATAAAAATTTGTATTTTGAGTACTACAGAGGGAAATGACAAGCCTCTTAAATATCCACTTATGTTCGAAAAAAGTGGTGCAGTTATTTTAAATAAATTAGATTTAATAGAATTTACTAATTTTAATAAAGAAGAGTTTTACAGAGATATAAAATCTTTAAATGATAATATTGATACTTTTGAAACCTCTTGTGTTAAGAATCAAGGGATAGATGAAATATGTTCATGGTTAGTAAGTAAAATACAAAATAAAAAAATAAAGTTTAAATAAGGAGGAATTTTATTATGCCAAGAATAGGTTTTCCAGAATTAATAGTAATATTAGTTATTGCACTTGTGATTTTTGGACCAGGGAAATTACCTTCATTAGGTAAGTCAGTTGGTGAAACAATAAAGGAATTTAAAAAAGCTTCATCAGAGTTAATGAATGACACTCCAGCAGAGGGAAAAGCAGAAGAAAAAACAGATGAAATTAAAAAAGATGAAGTAAAATAATTTTAGGGAGTAAAACTATGATTAAGAGTGAACTGATTGTTCGGGCTGTTCATTGGATTGAGAGATTTAGAAAAATTATTATTTGGATAATTTTAATTATTATTATAGCAGCCTCTCTTGTATATATTAAAGCAGATTTATTAATTAATATACTTACAAAACCCCTAAATGGAATCCCATTACATTTTATGACTCCTTCTGAAGGACTAATGGCAAAGATAAAGATTTCTTTCCTAGGTGGAATAGTAGTAGCTTCGCCTTTTATTATATTTTTAATAATAAGATTTACTGGACCAATTTTAACAAAAAAAATTAAGATACTCTTGATATTTATTATTATACCTTTATCTTCAATTCTATTCTTTGGAGGATTATGTTTTGGATATATCTTAGTTATACCTTCTACTATACAATTTCTTATAGCTTGTGGAACAGAGTTTATGGATCCTATTCTTTCTGCAAATCAATATTTTTCCTTCAT
This sequence comes from Clostridium puniceum, assembly GCF_002006345.1. GTDB lineage: Bacteria > Bacillota > Clostridia > Clostridiales > Clostridiaceae > Clostridium > Clostridium puniceum. Next base: position 12,310 of record NZ_LZZM01000012.1, read on the forward strand.
AGTAACATTACTTTTTTGTGTCGGATTAATATTTGAACTTCCTATAATATTAATAGCTTTATCGAGAATTGGAATCATTACTTCTAATATACTAAAAAAGAAAAGGAAGGTAGCAATTTTATTGTCATTTATAAGTATAGCTTTAGTAGCTCCAGCTTTAGATGCGTTTACGTTTATACTTGTAACTATGCCAATTATAGTTCTTTACGAATTAAGTATTTGGTCTATAGTCTTACTTGAAAAAAATGATGGAAGAAAGAAAAGTAAATAAATTATAATACGACTTTTATGAGACTAACTATATGAAGTCAATATAAGTTAATAAAAAAATCATATTTTTTAGTCAATAAAAAAGTGCATGACAAATAAAGCAACTATGTTGCTTGGAAATTTAAGGAATTACATTTGTGGAACA
>NZ_LZZM01000013.1 GCF_002006345.1 Clostridium puniceum
TAGCGTAAGCTAGTAAGACCCCTTGAAGACTACAAGGTTGATAGGTCAGAGGTGTAAGTATGGTAACATATTTAGCTGACTGATACTAATAGGTCGAGGGCTTGACCAATATATAATCAAGTTGTAAGTATACATTAAAAGTTATGTGCAATTTTGAAAGAATAATCTTTCAAAGAAATATAAATCACTAGCGTGATTTATATAAGTTTTTCGATCAATCATAGATTTGAGAAATACTAATATCTCGTGATGATGGCATAGAGGTAACACTCCTTCCCATTCCGAACAGGACAGTTAAGGTCTATAGCGCCGATGGTACTGCACGGGTGACTGTGTGGCAGAGTAGGACGTTGCGAGGTAAACAAAAAAGATAGTTATTATAACTATCTTTTTTTATTTTGCAAAAATAATTAGACAATAGTTTTATGAAATAGATAATTAAAATAAGATTAATTTAAAATTAGAATTAATTCAGAAATAAAATAAAAAAATTATCGTATATATTTTATAATTATGAATATTTGAAAGAGAAAGCCATTGCAGGTTTTCTTTTTTTATATTTGATGTAAACAATTAAGTAGATGTTATTTCTTAAATTTAGTAAAATTAAAAAATTAATAATATTAAAAGAATGAATTTAATTTAATACATTTTTATGGATAAATATATATAAAGATATTTCCAAAAATCAAGTGGATTAATAAATTTTATGAAAAATATAGAAAAATAAGTGAAATGTACTGTGATATTTGGTAATATGTATATATAAGCATTAAAAGTTAAAATATTAACATATAAATTTCAAACTATGAGAGGGATGGAAATATGGATGGGGGTATGGTTTTATGCTAAATAAGAATAAAGGCAGTAAAATTAAGAATAAGGGAGAAATAGTTGTTGATGAAAATTCCAATAAAGCAGTGGGGAAGGCTATCAATACGGTTGCTAAAAAAAGTGCTTCAAATAATTTAAAAGAAAAAGCTACAAAAATTAAAAGAAACGCACCCGAAAAAGTGGTTTCAAAGCCAGCTGTAGAATCAAAAAATAGTGAAATCTTATCTATAAATATAGAAAATACAAATGATTTAAAAAGTAAAGCTGAGGAAATCAAAGAAACAGTAAAGAAAACTGCTACAAGAAAAACTTCAAAAGCTAAGAGTTCAATAAAAGATCATATAGAGCAAGAAGAAGCATCTTTAAAGGCAAAAAGTGAGAAAGTAAGTAAGATTGAAAGTCTCTCAAAAGCTATAGAAAACGAAATTATTGCTAAAGATGCTGAGTTTAATGAAGATAAAAAAATTAAAGTTTCTGAGAAAAATTCTACTTTACCTAAAAGAGCAACAGCTGCTAAAAAAACTGCTTCAAGATTAGCAACAGCATCTAAAACAACTGTTGCCGAAACTAGTGCATCCGCAAAACCTAAAAAAACTACAGTTAAAGAGAAAAAAACTGTAACAAAAACCGCTAAAACACAAATTAAAACAACTGATATAGAAGAAAATACAAAATCTAAAGCAGAAAAAATAAAAGATACTGTGAAAGAGGTTGTGAAAAAGGTGGATAAGAGTGAAATAACTAATTTTAATACATTTTTATTTCATCAAGGCAAGAATTATGAAACTTATAATATACTAGGATCACATGTTAAGACAGATGGAAAAAAGAAAGGTGTACAATTTGCAACTTGGGCACCTAATGCTAAAGATGTGTATGTTGTTGGTGATTTTAATGGGTTTGAATTATATGATAAATATAAACTTGAAAGAATATCTGAAAATGGGTTATGGAAGGGATTTTTTGAAGGAATTAAAAGTGGAGAGAGATACAAGTATTGTATAATATCAAAGGACGGTAAAAAAGGGGAATATAAGGCTGACCCATATGCAATACGAACTGAATTGAGACCAGATAGTGCATCAATAGTATGTGAATCTAAAGAATTTAAATGGACTGACCAGAAATGGATTGAATATAGAAATAACATAAATGTATTGGAGCAACCACTGAATATATATGAAGTGCATTTAGGTTCTTGGAAGACTAGTAAAGATGGTCAATTTTTAACTTATGAAGAAATTGCCAAGGAATTACCAAAGTATGTGAAAGAAATGGGGTATACACATGTGGAAATTATGCCACTTGTTGAACATCCATTGGATGCTTCTTGGGGATATCAGGGAACAGGATATTACTCACCAACAAGTAGATATGGAAATATTGATGGATTAAAAAAATTAATAGATAAGTTACATGAATTAAATATAGGAATAATAATGGATTGGGCTCCAGGACATTTTTGTAAGGATTCTCATGGATTATATAAATTTGATGGAACACCAACATATGAATACCAAGAAGAATGGAGAGCAGAAAATAAAGGTTGGGGAACTTGCAATTTTGATTTAGGAAGACCAGAAGTAAAGAGTTACTTAATATCAAATGCGTTATATTGGTATAGGGAATTTCATGTAGATGGTTTAAGAGTAGATGCTGTATCTAGCATTTTATACCTAGATTATAGTAGATCTCATGGAGAATGGGCTCCTAATAAATATGGTGGAAATGGTAACTTGGAAGCAATAGATTTTCTAAAGGACTTAAATAAAGCTGTATTTTTAGAGTATCCGACTGCACTTATGATAGCAGAAGAATCAACAGCATGGCCAAATATAACAAAGCCAACTGATAAAGAAGGATTAGGGTTTAACTTAAAATGGAATATGGGTTGGATGAATGACACATTGGAATATGTTCAAATTGATCCATCATATAGAAGTCAAAACCATAGGAATATAACCTTTTCAATGATGTATAATTATGCTGAAAATTATTTATTACCTCTTTCACATGATGAAGTTGTCCATGGTAAAAAATCTTTATTAAAAAAGATGTGGGGAGATCAATGGAATCAATTTGCAGGATTAAGAGCATTTATCGGATATATGATGGGACATCCAGGCAAAAAATTAACATTTATGGGGTGTGAATTTGCGCAACCAATAGAATGGAGAGAATATGAAGAATTAGAATGGAATATAATTGATGATTTAGAGATGCATAAAAAGACTCAGTTATTTTCTAAAGATTTAAATCACTTATATTTAAATAACAAATCTTTTTGGGAACTTGATCATGACTATAGAGGGTTTAATTGGATAGAAGCAGATAATAGTGAACAAAATATATTGATTTTTAATAGAAGAAGTAGAAATGATGAAGATACATTAGTTTTTGTAATTAACTTCGCACCTAAAGTATATTATGATTATAGAATTGGAGTACCCTTCTTAGGAGAGTATGAAGAAGTGTTTAATACTGATGATGAGAAATATGGTGGTTCAGGACAAATAATGGGAGAGACTTTATTTGCTGAAAAAGTACAATTCCAAAAGCAACCATATTCTCTGAAAATAAAGGTACCACCAATGGCTACATTAATATTAAAAGTTAGTAAAATTGCCATGGAACAAAAAGATGTAGTTGAAGAATTACCTGCCAAAGAAGTTTATGAACTTAGAGAAAGCAGTAAATAAAAAATAAAAGTCTTATTAATTATTGCTGAAAAGTAATAGTTAATAAGATAACGACATTGTAATTAGGCTAAGGGGGAGAAAGAATGAGAGTTTTATTTGTAGCATCGGAAGCAGGTCCATTTATAAAAAGTGGTGGGCTTGGAGATGTTGCTGGGTCGTTACCTAAGGCACTTGCAAAAAAAAATGCAGATGTAAGAGTAGTAATACCAAAGTATAAGGAACTTAACTGGGAAGTGAGAGATAAATTAAGATTTCTTAAACATTTTAACGTGAGAGTTGGATGGAGAGAAGAATTTTGCGGAGTGTGGGAATGCTTTTATAATGGAGTGACATACTATGTTTTAGATAATGAAAAATATTTTAATAGAGATGGATTATACGGTTTTTATGATGATGCAGAAAGATTTGCCTTTTTTGATAGAGCTGTACTGGATATGTTAAGACAAATAGACTGGCAACCAGATTTAATTCATTGTAATGACTGGCAAACAGGCATGATTCCAGTATTACTTAAATTTCAGTATAAAAGGAATGATATGTTTTATTGGAATATTAAGTGTGTATATTCTATTCATAATATAGCTTTCCAAGGCGTTTTTGATCCTCAAATATTGCCTGAATTATTTGGATTTGATATGGAACTTTATAATAATACATGCTTAAAATTTGATTTAGGTGTAAGTTTTATGAAGGGGGCATTATATTATTCAGATATAATAACAACCGTTAGTAATACCTATGCATATGAGATACAAACACCTGAATATGGTGAAAGATTAGATGAGGTGTTAAGGGATAGATCTTATGCGTTAAGGGGAATCCTAAATGGTATAGATTATGACGAGTTTGATCCTAAAACAGATAGATTTATTAAAAAGAATTATGATATAAATTCAATTAAAGATAAGGTTATAAATAAAACTGAGCTGCAAAAAGAATTAGGGTTAACAGTTGATGAAAATATTCCAATGATAGGAATGGTAACGAGATTAACACATCAAAAAGGTATTGACTTGTTAGTTAACATTTCAGATAAACTATTACAACAAAATGTACAATTAATCATCTTGGGTACAGGTGATAAGCATTATGAAGATCACTTTAAATGGTTAAATTATAGATATGGAAACAAAGTATCAGCAAATATTAGATTTGACAATGGATTAGCAAGTAAGATATATGCTGCAAGTGATATATTCCTTATGCCTTCACTTTTTGAACCATGCGGATTAGGTCAATTAATAGCGCTTAGGTATGGAACAATTCCTATAGTTAGAGAAACTGGTGGACTAAAAGATACAGTTGAAGCATATAATGAATATACTGGGTATGGTAATGGATTTAGTTTCAAAAATTATAATTCAGAAGAGTTATACAACATAATACAATATGCTTTATGGATGTATACGAACAAGAAACATTGGAAGAGACTCATCAAACAAGCAATGAATTCAGATAATAGTTGGGAAAAATCAGCTGATATATATTTAAATATGTATAGAGAATTAACTGGAATAGATTAAGACAATATGATGAGGGGGTATATCAATGCTCGAAATGGATAAAAAAACATTAAAAAAGGCATATGTGAATAAGTTTTTAGAGATGCATGGCATCGAATTAAAAGAAGGCAATAATCAACAAAAGTATGATGCATTGGGCAGCTTAGTAAGGGATTATATTACAAGAACATGGCTTAAGACTAATAAAAAGTATAATAAAACAGGAGAAAAGCAGGTTTATTACTTTTCTATGGAATTTTTATTAGGAAGATTGCTTGGAGATTCATTATTAAATATAGGCATAAGAGATGTTTGTAAAGAAGCAATGGCTGATTTGAATATAGATTTAGAAGAGTTAGAAAGTTTAGAGCAAGATCAAGGATTGGGTAATGGTGGACTTGGTAGACTCGCAGCTTGTTTCTTAGATTCAATGGCATCTCTAAATATTCCTGGAAATGGCTGTGGAATTAGATATAAATATGGTTTCTTTGAACAAAAAATCATTGATGGAAAACAAGTGGAAGTATCTGATGATTGGTTAAAATATGGGAACGTGTGGGAAAAGAAAAAAGCTGAAAAAGCTGAAATTGTTAAGTTTGGTGGAGAGATAAAAGTAAGTGAGATAAATGGACACTTAAATTTTACACATATAAATTTTGAACCAGTTTTAGCAGTTCCATATGATACTCCAATAGTTGGATATGAAAATGAAATTGTAAATACCCTTAGATTATGGAGTGCAGAAGCAGTTTCTAATGAATTTGATTTTTCATCATTTAATAGAGGTGATTTGCTTAAAGCAATTGAATACAAAAATTCAGTTGAGTCAATTTCACAGGTTTTATATCCAGAAGACTCCTTTTATGAAGGCAAAATGCTTAGATTAAAACAACAATATTTCTTTGTTTCAGCAGGAGTTCAAAGTATTATAAGACATTTTAAAAAGCATGGAAAAGCTATAGAATTATTAGATGAAAAAGTAGCAATTCATATTAATGATACTCATCCTACAATTGCTATACCAGAACTTATGAGAATATTACTCGATGAGGAAGGTTTGGAATGGGATGTTGCATGGAGAATAACAAGTAATACAATATCTTATACGAATCATACTATTTTGGCAGAAGCGTTAGAAAAATGGCCAGTAGATATGTTAAAAAAACTACTTCCAAGAATATATATGATTATTGAAGAGATAAATAGAAGATATTGTGAAGAAATTTTAGTTAAGTATCCAGGGAACTGGGAGAAGGTTAACAGAATGTCTATAATATCAGACAATCAAGTTAAAATGGCACATTTGGCAATTGTGGGAAGCTACAGTGTAAATGGAGTTGCTAAACTTCACACAGAGATATTAAAGAAAAAAGAAATGTCTGATTTTTACTACTTGTATCCTAATAAATTTAGCAATAAGACTAATGGAATCACTCATAGAAGATGGCTTTTAAAGAGTAATCCTCATCTTACAAAGTTAATAAAAGATACAATAGGAGATAGTTTTATAAGACATCCTATTGATTTGAAAAATTTCGAAAGACATTTACATGATGAAGTTGTTCTAGATCAATTAGGGAAAATAAAGAAATTTAACAAAGAAAAGCTAGCTAATATAATTTTAAAAAATGATGATATAAGTATAGATCCAAATTCAATATTTGATGTTCAAGTTAAGAGAATACATGCTTACAAAAGGCAGATGCTTAACTGCTTAAGAATAATGGATTTATATAATAAATTGATAGATAATCCTAATTATGATATTGTTCCTAGAACATTCATATTTGGTGGTAAAGCTGCACCAGGATATTATTTAGCTAAAAATACTATAGAATTAATCAATAGTGTTGCTAATAAAATAAATAATGATTCAAGGGTAAATGAAAAAATAAAAGTAATTTTTGTACAAAATTATAGAGTTTCATTAGCTGAACAAATCATTCCAGGTACTGATGTAAGTGAACAAATTTCCACAACAACAAAAGAAGCATCAGGAACATCAAATATGAAATTTATGATGAATGGAGCTATTACAGTTGCAACATTAGACGGAGCTAATATCGAAATAAGGGATGAAGTAACAGACGATAATATAGTGATTTTTGGATTAACTGCAGATGAAGTGCTTAATTATTATAAAAATGGAGGATACAAATCCATTGATATATATAATAGTGATCAAAGAGTAAAAAGAGTAATAAACGATTTAATAAATGGAAAATATCATAATGATAAAGATAAATTTAGAAGCATTTATGAAAATTTGATAACTTATAATGATGAATTCTTTGTTTTACAAGACTTTGATTCATATTTAAAAGCTCAAGATAAAATTAATACTCTTTATAGGGACTCTAATAAATGGCAAAGAATGTGTGGAGTTAATATTGCACATTCAGGAATATTCTCATCTGACAGAACAATTGAAGAATATGCAACAGGGATTTGGGGATCAGAAGTAATTTATAAGAATCTTTAGGAGGTTAATTTAATGGACACGATACAGGCAATACATGATTCACAGAGCTTAGAATTTAGAAAACCATTTGGAGCAATAGAAGTTGGGCAAAAAGTTAAACTATCAATTAAAGTTAATAGGGAAATATTGGTTGCAGTCCAATTGATATTGTTTGATGGTACTAGATTAAGTAAGGGAATGCAAATGGAGTATTTAAACAGTGGTGAATTTAAATACTCTGTAGAAATCGATACATCTGATGCATTGGGGCTATTAGAATATTATTTTATTCTAATAGATGGATATGATAGGTTGTATTATGGAAACAATGATGAAAATTTAGGTGGTATCGGTCAAATATATAATTATAATCCTATGCCGTATCAAGTGACGATATATGAAAAATCTTATATACCTGATTGGTATAAAGAAGGAGTAGTATATCAAATTCTTATTGATAGATTTTTTAATGGTAATGAAGATAATGCTGTAAATTCTCCTAAGGAAAACTCTTTCATATATGGTAAATGGGATGATAATCCAATGTATATTAAAGATAATATGGGCAGAATTACAAGATGGGACTTTTATGGTGGAAATATAAAAGGTATTATAAAGAAGTTAGATTACATAAAGTCTTTAGGTGCTAATATAATACAGCTAAGCCCTATATTTAAATCTTCTAGCTGTCACAAATATGATACGGGAAATTATGAATTTATAGATGAAATGTTTGGTACAAATGATGAATTTAAAGAATTATGTCAAATTGCAGAAAGTAAAGGGATAAAAATTATTCTAGAGGCAATATTAAGCTATACCAGTTCTGATAGTAAGTATTTTAATAAATTGGGGAATTATGATGACATTGGTGCATATAATTCACCCAATTCTAGATATCATAATTGGTATAAATTTATTAAATATCCATATCAATATGAATCATGGTGGGGAATAAATGAAAGACCAAATATTAAAGTAATGGAAAAGAGTTATATTGATTATATTATAAAAAGCAAAGATTCTATTATAAAAAAATGGATCGATTTTGGTGTTAGAGGATGGAGGCTAAATGTAATTGATGAACTTCCAGATGAATTTATTGAATTAATTAGAAAAAGAATTCAGGGAATTAATAAGGAGACTATACTACTAGGAGATATTTGGGATGATGCATCTAACAAGATAAGTTATTCTAAAAGACGAAAATACCTACAAGGAAGGGAAGTACAGGCAGTTACAAATTATCCCTTAAGAGAAAGTCTAATTAATTTCACTAAAGGTTATATAACATCACATAGGCTTAAGCAAAAAATTATGTCCTTATATGAAAATTATCCTAGAGAAAGTTTTTATGGAAATATAAATATTGCAGGAACAAATGATACTGAAAGGATTTTAACTGTTTTAGATGAAAATATAGAATTGTTACGATTACTTGTAGTAATTCAATTTACATTGCCTGGAGTACCACTTATATATTATGGAGATGAGATTGGCTTAAAAGGTGGAAAAGAACCTGATAATAGAAGAAGCTATCCTTGGGGAAAAGAAAATGAATATCTTATTGAATTTTACAAAGATATAGCTCAAATAAGAAATAATGAAAATGGTTTAAAAAAAGGGGATATAAATATTTACGAAACAGATTCAAGTGTATTTGCATTTGAAAGAAATTATGAAAATGAAAAAGTAGTAGTTTTAGTTAACGTTTCGAAAGAACAAAGAGTAATTGAAGATGTTGATTTAAGTGGGTGTTATGTTAATTTATTTAATATTAGTGAAAAATATAAATTTGTAGGAAAAAACAGTGTTATATCTGTTTTCCCACGTAATTTTAAGATATTACGTAGAGTTTAATTTATCATATTACGATTAAAAGATGGAAATTTGATGAATATTTTTACAACATATAATATGGTAATTTTTTACATCGTAGAGTATAATATACTTTGTAAAATGATTATATAAAAGTTTTTAATTCAATCATAATATATGATAATTACTGATAATATAATATGTTATAAACTTACTAACATAAAACAATATGTTAAGCATATTATTAAATATAAACATAAAATATAAAAATTTTATCTAATGAGAACAAAAACATATGAGAGGAGATAATATTATGGGTAAAAATGAAATTGTAGCAATGATATTAGCTGGTGGACAAGGGTCAAGATTAGGGGTATTAACAAAAAAATTAGCAAAACCAGCCGTACCATTTGGAGGAAAATATAGAATTATAGATTTTCCATTAAGTAATTGTTCAAATTCTGGAATATATACAGTTGGAGTATTAACTCAATATAAACCACTTGAATTAAATGCACATATTGGTATAGGTGAAGCGTGGGATCTAGATAGAACTCAAGGTGGAGTAAGCATATTACCTCCATATCAAGAAGAAAAGGGTGGAGAATGGTATAAGGGAACAGCAAATGCAATTTATCAAAATATAGAATTTGTTGATAGGTATGATCCAGAATATATTTTAATTTTGTCTGGAGACCATATTTATAAGATGGATTATACAAAAATGCTAGACTTTCATAAAGAGAGACAAGCGGAGGCTACGATTGCAGTAATCGAAGTACCCATGGATGAAGCATCTAGATTCGGAATAATGAATACTAGAGAAGATTTATCAGTATATGAATTTGAAGAAAAACCTAAAAATCCTAAAAATAATTTAGCATCTATGGGGATATACATCTTTAATTGGAAAACTCTTAAGAAGTATTTAAAAGAAGATGAAGCGGATAAAACTTCAAAGAATGACTTTGGAATGAATATAATTCCAAGTATGCTTGGGGATGGAAATAGAATGATGGCTTATCCATTTAAGGGGTACTGGAAAGATGTTGGTACTATAGATAGCTTATGGGAAGCAAATATGGATTTAATTAGAGCAGATAATGAGCTTGATTTACATGAAGAAGATTGGAAGATATATTCAGTAAATCCAGTAAGACCAGCCCAATATATAGGTGAAAATGCAAAAGTATCGAATTCACTTGTAGTTGAAGGTTGTGTTGTTAATGGACAAATTGAGAATTCTATATTGTTCCAAGGAGTTCAAATTGGTAAAAACTCAGTTATTCGTGATTCAATAATTATGACAGATGCAAAAATAGGTGACAATGTAGTTATTGAAAAAGCAATTGTGGGAAGTGGAGCTATTGTTAGAAAGGATTGTAAAATTTCTTTAGGTGATGAAATAGCTATTATTGGAGCAAAGGAAGAAGTTAAAATGGGTACAGTTATAGAAAATAGCAAAGCTGTTTAGGAATCGCTAAGGGGGAGAAAGAAATGAAAAATTGTATTGGTATAATTAACTTAGATGAAAATGAAAACAGAATGGGTGAATTAGTTGTTAATAGATCTCTTGCCTCAGTTCCGATTGCAGCAAGATACAGGATTATAGATTTTGTCTTATCAAACATGACTAATTCAGGAGTTAATTGCATAGGCATATTCACAAAAAATAAATCAAGATCATTAATAGATCATTTAACAAATGGTAGACCTTGGGATTTAAATAGAAAAAAAGATGGGTTGAAAGTTTTTAATTTCGGTAATGATGAGCCGGTTTATGATGATGTGCATAATTTTGCAGACAATATACAATTTTTAACACATAGTAGGAGAGAATATGTATTATTAGCACCAAGCTATATGATTTGTAATATAGATTATAATGAAGTATTAGAATACCATAAGAGTACAGGAAAAGATGTTACGATGGTATATAAAAAAGTAAATAATGCTGATGAAGCTTTTTCGGATTGTGGAGTTTTAAATTTTGATGATTCGGAAAGTGTAATAAGTGTAGGAGAAAATATAGGTAAAAATCCAAAAGCTAACATTAATATGGAAATGTATATATTGAAAACTGAGTTATTTATAAATATTGTAAATGACTGTGTAAGCAGTGGAATGTATAGAAAGGTTAAAGAATACATTCATAACAATTTAAATATTTTATCAGTGGGAGCTTATGAATTTACAGGACATCTAGATTGCATAAATTCAATTAAAGCATTATATGATAGTAATGTTGGATTTTTAAATAGAAAAATAAATAAAGAAATTTTCAATGAGGATAAACCTATTTATACAAAGACTAAGGATGAGGCCCCAACTCATTATTCAGAGAAGAGTAATGTTATAAATTCAATAATAGCAAATGGATGTCAAATTGAAGGATCTGTTGAAAATTGCATAATAGGTAGAAGAGTATATGTAGGAAAAAATACAAAACTCAAAGATTGCATAATCATGCAAAATAGCAGGATAGATGATGATGCAGTATTAGATAATGTAATTGCGGATAAAGGTAGTGAGATAAGAAAGGGAGAAACTCTTATAGGATCTGTTATGTATCCTTTAGTAATAAAGAAGAAAAAATAGGTTAGAAAATAAATATTTAGAATATTCTTAGGAAAGAACAATAATAAAGTAACATTTAACAACTTTAGTTTATTAAATTGAAGATATTCTAAAATAAAACTTTCTAGAAGTTATTCAAATTAAATAAAATTAATTAGATTATGAGATGAAAAATAGCAAGTTAAATTATAATACGTTTATATCATATAACAAAATTAAGTTTTGCAATGGGATTAGCGCAGCTTATTGAGGTGATATGGCATAAATTGTACTAGTATATTAACTTGCTATTTTTTATAGCATATGTTATTTATATAAATTAAGTTTTTTTATAGAAATGTTGACAAGATAGCTATAAAATGTTAAGATAAAACACGTCGCTAAGACATGTAAACAACTTAAGAGAATCTGAGAAAAACCTTTTGAAAAAAGAGTTTGAAAGATTAAAAAAAGTTGTTGACAATATCAAAATCAAGTGATAAACTAAGTAAGTCGCTTGAGGGTGACAGCAAAAAACAAAAAGTTACAACGAAAGTTGT
>NZ_LZZM01000014.1 GCF_002006345.1 Clostridium puniceum
GGAAGGTAGTGTAAATAAATTAAAGGTAATTAAGCGCATTATGTATGGCAGATGTAGTTTTGCTTTGTTAAGAAGCAAAATTCTAAATCTCGAATACCTAAAATTCAACTAACATTGGAAAGAACCAATAATTCCTTTAAATGTTCAAAGGGGACGTTTGATTATTTTTACTTCAATAAATTTCATATTTATGAATATATATGATTATAAGATTTTTATTTTATTAATTACCATTGTAATTATAATGAAATATATAAATTATTTAGAAATTAAGTGTACTTAATACAAATGACTGTCCGTAAGTCAGGAAGGAAACCCCTTTGTTACTTCACAACTTTTTTATTTTCCATTTGTATATTTAAATATTTTATAAAGAAAATCATTAAAAAGGTTATGCATTATGACAAGAGTAATTCTTATTTTTGCATAACTTTTTATTTTTGTGATAGATAAAGAATAAGTAAAGTAATAGTATGATGTTGCAAACTTAAATGTTAAAATATTTATATAATGGAAAATGGTGAATTGCTATTGTATTTAGAGAATTAAGAACATTTGTGTGAGAGGTAAATGCTGATGAATGAGGAATATAAAATTTATTTAGATAATTTTGATAGAAATGAAAAAATTGATATAACCCAGATTTTAGAAGTTGAAAAAGAACTAGAGGTTAAATTTCCGATTGATTATGTGGATTTTATGCAAGAGTTTAACGGTGGAGAAGGTTTTGTAGGAAAAGAGTACTTAATTATGTATAAAATGCATGAAATCATTGAAGTTAATGATGATTGTGAAGTTTCAGAATATGTACCAGGAATTATACTTTTTGGAAGTAATGGTGGTGGAGAGTATTTTGCTTTTGATTATCGTGAAAGTGAAATTAAATACATAATAATTCCGTCTATACTTGATTATGACGATATTATAATTCAATCTACTACATTAAAAGTATTCTTTAAACGTCTATATAATGGAATGATATTTGAAAATTGACTTGTAAATAAAGGAGATAAATGGAAATGGAAAGAATATTAAATTACAATTATATTCAAGAAAAAGTTAAGGTCTTTTCTTGGCAAGATATTAAATATATATATGAAATACATTATTATCAAGATTTCAATGAATATTATGAAGAAGTTTTTCTATTAGATATTGTCTTTATTATTTTTACAATAGATAATAAGCAATATTCAGTTAAAATTAGATTTTATGAAGTTGAGAATATGAATTTATACATTGGAAGTAAATTTATTCAAATAGTGTGTTTTGACATAGTTGATATTAAAGATGATGGATGGAGTTCATTAAATTATTTAGTGCATGATTTGGAACAAGATGGTGATATAAAGTTTTATTGTAACAAGATAGAGATAATTTCAGTTGCTGAAAGTAATTATAAATTATAGATTTATGAGAAGGAATATTTAAATTAATAAGAGAGGACTAAATATAATGATTACAAATATAATCAAAACAGATTATGGGTTAGAAGGGAAAATGGAATTTACACTATTTAATAAGGCTATTAATGTATTAATGTCAGAGGATATAGATTTAGAATATGCAAATTTGTGCGTTGAAAACTTAGAAAAATTGGATGAAGCGGTTGTAAATAAATTATGTCAATATTCTATAAACTATTGTAATGATTTTTGTAATGAGGTCGGGGAAGAAACTTATGAGTTTAATGCATTAAGGGATGTATTAAATTATATAAATCCAACATGCTTAATAATCAGTAATCCAAAAGATAAGAATAAAGTAGCCTATCATTTAGAATTAGATTGTGATTGGGAAGTAGAACATGGATTAGAGTGGACAATCTGTGATGGAAAAATACTTTATGTAGGTTCTTTTGAAAATGAAAACGGATGGGAAGAAATTTCATATTATAAAGAACTGAATTGGAATTATGCATTCAATGAAACATACTGTACACTAAAGAATTTGCCAACTATAGATATAATTAAAAAAAGCCTTATTTCTATGTCTGCTCTTGATATGATTTTTAGTGAAGAGGATTGGTTAAGAGTATATACATGGTATCCTAACTGGGATGAAAAAAGTTCTTTAGCAGTAATTGATAATGGCGGTGGAGATACAATCCATATAGTATTTTCAAATGATGGATGTATTATCAAAGGGTTTGATCATGAATCTGAGTTATCACCTCATGCTCAGGAAGACTTTGAAGTCTGGAAAGGAATTTATGATGATGTTCCAAAGGTGTTATTAGACTTACTTGAGGATGAAGCCATTGAAAAAGATGATGTGACATTCTGTATTTGGCAGGATAAGAACCATAAGGAGTGGCGAAAGGGAAAAGTAGAAATTCTAGAAGGTTGTAATGATGGTTCGGATTATATGCTTAGTAGAATATTTTCAGTAGAAGGTTATGTAGATTGGGCAAAAGATTATTGGGAATTAGGAGATAGATTGACTATTGAGGAAGTTAAAAAAGTTTTTAACCATTAACCAATTACAGAAGAGATGATAAAAAAAATAAATCCAGATAGAAATATAAAAGAAACAATGGAAGAACTTATAAAAATTGATTATCCAGTAGAGTACAAGTTTTAATTAATTTCAAAAGATTATGCTGAGATAAAAAATTAATAAGTAAAATTTATTATTAAGGTAGGTATTATTATGTCAGGGTGGAAATTAGAAGATATTGAAAGTGTAAATAAGGAAAATCCAAATACCTTTTTTATACCATCATTAAAAGAGCGAAGTTCACAGAAAAAGGGAGATTTAGTGAGATTGCATTTTTTACTTACTAATCCTAAGGACGGTGAGCCAAGGGCAGAGAGAATGTGGGTTGAGATTTCAAGGAAAAAGATGTTTGGTAAGAAGTACATTGGTATCCTTACTAATATTCCTGTATATATAAAGGATTTAAATATTGGAGATGAAATTGAGTTTGAGCCAAAGCATATTGCAAGAACTTTTATAAAGAAAGAAGATCCACGTTGGCTTGAGATAGCAGAAAAAAAGGCACTAGTATCTAGAAAGTGTATGGAGAATAATGGGGTTATATGCTGGCTTTACCGTGAAAAAGCAGATAAAGTAGAAGATAGTGGATGGAGAGTGTTTTCTGGTGAAGAAGATGAGGAATATACTAATAATCCAGATAATATTAGGATAGTTAGTGTAGGTTATTTATTAGATAAAGATCCTACACTATTAGAAATAGTTAAAAGTGAAATTGGCTCTGCATATGAGAGGGAAAATAAAGAAGCATCATGGAAAAAGGTTGAAGATTGGTACAACTTAGAAGAATAATATAACATTTTACATAATGAAACCTACTTTTGGTTTTATAAAGTTTTTGATGAACTAATCAATTTATAGGTAGATGAATTGTTAAGGAGAGAAAAAATGGGAAAATTTTATTTTGAATTTGAGATTAATAATAATGATAGATTTAGTAAATTACAAGATTTTTTTTATGCACTAAAAGAAGAGAAAGCAAAAGATAATATTATATCAAATGATTCAAAATGGATTGGCTATTTTGAAGAAGACGTTCTTATGAAATTCTGGTGGCCAACTTCTGATGAACTTAACGAATATGCAAAACTATGGAAAGAAACTCCGATAAATGAACGATTTACATCTCCGAAGTTACAACATCCATGGGATTTTGAATCAATGATAGATGCATTCTCTAATGGTGAATATGATTTTGTATCTTGCGAACGAATATCAAATGAAAAAGGAAGAATTGAATTTAATCCGTGGTCTTGGCCTTATGGTGGTTCTGGTGCTTTTAGGGCATTAATAGAATATCAGGGGTTCAAAATACTGAGTGAAGATGTTTAATTCATTAGATAATTAATAGTTCAACTAGAGTATATAAAAAATATAATTATAAAAGATTATATAAATTGGAAATAAGGTTAGTGTATTTTATTAAAAGGGGAATTATTATGAAAATTAAAAAAGAATGGGTTAAATATATCACTGAAATCAATATAATTTGCAAAAAATATAACGAGACTGTAAATAGAAACATAGCATCTGAAGTTAGTATTGATACGTTAAAAAAGTGGGTTTCTGATAATATTTCTAAAGATTTATGGCTTAAGGATTATGAAGAATTTTTAAAAGTACAAAATGGATTTGAATTTGATGGGTTAATTTTCTATGGGGCAAGTGATTATGAAAGTAATTTAATAAGTGAAAATGAGGCATGGGATTTTAATGGGGAATCTTTTGGACATAAATATTTATTTTTAGGAGATGCTGATATTTCATGGTATGTTTATGATATTTGTGAGATGAGTTTTGCAGAACTTGATAAACCAAGTGGAGACTTAATTGAAAGATTTAAAGACTTTGATTGTATGCTGCTATCAGCACTTAAAACGAAAATTCAAATTTAATTTTTTGTATATAATCATTCATTATATAAATGTGATGTTTAGTAATTTAATATTAATCTAACAGTTTAAAATTTTAATAATTAATTACACAAGAATACAAAGGTAGATCATTTAAAAATTTGCTAGTACTCTAGCATTGTAAGTGATTTTGAGAATAATGAAGAACTAAAGTTTTATTGTAATAAGATTCAGATAATTTCATTGGTAGAAAGTACTTATAAATTATGATTTGTGAGAAGATATTTTAAATGAAATAAGGAAGGAAATTGATATGAGTGTGGGTTATTATCTGATTAATAAAACAAAAAAAGAGCAAATAACATTTTCTCATCTTCCTGCTGATACTGCTAATGAGTTGACAGGGAATCCAGTTACTTCAGCAATTACTACTTGGTACATGCTCAAAAACTTAGGTGATGAGATAAGTTTTATTCCAGATCAATACTATGAGAATGAATATTCACTAAAAGGAGCGTCATTAGACGAGATTTCAGATTACGATGATGTGACAAATTTACTAATAGAAGATTTAATAAGTTTAGGGATACTAAAGGATAATGGAATTGAAAATTTTTTTGAAGATGAGCCTGAAGTATATATGAGAAGATTAGAAAATATATGGATGGATAAATAATGAAGATGAATTTTGAAAAGTGAAATTAGGAAGGACAAATTTATAGTGATAAAATGTAATGTAGGAAAATACATAATAAATGTTGAACAATATAAACTACCAGAAATGTACAGTAAGTATGTTGAAAATGCTAAATTGAATGAGGAATATGAATTGAATAATGTGGATGGCGAATTATTTTTTATGTCTGCTAGTATTGGAGATAATTGGCCATTTTTGACAGTGACTCAAAGGTATGCACCTAATACAGGTGGTTTTCATCCAGGGTTTTTATTAATACCTGAAACAGATACTCTATTTATTGGTGCTGGTCAAACAATTTTAGTTTATAACCTGAAAGACATAAAGAAAATTGATGAGGATTATTACTATGGAGGATTTTTAGGTTGGTTAAGATATAAGGATTATGTAGTTATGATGGCGGAAGTAGATATAGCATGTTGGAAGAATAATGGAGAAAAATTGTGGACTAGGTTCGCTGAGCCGCCATATAATATAGAATTTAATGGAGATGAGATTATATTAGATAGTATGGGAGAAATAATTAAATTTAATTTAGAGTGATTATAAAATGTTTTATATGGCTGACAGGAGGAAAAGTGATAAATTTATTAGAAAGAGATTATTTTAAAAATAAGGATTTCATAGCATATATTATTAAATCAATGCAGGAAGCACTTTCATATGGATTATTAGATGGAATTGATGATGATGAAGAACTGAAAGATATGAGGGAATATATTGAAACAAACTATGATTTTTTAGATATCAATTGTAATGATTATAAAGAACAATATGTTTCTAGCAATATACTTCATCTTAATATAAATGATATTAGTTGTTATTCAGATATTTTGGGAGAAAAACTTATTTCTTTGCTTAAAAGTATAAATGCAGAAAGTGTAACCATTATACCAAATACAAAGTGTGATTGGTTTATTCAAAAAAACAACTATAAACCAGTTCATAAAGCATTGAAAGAATTAAGAGAAATAGTTGGAAAGAGAAACTATTATGGTGCGTTTGATGTGGATCTTAAGTACCTCAAACAAATGATAGAGATTGTATTTTGGTTGGGAAGATGTAATGCTTCATTACCCTACATTCATTTAATTTGCGAAAAACAAAGAGTAAGTTTTATGATATGTAAATATGGAAATTTACATGTTGACATATATTCAAAAGAAATAGATAAAAGTATTGAAGAATCATATTCAAAAAGTGGTTTCATTTCTATAGATAATGAATATGAATTTCTTGAAGATGAGTTTAAAGGAAGAAAAATCAAAATTTAAAATAGATTTATTATTCTAGTTCTTTTTATTGGAAAGTAGGTGATAGTGGTGCCAGAATACTCACAACTTGAAACTTTTATAAAATATAATAAGTTTACTTTTAGAAATGATCTCGAAAAAATAAATGCATTCTTCTGTGAGTTAGGCTTCAATCAAGGACTAATGAATAACTGGATTAAAGAGATTGATTGGAAAGTAGAAGATAACGGATTTGTATATACTGGTTGTAATTTAGATGCAAATATTATTACGTTTGAAAATTCACCAGAAATACATATTAGACCTATTATACTTGGAATGTCTAAAGAGATATTTAATGATCTTAAGGATGATATATTAATCATTGAGATTTTATTTTATACTGAGGAAATATATGATTTTTGTAAAAAGAGATATAAAGAATGGTTCTTATCAGTTACAAACAATATTGTGGTCATATTAAAAAAGTACTTTTTTGAATTTGGAATTTATTTGACTGATGAAGCAAGTGATATGAAGCCACTTAATGGATTTGTATTTGATGATTGGAGTGAAATTTTAATGTTTGATTTGGCAGTAATACCTGATAAATATATATAGTGATTTACCCGCAAATTATTGTACATCTAAAATTGAAGGAGGCCTTTGCATTTATCGTAATTTTTAATAATAAATTATGACCATTATTTTATTAAGATGTAGTGAACTAACAGAAATATTGTGAGTTGATAGATTTCCAGCAGCATTGAACAGCAATAATTACATATTATAAATAATTTTTTTGGAGGAAGCATGGATAGAATTTATAAACCATTAGATTGCTTGTCTAATGCAGATATTAATAAAATATTAGAAAGTGATGATATAAATGAAATAATACAACTTCCTTTATCTGTTGGTATGAATCATCCTAATTGGAAATATGCTCAAGATCTATGTGTAGTATTATCCAAACATAAAGATGCAGGAGTTAGGGCTAATTCTGTATTAGGATTTGCATATATAGCACGTACAAAAGGTATTTTAGAAAAACATATAGTTAAGCCAATTGTATTAAAGGAATTGAATGAGAATAAAAAATATGAATGGAGAATTATAGATTCAATAAATGATATTAATTTATTCATGAAATGGAATATTTGTCAGAAAGCATTAAATAAAAGGAATAAGTAATTTACACTATTAGTAACTGCCAAACTAATTCTAATTTAGAGTTGGTACAACTTTGTAAATTATGTTTTATTAAAATAGAAGACTAGAGGAGAGGATACATTTAATGTTATTGGGTAAAGGAATTACTGGGTTTTCAGATGATAAAGCATTACTACCAATTATGAGTTGCGATGAATTTAAAAGAATTTGTTATGAAATTGCTACTAGCCTCAAGTTTAATATAGAAAATTTTGACTTTAAACTAGAAGGGAAGAACTTTTATTCTGCTAAAGTTAAAATTAATAATGATACAATATTTATTTTACTCAATGCCCATTATCCTATTATTGCATTTGCATTAAAAATCAGTTCATTTAATAATGAATATTTAGATTTTGAAATGTTAAGTAATGAATTCATAAAATTCTATCATATATTAACTGTTTCAGAATTAGAATCTTCAATAACAAATGAAGTAAAAGAATGTTTAAATGATTGTGAATTGAAGCAATTAAAATATTATAATCCTAATAATTTAGCAGGAGTTATTTTCAATTATTGGGATTGATAAGGATGATATTGAGTATTAAAACATGAAAAGTTTTTTGGAGGAATTCAAAATGAAATTAATT
The DNA here is from genome assembly GCF_002006345.1 of Clostridium puniceum. Lineage (GTDB taxonomy): Bacteria > Bacillota > Clostridia > Clostridiales > Clostridiaceae > Clostridium > Clostridium puniceum. The sequence continues at coordinate 8,084 of NZ_LZZM01000014.1, forward strand.
TCAAAATATGGGTGGTCAATAGTTCCTCAAGGTAACAGTTTTTTGTATTATGAGATGAATAGTAAAGGTAAAGAAATAGGCTATTTTAGATATTCTTTTGATAATAGTATTGTTAAGATAGATAAGGATACTTATTCTGAATGCAAATATGGTAAGGGGTTATAAGAACATATTAAAGTATTTTGAGAATGATGCAGTTGTACCAAGTTCTATAATGTGTGGTGATGGCACAGTTATTGTTACGGAATTTAAGGGTTCGTATATTCATATGTTTGATAGAAATGATAATTTGATTTGGATCAATGAATCAATGGGGTCATATAACAATATATACAGTTTAGCATATGAAGTTGGCTTTCTTTGGTGTGTATATCCCACCTCAAATATGATAAAAAAATTTTCGCTAAATACCTTTAAAGAAGAAGTTTCAATAGGTGGAGTAATAGATAAGATATTTAATTTACCAGAGTTTGCAATAGCATATGATGACAAATTATATGTATGCGACATGGGAAATGATAGGATTTGCATAGTAGACTTAGGTACAAATGAGATAAAAGAATATCTTAAATTCAATGAGCCTACTTGGGAATACTTTCAGATTAATGGAAAAGAAATTGTTAGGCTGAAATCAGGAATTTATATCTTAAATTAAGTGTAATTTATATATGCACATTATTCTTAAAAGCAGTAATAGTAATATATAACGTGTGCGCTGATTACACAATTTTATCAAGTAGAATAGAGGGAGACATTATGAAAACAAAATTTATGTTAATAATATCAATTATTCTATTAGTGATTGCAATCCCTTTTTTATTTAAGGATAATACTCATATAATTGGAACTGTTTTATTGACGATTTCAATTATGTTAAATCTTATTAGAGGACCTATTAATTTATGGAATGAGCGAAGATTAAAATAAGTCGCTTTATTCAGAGAAAAGGTGTAATAATAAAAAATTGTAATTCTGCACTACTATAAGAAATGGTGGAGTAATAGGAGATTTGAATTTAATGAGAAGAATAAGAGATGTATTTTATATAAATGCAAATTTTAATGAAAATTATTTTATGTATTACGGAATGGAATTTAAAGAATTTATCAAACATAATCCAATGATTATAGAAAATATTTTGGTGACTGAAGGAAATTATATTGCTAATAATTTTAATAGAAGTTGGTTCTTGGAGACTGCCAATGGAAAAAATGATATTTTAGAGTTATCAAAGGAAGATATTTATGGTTTAGGTAACTTCCATTGGATAGACTATAATAATGAAGTTGATTTAAATAACTGCACTCCAGAAGAAAAGGCAGAAGTATTATATTTATCGCATTTTGGTAAACCTTTGAATTCACCATTTTTTAGTGGAATAAATAATAATTTTGTTTATCTTGCTCATGATGATGGATGGTTTTGTAAATTGTATTGCAAAGATATGTGGATATTTAAAGATATCATTACAAATAAAATTATAGAGAGTTTTTCCTCAAATAAAAGAAGGAAAATATATCCTATGTCTGAAGATATAAAAAAAGAGATACTTGAATTAACTAAAAAAGGACTTTTAATAGACTTTTCTAATATATACAGGGATAATAAATGTATTAGTTTAAATTATTATACTATTGGCCATTATGAAGATATGGACGAAATGTATAATAATCTTGAACGAAACAAGTACAGAGCGGATGTTAAAGGAACAATTGAGCATAAAAATAAAGCATGGAAAATATATACTTGGGATAAGTAACTTAAAAGTTTAATTCATATAACGGAAAATGGTAAGTTATTATTAAAGGAATGATATCTGAAAATTGTAGTTTAAAATAAAGAAGGAACATAGAAATGGAAAGAATATTAAATAAGGACTAACGATTATTTATGTATTTGGAGATGATAAATAATGGACAAGTATAACAAATTAAATTTAGATGAAGTCTTTTTTAAATTATTGGTAGAAGGAACTTTTTTTATCAATGGTAGAGGTGTTGTTGCCTGTGGGCGAGTAAATTCAGTTGAGATTTCTCCTGATAGTGATGTTATTATTACTGATGAATCAGGTTACATAATAAGATATGCAAGAGTTTCTACAATAGATTATGGCTTTATAAGTAAATAACCCATTCCAAAATCAGCAAAGAAAGATTGGAATATCGGTCTTTTATTAAAGGAAATCACTTTAGAAGAAATTAATAGAGGCAACTATATTGTTATTGAATAGTATAAGTAACTGAACTGCTTCACGATTTTGGCAAAAGATGATTTTTTAATGATGACATAAAAAGGAGTAAAAATGTTTATTAGATTATTCATAAAAACTACAGATAAGGATAAGATTGAAATAGTCATTAAATATCTAATGTCATGTATTAATGAAGATAATATAAAATATAAGGATATTAAAACAGAACTTTATTGGAAATTTGATAATACTATAGTGGCTGAAGTTAGGTTGGAATTATATAAACCACTTGAAGGCAAGGAGAAAGAAGATTTTCTTAATAGGATATCAAATAAATGGCTTTATTTTGGAGAGGAAGAAATGCTGTCATTTGTTACTATGGAAGGTTGTAAGTTAAGTCATGATCTAGAAATGGTTAATATCTTTTTTTAGTTAGTGTAGGTAATAAATTATACTATGTCACAGCAAAAAAAAGTCGTGTCAAAACTGCTAAAGTCGTGTCACGGAAAATAAAGTTGTGTTAAGTATGTAGAAAGACTATGCAAAGAAGAATGGAGCGATTCTCTTCAGATGCATAGTCTTTTTTGCGTTTGGTAAAAAATAAAATTGAAAAGAAGTCAGAAATAATGAGGGATTAAGCAATGTGAAATAGAGCGTAAATTTCTAACTGCATTCGCATCGGCAGTAGCCATGAGCAGAAAAATGTAGTTAATTTAGGCTCTTTGTGACACAACTTTATTTTGCTAATCGGGGTGAGTTATTTCTTTTTTTATTCCGTTTTTATTCTTTTTTGTTATGATTTAGGTTAAAATTCTTGACACGACTTTATTTAACCCCTAATTTTGGAAAATGGGGATGATCGGAGAGGTGTCAAGGGCTTGAGCCATGTTGAAAACTCAAACGTTTCAAGGTGCACATTCAGAACTTTATTATTCGAGCAAAACGTGCTAGAGTAGAGATAGAGCGCAATTAGAGGGTGGGTTATTTTAACAATATAGTTTTCGAAAAAATGAAGAGGCTTTATTCAAAACTTTATTATTATTTTTGGAATAAATAGGAATGAGAAATGAGAGAAATAAATGGATTGAAGAGGTTTTCTCATTCAGAACTTTTTTATAATTGAGTGAATTTTCAACAGGGAAAATAGCGAAAATACCTGTGGATAACCAGCAAAATGGGACGAAAACCGTTCACAACTTTATTTGTATGGTAAATTTTCGAATGGGGCATGATGAAAGTCGGGGAGAGAGTTTGAGAGGGATTTTGCTCGTTCAAGACTTTTTTATTCTCTAGGAAATTATATTGTTGGACAATCTGTGGATAACTAATAAAATATAGATATTATGATGAAAGAGAAAATAACAGTAAAAGACATATTAAATAATAACTATAATGATTTCAAAAATAAATATTGGAATAAGGTACCGAAATATATGCGAAAGCATATTGATGAAGCAGTAAGTAAGGCTTTAAAGTGTAGTGATATTAAGTATGGATTTGCAGAATATAAGTGTGAAACATGTGGAGAGAGCACAAAAGTTCCATTTACATGTAAAAGTAAATTTTGTAATAGATGTGGTAGATTATATACAATGAAATGGGCTGAAAAACAAAGACAAAACATTCTAAGAGTTGTACATCGACACAGTCTAAGAAATTATTTTTATTCTAAGAGAGAATTATTAAAGGAATTACAAGATGGAGTAAACGAGGTAATTAAGTATTGGTATAATAAAAAGAAAGGCTCTAATTATGAAGTTGGAGTAATTGCAGTAATTCATACTTTTGGTGGAGATTTAAAATGGAATCCACATTTACATGCGTTAGTAACTGAAGGTGCTGTTGATAAAAAAACAAAGTGGTGGAAGCAAGTTGAGTATATTCCATATCCATATTTGAAAAAATCATGGCAAAAGGTTTTGTTAGAAATAATAAAAAAGCACTTCAATTCTTATAAGACAAGACAATTAATAAGTTATCTATACAAAAAATACCCGAAAG
>NZ_LZZM01000015.1 GCF_002006345.1 Clostridium puniceum
TAAAAGGCGATGTTTACAACATAATAAAGAAGTTCTTAGAAAAACTATATGAAAATGATGAATTATATGATTATTCTCTTATTAAATTAACAGGGCAATCCTGTAAGGTAGATATATTTAGAGATGCCTTAAAAGAATTTATACCAGGCAGAATAATTGAAATAAATAAAAGCAAAAAAGAAACTAAAGAAGAATATGAATTAAAATTGTCTTGCCTAAAAGGAGCTTTGAAATACTTATATGATAAAAATTTTGGATATGCTGATATAAACATAGAAAGTAAAAAGCCAACTCTTCCATATTTATTAACGGCATATACTCACACAGGAGAACAAAAGGTATTAATAAAAGGCAGAGAAGTAAATAAAGGCTTTATATCAAGATTTATGGATAGAATTCTTCTTAAATTATACTTAAAAGATGGTAATAATAATGTGAAATATGAATATGATTATGAATTTAATGAAGAAGAATTAGAAAAGATTGAAGCAAAGGTCATAGGACAAATGTTTTCAAATATCAATCAACATGAAACAGATAATATAGAAAACAATGAAATAAAATTCTTTGTATGGGAAGAAGAAGAGTTATGGGGATTTTATGTACTAGCCATCTTAAGAAAAGATGAAGAACTATATATAGGAAAAGAAAAATTCTTCTACTTTGAAAATGATAAATGGGAACAGAACTTTTTTGATGGACTTAAGTAGGTTTTGAATACCGAAATAGTGGTCATGCATTTGTTCCAGTTACTGAACTTTATATATTATAACTTTTGGTTTGCCATGGTAAAAGTTTTAAGCCATATATATGGTGAAGAATATTACCATATATATTTTTCAAAATATGCACATATAAAAAAGTGTGATAGCACAACTAAGAACTTTAACACATATAAAAAAGTACGAACCTATAAAAAGAGTTCGAAGCACAATTAGGAACTTTTATGCATTATAGAATGTAGGTTAAAAGATTAGATGTTTAGGAGGTGGAGAAGGTGTTTGAAAATAGATATCCGGTTTTTAATAGTGGAAGGCTTTTGAAGATTGAAATGTTAGAGGAACTCAGAGATTTTCCGAGGGAATTTTTTAATATTAGGTTAAAGGAATATTCAGATGGAATAATTTCTGGGTGTGATATAGAGGTAAAGGAGCATTCTATAGAAATAAAAAAAGGGCTAATTAAATATAACAATGTTATTTATATTTTAAAAGCAGATGAATCAATTGATTATGAACCTAACAATGAATTGATGATTTTAAAAGTAAAGTTTTCGCCTGAAAAGGAAGAGAAAGATTATATAAATAATGTGACTGAATTTCACTTAGATCAAAATTTAAACCTTGAAGATAATGAAATGGAAATTTGCAGATTTAAATTAAGAATAGGTGCAAAGCTTAGAATTAATTATACGGATTTTACTGATTTAAGTACGGAATACGACACAGTAAATACAATATATGCACCTTATGCAGCTTATGAAAATAGCAGCTTAAATCCAGAGATTTTAAGAAGATTTGGAAGGGAATTATTAATGTGTAATTTAAGTGAAGCTTGGGATATATCTTTTGGAATGATGTGTGTTCAAAGTAAAGAAGCTATCCAAAAGGAAATAATAATTAGCTATTTAGTATACAAATTAGGTATTGAAATGAAGGAGTATAGTAATGAGGATTTATATTATTATCTTCTAGATGTTCTAAAAATTGCAAAAGAAGGCGCAAGTGGACATGGGCAACGAGGTGGAGGACGGTTTAAAAAGATACTTATAGATTAGAAATTAGCAATGTTCAATTATTAATGCTAAATGATCAATGACAAGTAATGAGTGAAGTCAATGGTTTTTCAAATATAAGAAATTAAGGAGGAAAGGGAATATGGATAAAAGGGCTGATGAAAAGATTTTAGATTTTTTAAATGAAGTGGAAAAGAGAGAAGCTAAGAAAGACATTTGTAGTGGTTCAGTTAAAATTGGAAACAGATATTATGAATTTGAAGAAACAGAATTTTTTGAGGGAAAATTAAAAATTTATATCCCAAAAGATTTTGAGGATATGCCAATGGAAGCAAGAAAAATAAAATATCCATCAGGAAGCAGACCAGAAATAATAAAAAGCAATGAAGATGGAAGTATTGCTATAACTTTAAATATTATAGATAGCCCATTAGATGAAGAGCGTGTAGAAGAGCTAAAAAATGGAATGATGAATATCATAAGAAAAACTAATCCAGCTAATGTATTTTATGAAGATGGAGTATTAGAGGTTGATTCTAAAAATATAGGATTCTTTGAATTTAAAAGCTCAGCAATAGATGATTTCTTATATAACATAATGTTTTTCCTTGAATTTGAAGGAAAGACCCTAATGGGAACTTTTAGTTGTCTTTATAAGGATTATAAGGATTGGAGAGATATTGGATTTCAAGTTATTAATACTGTGAAAGTAATAAGAGAATATAAGGGGGATGAGAATTAATGAGTGAAGAATACATGTATACTCAAGGCGATATTTTAATAGAGCCTTATAAATTTCAGAAAATAACAAAGCTTAAAGTGACTAGAGAGTTAAATGAGCATGCAAAGCTATATATAAGTGGAATCATTGATGAAGAAAATATTGATAAATATGTTGAAACAGCAGATGGAGATTCAAGTATCTCAATATCAGTAAAGGATGACAAAAATACTGTGACTAATGTTTTTCAAGGAGTAGTTACCAATATTCAAGTTAATGCAAATAATGATGTTAGAACTTTGGAAATAGAAGCTTTAAGTAGAACCTTTCTTATGGATATAAAAAAGAAAAGCAGAAGTTTTCAAAATGAGAATAGTAGCTATGGGGATATTTTCACAGATGTAAATAGTGCATATAGCAGCATTCAAATGTTAGATTATATTACTAATGGCACATTAATAGACAAGCTAATAGTTCAATACAAGGAAACAGATTGGGAATTTTTAAAGAGATTAGCTTCACATTTTAATGTACCAGTGGTTTCAGAATGTCAATTATCTGATCTTAAATATTCCATAGGAAATTCAGGGTGTTCAACAACATATGAACTTGATGAATATAATTATTCAATAAAAAAAGGCTTACAAGAATACAAGCTTAAATCAGAAAATGATGTTAATGATTTAGACGATATGAATTTAATAAGTTATGAAGTAACAACAAATAAAATAATGTATTTATATAACTTAGTAAACTTCAAGGGTAGAAGTCTTTATATATATAAGTCAGAAATGGAACTTATAAATGGTGTAATTTCAAATAAATATGTATTAAGAGATGACAAGGGAATAAAGTTAAGAAAAATTTATAATAACAAAATAGTAGGAATATCTTTAAGTGGACATATTTTAGATACCCAAAATGATGTAGTTAAAATTAATTTAGAGATAGATGGGAATCAAGATGCAGGAACTGCAAGATGGTTTCCATATTCAACAGTTTATTCATCACCAGATGGGACAGGCTGGTATTGTATGCCAGAAGTTGGTGATGCCATAAGATTATATTTTCCAGATAATGAAGAAAAAAATTCTTATGCTATAAGTTCAGTTAACTTATCATCAAGTAATTCAGAAAAACGTAGTGATCCATCAGTTAAAAGTATAGGAACAAAGTATGGAAAAGAAGTAGTAATGAAACCAGGAGTAGTAGAGATAATAGGAAATGGTGATTTACTTATGAGAATGACTGATGATGGAGGTATAGAGGTTAAGAGTAACAAAAAAATAGTTTTAGATGCCAAGCAGGATATTCAAATAACTGGAGGAGGAAAGGTATCAATCCAAGGTGGCAACGGAGTAGCTTTAACTCAAGGGTCAGCTAATATTAATATACAAGATGATGTAACTATGAGTGGTGGAAAAGTTAAGATTGAATAAATATTTATGATTGGAAAACGCGCTTAAAACTCAAAGCCAATAGAAATAATCTTTGAAATAAATTACTGAAAATGAGGAGCGTTGAAGTAGTTATGTTAAAGCAAATAAATAAACAAGAATTGTTAACTAATTTTGAAGAAAAGTATGTAACAGATAAATGGGTAGATAAATTTCTTGAAGTTGATGAAATGTATAAAAGTGATAAAGCGGCAATAGAAGAAAATTTAATTATAACTTTTGAGGAAGTATGTAAGCAAACTATAACTCTTCAAGAAAAGCAATTAAAAGGCGGAATCAAGTATATTTACATTTCATTATTAAGGACAAGCATCCTTGAAAATAAAGGAGAATATAGAATTGATCTATATGATGAAAATTGGTTTTTAGATAAGGAAGAAAATTCAATTAATATAGATTTAAACTTTATTTATGTTCCATTATTTGATTTTATAAAACACCTTAAAGAAAAGAAAAAAGAATATGGAAGAAATATTACTGATATGGATATAGAAAATATAATGCTTAGGGAAGTTTATAAATTCCATGTTCTAGCAGTTGAATTTTTAAAAGATATAGTTAAGAAATTTATAGAAACATCGTCCTATGAAAATATGAAAAAAACTAAGTATATAACTATATTAGCAGGAGAGTATATGGATGAAGCAGAGATAATATATCCTTCCAATTAGCATAAGACCAATAAATATAAATTTAAATAAGGAGAAACTATGGATTATTTTTTATTAAAGCAGGATGAAAGATATACAAATACTCCAAGAATTATAGATTTATTTAAGAAAATGGATGTTAGAAATATTAATTTATTAAATGCCCATAAAATAGAAGACATAATGATTTTTAAAGTTAATACAAGTGATAGAAGTGAGTTCTTAGATATTTTAGACAATCAATTATTCTTAATATCAAAACCTATGAAGGAAATCATTGAAAAATACGACAGTGATATTTTATTTAAGACTTTAGCACTTATAGATCAATTTCATAATAAACAAGAAAATTATTATTTGCCAATAGTGGAAGAACTGGATGCACTAAGCGATAATGCTGAGCTTAATTTAAATAAAACAGTAGTAAAGAAACTGATTTTAAATAAGGAAAAGATAAATGGGAAGAAGATTTTTAAAATAAAAGAAAGTTCTAAACCATTAATTGTAGTAAGACTTGATGTTGCTGAAAGCTTACTAAGAAGAAACTTTAAGGGAATAAAACTAGAGAGAGTAGAAGTTAAAGAAACTTAAAATTAAAAGAATATAAAATACAATAAAAATTACAATTAGGAAGTGAAAAAATGGGTGATGGAGATAATTATTATATAGTAAGAGGCGCTAAAATGAGATGTGATAAAGGATCTCATGCAAGAAAAATAAATCTTCCAATAAGTCATGGGTCATATGTAAAAGGGAAACCTATGATGAACAAAGGCGACAATGTAGTAGAGAAGAATGTTAGTTATTTTGGAATATGCAGTGAATGTCAAGAAGGTGAGGATATTTATTTAATAGGTGAAGATGGAAATCAACTTCCACCAGGGAAAAAATGTTTGGTGCAGATTTCAGGTGAGTGGAGTGATGTTAAAGAAGATACCTTAGTTGAAGGAAAAGTAGCACTTACAACAGATTCCTGGCTGGTATGTTCCAAATATCAAGGAAAAATAAAATTTGAAACTAATGGTCAGGAAGAAGAGTAGTTAAAATAAAAAAACAACAAGAGGGAGGGGAACAATAATAAATGGGAGCAGTTCATACATTAAGGGTTAAATCTTCTTATAAGCTACAAAAAATAGAAGATATAAAAATTGAAAACAAACCAAATGAGCATGGATATTTATATTTAAAATGTCTAATAGATGATTCGATAAATTTTCAGTCTACTATAAATGCTTCCACAGATGATAAAATATTTGTTTATGAAGAACAAGAAGATAAAAATATAAGTACAAGCAGTGATATAAGTCCTATAGATATTAATGTGGTAAACGAAGGTAAGAGTAAGTTATTATTTAATGGTATAGTTCAAAATGTTAGGACAAGTAATGTAGGTGGAATTTATTATCTAGAAATACAAGCACTTACAGTAAGCTTTGAATTAGATATAAAAGAAAAAAGCAGGTCCTTTCAAAATGCTGAGATGACTTATGATGATCTAATTGGAACTATATTAAAGGATTATTCAGGATATAATTTTGATCAATGCATAGGCAATGGAGTGAAAATAGGAAAACCATTAGTTCAATATAAAGAAACTGATTGGAATTTCATAAAAAGGATTGCAAGTGAATTAAATTCAGAATTATATTGTGATATAATTGATATACGTAATATGTTTTATTTTGGAAGACCAAGTAATGGAAGCTATGAAATAGAAGATGTTACAAATTATAAGGCTTATAAGAACTTAAAGAGATTCCATGAAGCAGGGGGATATGAGGAAGGATATAACGATATTGATTACTTTTATTATGAAGTAGAAAGTAGAGAAAAGTATCAAATTGGAGATGATATCTCGATTAAAGATAAGAAATTATATGTAAATCAATATTCAACCTATGCAATAAAAGACGAAGTAATCTATAAATATAGATTGTGTAGAAAAAATGGAGTATGGCAGACTAAAATTTATAATTCACTTATAGGAGGAGCATCCTTAGAAGGAGAAGTTCTTGCAGTAGAAGGTGAAAAGGTAAAAGTTCATTTAACAATAGATGAAACACAAAATGAAGCTGAAGCCTCGTGGTTCCCATATGCACCACCAACCGGGAATGTAATGTACTCAATGCCTATAGTTGGAACAAGTGCAAGATTATATTTTCCAAATGAAAATAGTGAAGAGCCAATAATTACAGGCTGTGTAAGAACAAATGGAAGCAGCTGTGCAAAAACCTCAGATACAACAAATAGATATTTTGGAACAGAACATGGCAGTGAAATAGAAATGACGCCAGGTGCAGTGAACATAAAAGGTGGATCAAAAGAACCACTTAGCATAAGCTTTGATGATAAATTAGGAGTAACGTTAAAGAGTCCTAAAAACTTAAATTTAAATGCAGATGATGATATAATAATAAAAACACCTGCAAGTGTAACAGTAAAAGCACAAAGTCAAATTGGTGTAACAAAAGCAGGTACAGAAAATGGCTTTTCTGTAGAGACAGATATGCACTTTAAAGGCACCAATGTAATAAAAGATGGAAGTGATAGAGAAGCTTTTGCACCCTTTGATGATGAACCAAAGGCAGGTACAAAGCCAGAACCACCACCTCCACCACCAGAAGAAAAGAAACCATTTGATTGGGGGAAATTAGCTACTAATGTTCTTGCAGGTTTAGCAGTGGTAGCACTTGTAACAGTTGCAGCAGTTGCAATAGCAGTTACATGTGGAGCAGCGGCGCCAGTAATAGGTGCAATTGCAGTTGGGGCAGCAGTAGCAGGGACAGCAGCAGTTGCAAGTCAGGCAATATCTGATTACAATAGTGGAGAAGTAAGTGACATGTCAGCATATGTCTCGGCAGGTGCAAGAGAAGCTTTTATAGGAGCAGTATCTGGTGCAATATTTGGACCATTTGGAGCAACAGAAGCACTAGGTGGAAAAATGCTTTTAGGTGGAGTAACAAATGGATTTGAAAGCATCTTAAGACAAACCTTAAATGGAGAGAGTATAAACTGGGGAACTGTATTATTTGACTCAGGTATTGGGGCAGCAACAGGTGGATTGTTCCATGGTGCAGGAAAATTATTTGAGAAAGCATCACCATTTGCTAAAAAAGCATTTAATAAGATATCATCTGAAATATCAGAAAATACTAAGATAGCTAAAATAGCATTGAGCAATATGAAAAAGGGACCAAAGTCAGTAGTGCTTGCAACTGATATGGGGATTATTACTGAGAAAGCAAGTAAATTTGCTAAGGAATTTAAAAAGGCTAAAAATGAAATTAAGTTAAAACCTAAGCGAATGGATACAGTTGTAGAGGTTCCTGAATTTAATGTAAAGCCTAAATTTAATAATGATGTAGAGTTAAAAGCTGAATATACAAGACAGGTAAAAGGTCAAGAGGAGGGATTGAATAAATTATCAATTAAGGAGTATCTTGATAATAGAGAGGCTTATGCAAATAGACTTAAGGAACAAAAGCAGGCAGGAAAGAAGAGTCCTAGTGGTAGAGATCCAAAAGGAAATGCACAGCAGCAGTTAGTGAGGGATGATGCACTAAATAGAAAAATAAAAGAATATAAAAAGCAAGGATTAACACATAAAGAAGCAAAAGAAAAAGCTGATAAGTGGATAAAAACACAAGCTGCATTACATGATCCAGATCAAATTGCAGGTGGTAATGCTAAAAACGTAACTGGAATGGGGGATAAAAGAATTAATTCTTCAATAGGGTCTCAATGGAAATCAAGAGCTAATGATGTTGAAAAGCAGGTAAGAAAATATATTGAAGATAATAATTTATCGGAAAAAGATTTAGAAAAAATTTATTTAAATATTAAATTATCATGTGGAGGAAAATAACATGAATGATGATATGAAAAAAGTATTTAGTGATTTTAAGTTATATGAAAAAGTAAGTGAAGATATAATAAATAAATATAAGGATAAAGTAGGTGCAGATGTTATAGAAATATGGGAAAAGTATGGATTTGGCACAACCTTTAATGGGTATTTAAAAATAATTAATCCAGATGATGTTCAGGAATTATTAGAAGAAACTTATATTATGCCATTTGATGATATTCCAATTTTTGTAACTGGAATGGGTGATATTATTACGTGTAATAGCAGAGGAAGTTTTGTAATAGCTGATTATAGGCATCAACGAATAAAAGGAATATGGATTGATAAAGAAATTGAGTGGGATTTTTTTCTTGATGGAGAATGTCAAGAAGAATGGCAATGGAACCCATATTTTGAAGCCGTAGAGAAGTACGGAGAGTTAGAATATAAGGAATGTTTTGGATATGAACCATTGCTAAGTTTAGGTGGAAAAGAAAGTGTCGATAATTTGAGAAAACTGAATTATGAAGTTCATATAACAATTATGGCTGAAATACAGGGAATACTATCTTAATATATAAATTAAATATCTCTCATCTTTTAGAAGGTGAGAGATATTTAGTTATTTAAGAACAATAAGCTTTGACGATAAATTAGGAGTAACATTAAAGAGTCCTAAAAATTTAAATTTAAATGCAGATGATGATATAATAATAAAAACACCTGCAAGTGTAACAGTAAAAGCACAAAGTCAAATTGGTGTAACAAAAGCAGGAACAGAAAATGGCTTTTCTGTAGAGACAGATATGAACTTTAAAGGTGGAAATGTAATAAAAGATGGAAGTGATAGGGAAGCTTTTGCACCCTTTGATGATGAACCAAAGCCAGAACCACCACCTCCACCACCAGAAGAAAAGAAACCATTTGATTGGGGGAAATTAGCTACTAATGTTCTTGCAGGTTTAGCAGTGGTAGCACTTGTAACAGTTGCAGCAGTTGCAATAGCAGTTACATGTGGAGCAGCGGCGCCAGTAATAGGTGCAATTGCAGTTGGGGCAGCAGTAGCAGGGACAGCAGCAGTTGCAAGTCAGGCAATATCTGACTACAATAGTGGAGAAGTAAGTGACATGTCAGCCTATGTCTCGGCAGGTGCAAGAGAAGCTTTTATAGGAGCAGTATCTGGTGCAATATTTGGACCATTTGGAGCAACAGAAGCACTAGGTGGAAAAATGCTTTTAGGTGGAGTAACAAATGAATTTGAAAGCATCTTAAGACAAACCTTAAATGGAGAGAGTATAAACTGGGGAACTGTATTATTTGACTCAGGTATTGGGGCAGCAACAGGTGGATTGTTCCAAGGTGCAGGAAAATTATTTGAGAAAGCATCACCATTTGCTAAAAAAGCATTTAATAAGATATCATCTGAAATATCAGAGAACACTAAAATAGCATTGAGCAATATGCAAAAAGGTCCAAGACCAGTAGTACTTGGAAGTAATTTGGGTAATGCTGATGAGGCTTTGGGTAGGCTTGCTAAGGAATTTAAGAAAGTTAAGAATGAGATTAAAAGTGGTACTGAGGGGGCAGGTAAAGCTAAAATAGAACTAGGTAAAGAAGATTTAGATTTATTACGCAAAGAGTGGAACGTTCCTGAAACAGATACAATTGCAGTTGGAAAAACAGATATTTCAAAACTTGATGATGTTACTTTTAAAGGTGGTTCTCCAGAAGTAAGAAAAGAAGCAGGATTACCTACATTAGATGATATTGCACCTAAGAGAGAGTTTAAAGCACCTTATTATTATATAAAAGCGGATAGCCCTGGTGGGATTGTGATATTGAAGATTCAATGCCAATGACCTTACGTTTAGAAGATGAGGAAGGAAACACAATTTATGATTGGAAGCCTCAAGATAAAAATTGGTGGTGTACTGGATTCAATCCTGAGTATCAGAATGAAAAAGCATCAAATCTTACTTCATATGGAAGTATAGATTTTTCGGACCATTTAGATATATGGGAGGCTTTTTATAAAAAATATCATACTTCGTCAATGTGGACATTTGACACTGAAAACCATATTGCTAAGTATATATGGTAAGATGTTGAATAGATTTGTGTGGTGTAGTAGTATCAAAGCTTGAGCTTGAAACAACTGCACTGCAATAAAGGGTTTCTAATAAAACAAAATTTAATTAAAAGGGAGAAAATCATGGATACTAAGAGATTAATATTATTTATAATCATAATTGCACTTTCTTTAGGATTATTATCGTGTAGCTCTTCCAAGTCTATGCTAAAAAAGAGATTGTCTGATTTAAATGCCAGCAACGATAATAAAATTGCGGATATACGATTTCAGAATATCATAGAAGCTTTGGAAAATAAAGATAAGGAGGCGCTAAAAAAAATGTTTGCTCCTAATGCATTGAAAGAGGCAAAGGATATTGATGGTGGTATTGATTATATAATGGAGTTTTATAAAGGCAAGATGAAATCAAGAGATAATGGTACAATACCAAGTAAGGATTTAGTAGAGGATGGTCAAAAGAAAAGTGAATTGGATTGTGAGTATATAGTTACAACGGATAAAGATACGTATATAGTGTTTTTTATAGACCAGATAGTTGACACTAAAAATCCTGATAATGTTGGGCTTTATATGTTGCAAATAATTAAGGAGTCAGATGAAGACAAAGAGTTTGATTGGGGGGGAGACAAGACAAAGTGTGCGGGTATTTATCGCCCAGATGCTACGAAATAGCAAGTTCAGGTATATTATTCGAGTATAAGTTAATACCGTTTGTAGACTTAAAAGTAGGTGTTTTTAATGGTAAAATTTAAGAAATATTCCAACGTTTTAAATGCGGATATAAAATCTTGTAGGAGAAAAGTATATGAATTTTGTAAAAAATGCTATTAATACATGCCGACTATACAAAAATAGAGAATACAATTCCTTACGTAAAAATATGAAAGTGATAAATTTTGGATATATTCCATATTTTTTATAATTGTGCTTTATTTTAGATGTAATAAGTACGATAATTTTGCTCATAAAATATAAAAAAGTTAAGGAAATAAACTGATATTTTAATTGGTATAAAAACAGTAAACTTAATAGAAAGATTATTTAATGTTGAAACCTTATGTATTGTATTACGAATTAATAAAAATAAATAATAGATTGAAATATCGCATTATTCATTTCAGAAATGGATTTGCAGTTTTTTTGTTGATTAATAGTAAGTCGTTCGTAAACTGCCGATTAGTACCTCCGAGAACTAAAATTTTTCAAGTACAAGCTCAAAATAATATGGAAATAAAGATAACAGATGAGATAAATTACTTTAAATCTTATCTGTTTTTTCTTTTGAAATATTTATGGCTGTTTAAAATAGCAACAAAAACTGTTCTAGTTTTTGTAGGTAGTCTGATCCCTTACAGAGATTGGAAGAATAACTAACAAGCTCTGTTCATAAAGCTTTCTAGTATTAGAAATTCAATATCTTTATCCAGAATATGAATGTGAAGGGAAATTAACATGAATTACATTTGGGATATATTATTAAAAGCGGATAAGCAAAATATTCCTAGGAAAAGTTTGAAATTTATGCAAGCTGGGATACGTAGTCCTTATATGGAACTTGCTTTTGAATATCTTAATTTAACTTCATTGCCAGAAGATAATGTTATCGAAGTAAATGAATGCTATAGATTTTATGAGATTTTTAAGGATTTAT
>NZ_LZZM01000016.1 GCF_002006345.1 Clostridium puniceum
ATAAAATTAAGGTTTTTATCTAAAAGTTTAATAAAGTTATCCATTAAAAATCCTACTTTCAAAATAATAAATCTCTATAATAATATATCAGATTAAATAGAAGTTCAACTAACTATGGAAAGAACCACTTTCATATTAACATGTACATAACGCAAGGCTTCGCTTCGGTTTACTCTCACTTCTATCCCTCCCTCAAAGACAATACTTTAAGATGTATAAGAATAAAAGCTTGAATAGATACAGGCATAAATCCCGCAACTTTTTCATGCTTTAGAACTGGAAATTTCATTTGATTTTTTGCTTGATTTGAACGCAAAAAAGCCCCGCATTTTGTTCCTAAGAACTCCCTGCGGGGCGTATTCCCTATCTATTTTTCCCGAACTTTATTATGAGTTTGGGGATTTTGAATGATAGATGGGGATGTTTTTTATTATTCTTCATAACTTGTTCCTTGATAAAAAACTCCTTAACACCCCCAATCCCCTTCAATCCCTTATTCCATCTACCTTCATCCCCTTTTTCCTCTTTCTTCCTTAATAATAAAGTTCTGAACGAAAATAGCCCATTTTTTCTGGTTATCCACAGGCTCCGTGATAATAAAGTTCTGAACGATTTTCTTTCTTTTTTCTCTATTCCTTTTCGGTATTTTTTCCTCTTTTCTTCTTCTTTTCACTGAATATTTGTAGTTGGGTGATTTGCTTTAAGATGTGTGATTGCAATGTGTTGGGTGCAGTCGGCTATGCGTAGCGAGGGGGGTACGGCAAGATTTTGTGGTTTAATTTTTGGGGACAAAAAAAGCCCAACGCTTGGTTAAATTTTAACCTTACATTGGGCTTGTATTCAGAACTTTTTTATTTCGTTCAGTTCTTTTTTATTAAGGAACAACAACTTCAACTACTTTGTCATTCCTTCTTGAACTGCAACTGCAACTGCAACAGTCATACCAACCATTGGGTTGTTACCTGCTCCGATTAATCCCATCATTTCTACGTGAGCTGGAACTGATGATGATCCTGCGAATTGTGCATCTGAATGCATTCTTCCCATAGTATCAGTCATACCGTAAGAAGCTGGACCTGCTCCCATGTTATCTGGGTGAAGAGTTCTTCCTGTACCACCACCTGATGCTACTGAGAAGTATTTTTTACCTTGTTCTATACATTCTTTCTTGTATGTTCCTGCAACTGGATGTTGGAATCTAGTAGGGTTAGTTGAGTTACCAGTGATTGATACGTCAACCCCCTCCATATGCATGATAGCAACACCTTCTCTAACGTCATCAGCACCGTAACATCTTACTTTAGCTCTTTCTCCGTTTGAGTATGCTTTTTCTTTAACTACTTTAACTTCTCCAGTGTAGTAGTCAAATTGAGTTTGAACATATGTGAATCCATTAATTCTTGAAATAATGAATGCCGCATCTTTTCCAAGACCATTTAAGATAACTCTTAAAGGCTCTTTTCTTACTCTGTTAGCTTTTTCAGCTATTTTAATAGCACCTTCAGCAGCAGCAAAACTTTCGTGACCTGCTAAGAATGCAAAACATTTAGTTTCTTCTCTTAAAAGCATAGCTCCTAAGTTTCCGTGACCTAAACCAACTTTTCTGTCATCTGCAACAGATCCTGGGATACAAAATGCTTGTAATCCTTCTCCAATTGCTTCAGCAGCATCAGCAGCCTTAACACAACCTTTCTTTATAGCTATAGCAGCACCTAAAACGTAAGCCCATCCAGCGTTTTCAAATGCGATTGGTTGAGTTTCTTTTGCAATTGTATATGGATCGATTCCGATCTCTGTACATACTGCCTTTGCATCTTCTAATGTCTTCATTCCGTACTTTTCTAATACTGGAGTGATTTGGTTAATTCTTCTTTCATAACTTTCAAATAATGCCATAATAAAATTCCTCCTTTACAAATAATTATTTATGTCTTGGGTCTAATAATTCAGCAGCATCAGCTACTCTTCCGTATTGACCTCTAGCCTGTTCTAATGCTTCGTTAGCACTTACTCCCTTAGCGATACTTTCCATCATCTTTCCTAAGTTAACAAATTTATATCCAATGATTTCTTTATCTTCATCTACAGCAACTTCTGTAACATAACCTTCTGCCATTTCTAAGTATCTAGGTCCTTTAGCTAAAGTTCCATACATAGTACCAACTTGAGATCTTAAACCTTTTCCTAAATCTTCAAGACCTGCTCCGATAGGTAGTCCACCTTCTGAGAATGCAGTTTGAGTTCTTCCATAAACGATTTGTAAGAATAATTCTCTCATCGCTGTGTTTATAGCATCACAAACTAAGTCTGTGTTTAATGCTTCTAATATAGTCTTTCCTGGTAAAATTTCTGAAGCCATAGCAGCTGAATGAGTCATTCCAGAACATCCAATTGTTTCAACTAATGCTTCTTGAATAATACCATCCTTAACGTTTAATGTTAATTTACAAGCTCCTTGTTGTGGCGCACACCAACCTATACCGTGAGTTAATCCTGATATATCAGTAACTTCTTTAGATTGAACCCATTTTCCTTCTGCAGGAATTGGCGCTGGTCCGTGATTAGGACCTTTAGCAAGTACACACATTTCTTCAACTTCTTTTGAATACATCATATATTTTTGCTCCTCCCTAAATTAAATAGATAATTACACTATCAAATCTTATTTCTAAGCATTTTAATATTGTAGTTGGGCATAAAATAACCCACTGGGGCATTTACCCTATTACTATTCTAGCAAATGATTTGATTTGTAACAACCTTTATTTAAAAATTTATACATTTTTATTTGAAAATCTACACTAGAAATGAATAAAAACCTTTAATTAGCTTTAATTAGGTAAAATTTTAGGGAAGGATTTCGAGAATTTATTGGCATTAAAGTATATTTTCACAAAAAGAATTTAATTTTTCAAAAATAAGTGTTGAAATATTTTCTAATACATGATAAAATAATTTTTGTCAGTTTACATGCCGCTGTGATGGAATGGCAGACGTGGTGGACTCAAAATCGAGTTCGTCATGATGTGAATCTAGGTGTGTATATTGTCTGTAAGCTTTGTATTTTAGCCATTCTTAGAATGCTAAATTAAAAATTTTAATAGTTAGTTCTCTCCTGTTGTTCTCTCCAATATCTAGAGTATGAACAGTGAGAATTAAAAATAAATATTACTTGCCGCTGTGATGGAATGGCAGACGTGGTGGACTCAAAATCCTCTGGTAGTGATACCGTGCCGGTTCGAGTCCGGCTAGCGGCACCATAGCTTATGTTAGTAAATTGCTGTATTGCTTGACTTATCTTGCAATATGGCTTTTTTTATTTTCTGTATTTTCTTCTAAGTTCTCTCCTACTTTGCGAGAGAACTTTTTATCATTTAAACAATTTACCATTACATTGGCTGATGCTATTTTTGTACTATAATCAAGATGAGCATAAATATTTGCTGTTGTTGAAAAATCACTATGCCCAAGCCATTCTTGAATCTCTTTCATCCTCACACCATTTGCTAATAATAAACTTGCACAACTATGTCGTAAATCGTGAAATCTTATTTTCCTTAAATTATTTTTAGCAAGTACAATTTGAAAATGTTGAGTAATATATCCTGGCTTGATACGCTGTCCTATTTCATCTAGATAAATATATTTTAGATATTCATTACAATAAGAACTCTTACATATCTTTCTATTTATATATTGCTGCTCTTTTATTTTTAAAAGTAAATCTTCAAATTGTGGTACTAAAGGTAATGTTCTATGACTTGCTTTATTTTTAGTTCTGTCTTTTTCTATTATAACCACTTTACCTTCAACAGAAACTTCTGTAACTGTATGTTTAATAGTAATGGATTTATTATTAAAATCAATTGCATCCCATTTCAAACCAACTATCTCACTTCTTCGTAGACCATAAAAGGCAGCTAACATAACTGCAAGCTCTATTTTACTATTCTTAACCACTTCAAATAGCTTATTAATTTCTTCTCCATCATAAAAACTACCAACAAATTTTTGTTTTTTAGGTCTTTCAACTTTATCTGCTGGATTCGATGGTATCATATCAATCTTTACCGCATATTGTAGTGCTTTTCTAATATTAGCATGATAATGAATTACTGTATTAGCACTAATCTTATTATCATTTAATTCATGTTGATAATATGCTTGAATATGTTTGGGTTGTAAATCTTTTAATAATATTTTCTTTTCCTTAAAATAAGGTGCCACACGTTTTTTTACACAGTTAGAATATGATGCATATGTTGTAACCTCAATATTATTTTTCATCATTTCTAACCAACTTAACATAAAATCTGAAAATAAAATATTTTCATCTTCAATTTCAGAAATAATTTTAAAATTTCTTCTTGCCTCCATCAACATTGCTTCTGCTTTTTTCTTATTTCCTTTTATTAAAAGACCTGTTGGCAACCATTTTGTTTTTCTCTTTCCATCTAAATCTTTATAACTTAATACCATATAAAAATAACCTTTTTTTTCTTGTAGGTGACCTGCTACCATATTTATTCCCTCCATTTTGTAACAATTTTTATCACCCTACCATTGACATCTTTATTATATCTTATGCGTTGATTGCTTTCAAGATTTTAAAGCACTAAATTAAGTGTTAAATCATGTATATACTTGATTCTTGAATTACTTTCAGATATATAAGTATGCTAATTTTAGGGATTTTATATGCTCTTCCTATTTTAAAATGGTTAATTTTATTTTCTTTTAAAATTCTATATCCAGTTTTAATACTTATTCCCCCAAGTATTTCACACATCTCTTTAATATTTACTACATCAGGATATTCTCTAAACAATAGACAATATGCATTGTTTTCATTAATATTTGCCTCCATAATCACAGTACACATCCCTTCATAAACTATTTAATTACATATCAAAATATTATTTAATAAATAACTCTTTAATATATAATCAAATATCTATCTTATTAAAAATCAGCAAATCAAACGGCTCTGGCAAGCTCCACAGGACTTTCACCTTATCCCATACTTATGGGTGTACCGCCCAATGCCGTGCAGACGTTCAAGGCAGGAGTATCATTATTCCAATATACAGATCATGGCAGCAACCTTGCCACAGGTTACTTGCGGATCGCTGTCATAGTCGCTCACTTTTTGTCCCTCCTTTCATTGGTCATGGCGTTCCAGCCCGCTGGCTCTCTGCATATTGAATGTATCCGATTGCTTTATATACTGCACCACTGATGGCGCTTTCTTTGTCAAAAATCAAAATAGGCTTTGTCAGCCTGTCAGCGCATACTGAACAGACAATATGCTTTGATAGAATGACAAATTCTAAACTAGGGCGTATGGGATGTCGCCCTGCGCCCAATAAGGATGTTAGATTCTAAAATTTAAAATCATTTGTAGCAGGGCTGTAGTAAGCTGCTCCTGCATAGACTTGTCCACAAAGTAATATCCGTCACCACATTCATCAGAAAGCACCTTTGTAGAAAGCTTGGCGATATAACCCTCATAATGCTTCAATATATACTGTATTGCCACAGCATCACCATCACTTGCTGCTTTTATGATATGAAAGGAAATCAACTTCTTTCTTTTTTTCATAGCTCCTCCTCTAATAGTTTTTTTATAATTTCTAATGCACTAGTCCGGTTACGATATATAGTACTACGGTTTACAGCCAATTCTTCTGCGATTTCTTCATCCGACATTTCTAGATAATAAAACATCAGAATGATATCACGCTTGCGTTTTGACAAAATATCTAGTGCCTTTGCAATTTGATAGTCAGTAACTTCCACATCCAGTGATAAGATTTCATACATCTGGTTATCCAAATGGTATGTATCGAAAGTTTGCAGTTTATTCAATTCCAAATCTGATATTTCCGAAAAAAGGCACTCATGCCTGCTACGTCTACCAATAGATCGGCGACAGTTACTTTGAGTACATATCATTACTTTTCTTGCCATATAATCAAATTGAAATTGGATGGTTGTCTGAAAATCATCCTGTATCTGATGATTGAGTTTTTCAAGTGGTAATTTATTCAAAGAAAATGACTTCATAGAGATTCCCCCCTTCCCCGGCCAGTGAATAAAGAGAAAATTTTTCTTCTCTTTCCCTCTTTCACACTGACTCTCACCAGGAGGCTGATACTTGTTGCAGAAAATACTATATTTAGGAGAATTTTTTAAGAACTGAAAAAAGCCCGAGCGGACGTAATCATCCCTACAGACTTTTGAATAGACATATTTTTTATTGTCTGACATAATTCTACATAAGTTGTGTCGAGTTATCCCAGTATGAAAATAAACTTTTTTATAAAGCTACTTTGTTTATGAGGATAAGCTTTGTATTTTAAGCTCATAACAACGACCTCCTTATTTTACGTCTGTTGAATAATTACTGCTACTTTTGTATTGTATAAACTATAAATGTATCAAATAATAATTAAAAACCTGTCCGCTAGAATTTTCCAAACCTTTTATACAAATAATATTTGGGTAATACTATTATGTATAAGAGGAAGTGCGGAAGGTGATAAATTTGAATAAAAAACTATTTCATCTAAGCTACTGAATGTGACTGAAAACTTAGCTGAAATAGAAAAAACTGATATTATTGATGATATAACATCAAGACCTAAATATAGTTCATCGTCACCAAGTAAAAGAGCTTTAACATATGATGTTATTGTAAATATTATTAATAATTGAATTCGTTGCTGATCCGATATTGTCAAATGCATTTCTATTATAAGATATTGCATTATTTTGTTCCTTCGAAATATTCTTTATATATTCCATTGACCTCATGGATGCCTATCTATCTCCATGACTCGCTACTGAATGATTTGACTTAATCTTTTTGGAATGGATTTCCACCATTTAACTTACATAACCTTGCTCAGCCGCACTAATTCACCGTATTAGTAGCAAGTGATAACAATTTTTTCTCACTTATGTAACAAGTTTATTGCTTAAAAAATAAGAAGCATCTCTTTTGATACTTCTTATTTTTATTATTGTGACTCAATATTAGCTTTATCTTTCTTTATTTGTCTCTCTTCTAACTTAGTATTAACTAAAGAATATATTACTGGAACAACTATAAATGTAAGGAAAGTAGCCGATGCAAGTCCAAATATTATAGTTACAGACATAGGCCCAAATAATGCACTCTTAGAAAATGCAAGAGGGATAAGTCCTGTAATAGTCGCTGTTGAACTTAGTATTATTGGTCTAAATCTTTGGCTTACAGCATGTATACATGCTTCATCTATTGAAAGACCTTCCTTTCTTCCATCAATTATATATTCCACAAGCAGTATTGCATTCCTTATAACTACTCCAATTAAGCTTATTATTCCCATTACAGCAGTTAGTGATATGGACATTCTAAATATTAGAAGCCCTATTGCTACTCCCATTAATGATAATGGAAGCGAACACATTATAGTAAGCGGTTGTATGAAAGATTTAAATTGAACAAATAAAATTACATAGATTATTACCATACAAAGAACTCCTGCAAGCCCAAGGCTTGTAAAATTCTTTTGTATTTGCTGCTTTTCTCCATCATAAAGAACATTTACACCATTTAAGTCCATTTTATTTAATTCTTGGTTTAAAGCATTTTCTATATTAACAGAGTTATAACCTGTTTTAACATCACTATATACTGTTACAGTTTTATCCTTCTTATAATGCTTTATTTGATCTAACTGTGAATCTAAATCTATAGCTGCTACTTCTGATAACAATACTTTATTATTTGTAACGCTTGATTTTACTTGTAAATTTTTCAGATCTTCTACTGATGCAATATTAGTTTTAACTAATATATTATAATCACTGCCATTCTTTCTGTACACAGAACTGTTATATCCCTTTAAAGCAATGTTTATCTGTTTTAAAATATCAGATTTTAACAAACCATGCTGCATGGCTTCAGTACTATCTATATTCACTTTATATTCATATGTCTTCTTTGCTGCATCATCTCTTATATTTAATGTTCCTTTAATATCTTTCAACTTTTCTTGAATTTGATCTGAAGCAACATAAATTTTATTTAAATCATCACCAGTAAGCCTTAAACGAATAGGTGCTCCTATTGGCTGTGCCTGCTCCAAAAGCTTTACTGATGTAGTACCTCCGGATATTTTGCTATCTAATTGGCTTTGTAAATATTCAACTAATTTTTCTCTTGAAGAAAATTTCTTGTTTTTTTCTATATCTACCTTAACCATAATTTGAGCTTTATCTTTTGATGGCGCTACAGTAGGTAAAGTAATATAAAATCTAGGCATACCACCACCTATGGCTGAAGTATAATTTGTAACTTCTTCTTGTGATTTTAAGACGTCTTCAACCTGTTTTACTAAATTACTTGTGCTATCTATATCGTCAACTTTTTCATTAGAAACATCTATATAAATAATATCTTTATCTGCATGAGGGAAGAACTGCATTCCGAGCATTTTCATTAATCCCATAGACACTATAAACACACATATAGCAGCTATAATAACCTTTATTTTATGTTTAAGTCCATAAGTTAAAAGTCCTCGGAACATTTTTCTGATTTTACTTTCTTTATTAACATTTTTACTCTTTCTAAAAAACAGAGATGACATGACAGGAGTTATAAATAGTGCTGATATATACGAACAAGTTATACATATCATTACTACTTGGGGCAAAGTTCTCATAAATTCCCCAACCGCACCAGGTATATTTAAAAGTGGTGAAAAAGCACCTACAATAATTAGCGTAGAAGTAAATACAGGTACAAATAATTTCTTTATACCATTAAATGCCGCTTCATCTCCTGACATCCCCTGATCAATTCCAACCTGAACCACATCTCCAATTACAATTGCATCATCTACTAATATTCCAAGAGCTATTATAAGTGCAGTTGTAGACATTTGATGGACTTTTATTCCAAAAGCATTCATGGCAATAAAGGACATAGCAATAGATATAGGAATTACTGCTGAAACTACCATTGCATTTCTAAAGCCCATCCCTATAAGAACAGTTATTACTACAAGAATTACACCATCTCTAAGATTTTCCATAAAGAAAGAAACTGATTTATTTACATCTTTAGGCTGGAATGTAATTTCATCTATTTTTAAATCTTTAGGTAATTGTTCCTTGATTTCATCTAATTTTTTCTGTACATCATCACCTATTAAAACTATATTTTTATTATCTTGAAAATAACCTGAAAGTAATACTGCATTTTCTCCATTATTAGTATATTTATAATTAGAATCATCATCATAATCCATATGGACATTGGCAATATCTTTAATCTTTATGGTCTGTCCAGTATCCTTAGAAACATTTATAATTGTATTTTCTATATCTTGAATAGATGTAAAGCTGCCAGGGGTCTGTACTTTTATTTTTCCAGTACTTAAGTCTAAATTTCCAGATGGAATTTCTATATTCTGTGCCTTTAATACACCACATACATCCTCAAGAGAAACGGAATATTTATTTATTTTACTAAAATCCACATCTACTTTTACTTGTTTATCCTGTTTTCCTTCTATATCAAATCTGGAAATTCCACTAACATTACTTAACTCTTTCTTTATATCATCTGCATAATTTCCTAACTGCTCATACGAATAATTATCACCTGATACACTTACTATCATACCTGCAGTCTCTGTAAGTTTCGTATTTATTTGACTATCTTGGCATCCATCTGGAAGGTCAGCTTTTAAATCTTTTATTTTGTCTCTTAAATCACGCCATGCTTTCTCCTTGTCTGTATCATTATTTAGTACAACAATAACTATAGATGCGCTATTTTCAGAATACGATTCACAATAATCATAACCATCTATTTCTTCTACTTTTTCTTCAATCTTTTTTGTAACTAAACTTTCTATATCACTGGGAGAAGCTCCTGGATAAACAGTTGTAATCATTGCAGCTGGAGATGAAACGTCTGGGCTTTCCTGCTTAGGAATAATATAATAACAGTAAAAACCACTTATAATAGCTATAACTACTAGAAATAATACTATTTTTTTATTTTTTATAGCTCCATTAATCAATCCCATAATTCATACTCCTTTATTCCACTGAAACTTGATATCCAGCTTTTATATTTTTCATACCTTCGCTTACAAGATTATCTCCAGCTTTTAGCCCATCTACACATACTTCACTTTCATTAGTATTTCCAAAAGTTATATTTTTTCTTACAGCACGTCCACCTTCTATTACATAGACATAGTCTTCTCCATCATTTAAGATACTGCTAATAGGAATCCATATTCCATTCTTTTCACCTTCACTAATATTAACTTTTACTGACTGGCCTATATAAAATTTATCGTTATCTATTGGATTTAAAATTTTAATTTCTGCACTATAAGTTCCACTTTGTTTGTCAGCAGCTTGAACTACGTTCATAATTTCTCCATCAACAGTATTATCATCTATTTTAACTTTTGCTTTTGTTCCTATCTGTACTTTTTTTACATCATCATCAGATAATCCTATAGTTACAACTTGATTTTCACTTCTAACTAAAACAACTGGATTGCCCGCAGGTTGCATTTCTCCTTCTTTACAAAGAACGTCAACTATGTACCCATCCTCATCTGCTGTAAGAGAAGCATCTTGGACTAAGTTAGCTTTCGAATCATAATTAGCCTTTGCAGTATTTAATTGAGCTTGTGCCGCTTGTTTATCTTCTCCTCTTGTTCCATTTTGAAGCTGATTTAAAGTTTCCTTTGCACTATTTAAAGCACTTTCGCTACTATCTAGTTTTATTTTAAGATCATCTACCTGTTGCTTTGTAACTGCTTGCATTTGATATAAATTAACATTTTTATCATATAAATCTTTACAGTAATTATAATTATCCTCTGCATTCTTTACTGCTATTTGTGCTTTATTTATATCTTCAGCTTGAGCTCCATTTACAGCTTTGTCATATTGTGCTGAAGCTGCATCCATTTGAGCTTTTGCTCCTTCCATTGCAAAATTTAAATCTGTTTTATCTAAATCAACAAGGTTGTCTCCTTTTTTCACATGTTGGCCCTTTGAAACATATATTTTTGCAACTTTTGCAGAGCTTTTAAATGAAAGTTTTCTAACTTCACTTCCCCCTGTTAACCCTTCATATTCCAATGAACTTGGATAACTCTCCTCTTTAAGTTCTACAGTTTTTACTGGATAAGTTTTTATATCTGTTTTTGTTTCTGTTTTACTACTGCAACCAGTCAATGTAGCAAAATTTAAAAGCACTAACCCAATAGCCAATATTTTCTTGTTCATATATCCTCCTTGTGTTCACACTGTTACAATAACGTAATATCATTTATCATCCCATTTTTTCCGTTATTTCTTGTTTATTCAATAAGAACTTTATGAGTTACTTAATATCCACGGTTCTTGTATACTGTCCCTTAGATTATTATGGGTGTAGATAAGTTTTCTTAAGGAAGTATCTAAATCTTCACTTGCTACAACTTGTTTATAATAGTCATTTTTAAGCATTAACCCCATATCTACTTGAGCATTTGCAAATTTAAGTTTTGTATTTGTTGAATTAACCTGCTCTTTTAAAGTATCTATTTTATTTTCTAAATCAAGAAGTGTTGAATAGTTTTCTTTTAATGCATTTTTAATACTCTTTTCGGTATCATCTAATTTAACTTGCGCTTCATCATAACTATATTTACCATCTAAATAAGATTCATAAGATTTAAGCTTAACGTAATAGGTTAGTTCTTGTTGTTCATAACTTATTAAGTTTAACGCATATGTACCAGAATCCAAAGTTGAATTACCATTAACATCAGTTGTAATATAATTAGACTTATTAGGAGCTTCTGCCACGTCTTCATTCATAATATCTTTTATCCCATCATCTTTTAGATCTTTCATATAATCTTTTGTTAACTTCAATATTTCAGTCTCATATTTTAGATATTTATCTATATAAGTTCTAATTAATAAAATTCATAGCTTGGCAAAACAGCTTTATATTATTCGATGAGTTTGCACAAAATAAATCTAGATTTATTTTGTGAGGTGATTCAAATGGTTATTATAAAAGATAATC
>NZ_LZZM01000017.1 GCF_002006345.1 Clostridium puniceum
AACGCAGAAGAATATGGTAGATTTAACTCTAAAATATAGTTGTTTATTGATTCATTTTGGTTTAATATTGTTGTCAGCATAGATTAACCTCCTTAGGTTTGGTGTTGCAACTTAAACCTAACATATTTGAGGCATCTATGCTATTTTTTTGTAAAATTTTGTTGAAGTAATTTATGGATTTGTATCCATAGAAAAATTTCTCGAATTAATGCACAAGTCAAGTTAAAATATATAAATAATTTATATCCCGTAACTATTTGATAACTTTTAATAAATTAGCACATTATATAATAAGAATATAGAAATTATTGCTAAAGATGAGTTGTGTATATGGCAAACGAAAAAGATTATATTTGATTTAAGTCAGGAGGTATATTTAGTTAAAGAGAGAAATGAGAGAAACTTATTTTAGTCTGTGTAGGATAGTTTATATTAAATTGTTTTCTTAATCAATTTTTGGAAGTAAAACAGAAATAAAAGGAGGAATTTACTTATGTCTAATTATAAAAAAAACAGTAAATTATTTAAAGGAGTAATTGCACTTGCAATAGCAGCAGTTTGTGTTGGAACAGGTGCTACACCAACAGTTTATGCAAGTACTACTAATAACACAATTAAATATGAAAATGGAAATATTAATTTTAGCGGACGAGTAGAAGAGGGTGTTAATACATTTGTTGATTCTATAAGTTACAATGCAAAGAACCAAACATTAAGTTTTGTAGTACCAAAAGAAATACCAGAAGGATATAAGTGGTTTGTGCATATATCTGGACATGAACAATTTCAGGGTGGGCCTGGTGTTTTTCACTTATTTGAAGATGAGAGCTATAATTATACTTGGGAACCAGGTAAAAAATATGAATATACTTTTAAAGAAAATTCATTGATTAATTGCAGTATTGAAGTTGGAATGATAAATAAAAATATTTCTGATGATATAATAAATAATATGATAGTTAATATTGATAAAGATGGCAATATTGCTAAAAATAAATATGAAAGTTATGAAGCTGTAAACAGTCTTATAAACACAATAAATTATGATAAAGTATCAAAAACTATTTCTTTCACAATACCAAAAAATATGCCAGAAGGTTATAAATGGTTCATTCATGTTAGTGGACATGAACAACTTAAGGATGGGCCTGTTGTATTTAATGCTTTAGAATATGAAACTTATAACTATAAATGGGAAAATGGAAAGACCTATACTTATACAATAAAAGATGGTGAATTAATTAATTTTAGCGTAGAAGTTGGACTGAAAAATGAAAAATCTAATTATATTGAGATCGATACTTTAGTTGCTATAGATAAAGATGGAAATAAAAATTTAAAATAAGATAAAAATATAAAAAGGGATTGTTCAGTAAATGGATAGTCCCTTTTTTGTGCTATTAATTCTGTAAAAATGAAGTAATTAGATTTGTATAAATTAGTTGATGCTTTGTTTGATAAAGAAAAATATGTAGAAATTACAATTATTATAGATAAAAATTATGGTATGTAACTATTTGATAACTTTTAATACATCATAACCCAATATAATTAGGGCATAGAATATTTTACGAAAGTTGAGGAGTGTTACAGTGATAAATAAAGAGAGGAGAACTGGTACGAGTGAGGGAAGTATACTCAGTATAAGAGAGAAAAGAAAGAAACTTATAGTTAGAAAAAGGAGAAGGAGATTGGCTAGTGTAGCCATCATTGTGGCTTGTGTAATTATTACTTCAATAGTGATTGCTAATCAAAGAGAACAAAAGCAAGTAATGGCGGCAGATAATATTATTAGTACAGAAAGTGCAGAGGAAATTAAAAATTCAGTAGAAACTGAAAAAGAAAATGTTATAACAGAAAAAGATAAAAAAGAAAATGTAAATGGTGAAAAAGTGGCTTCTGATGAACCTATAGCCCAAAGCAATGAATCCTCTAATAATATGGATGCAAATTATTCACAATTTTTTAAGAAGGATGTTTTTATTGGAGATTCTATAACAGAAGGAATGTCAGATTATGATTTCTTAGATGAGGAAAATGTATGTGCAAAACTTGGCTTGAATTTGACTCAAGTTGATCCACAAATAGAAAAAGCCAAAAATCTAAAACCACGAAGAATATTTCTTTTACTTGGTGCTAATGATATAGAATATTCTGGAACAACACCAGAAATTTTTAAAGAAAGATATATAGAAGTAATACACAAGGTAAAAGTAAGTATCCCAAATTCAAAAATTTATGTACAATCAATACTTCCTGTTTTACCACAAGCTTCAAGAAGTAATCAACTTGTTAATAATACAAGAATAGGCAAGTTTAACACTGTTATTAAAGCTATGGCAAGTGAAGAAAACATAACATATTTGAATATAGATGCATTAGTAAAGGATTCTAATAAAAATCTATATGAACAAGATGGAATACATTTTAAGTCTAAATTTTATACTTTATGGCTTGATTATATTAAATTAAATACAAAGTAATTATTAGGAGATGATAAGAATGATTAAAAAATTTTCGATAGCAGTATTTTTAGTAATATTTATTTTAGGAGTTATAGGGTGCTCAAGTAAAAGTGATATAAGCTTTAAAGATATTAGTGAAAAAATAGAAAAAACTGTGGATATTTCTAATATGAGAGTAGAAGACAAAGAAAAGTTAAAAAAATTATATGATATAGATGCAGATAAACTTGAAGATTTTAAGTTTTATAGAGCAGAATCAAATATTAAGGCAGATGAAATACTTATTTTAAAGGTTGAAGATAAAAATGCTATAGAAGATATTAATAGTAAAATTAAAAAGAGAATAGAGAAACAGGAAGGCAGTTTTAAGGATTATTTGCCTAAAGAATATGATTTAACAAAAAATAATGTGTTAAAAACAAAGGGAAATTTTATACTCTTTGCAGTTTTAAAAGATGCGGATAAAGTACAGGCATCTTTTGATGAAAGCTTAAAATAAATTATGCAAGGAGGTTTAAAGTTTGGTATTTAGTAGTCTTTTATTTATATTTATTTTTTTACCAATTACCTTGGCTGTATATTACATATGTCCAAAGAAGTTTAGAAATATAGTGATTTCAATAGTAAGCCTTATATTTTATGCATGGGGTGAACCTATATATATAATAATAATGATTTTTTCTACAATTTTTGATTATACAAATGGCAGACTTATTTATGAAAATAAAAATAATAAAAAGACTGCAAAATTAATACTCATATTTTCAATAGCTATAAACTTAGGATTATTATGTTTTTTTAAGTACTATGGATTTATAGTAAATAATATAAATGGATTATTTAATTTGGAAATAAAAATTAATTCAATGCCACTGCCATTAGGAATATCTTTTTACACCTTTCAAACTATGTCCTATGTAATAGATGTTTATAGAGGAATTGTTCCAGCTCAAAAAAATTTTTTAAACTTTGTAACTTATGTTTATATGTTCCCACAGCTTTTGGCAGGACCGATTGTTAAATACAGGGATGTGGAAAAAGAAATAACTGATAGAAAAGAAAGCATTAAACTTTTTATAATAGGATTATTTAAAAAAGTGTTTATAGCTAATAATGTAGGAGTGGTATGGAGTGCAATTAAAGGGTTACAGATTACAGAGATGTCTGTAGCTTCAGCATGGATAGGAATAATAGCTTTTACTTTCCAAATATATTTTGATTTTAGTGGTTATTCTGATATGGCGAGAGGTATTGCAATGATGTTTGGATTTCAATTACCTATTAACTTTAATTATCCATATACATCAAAAAGTATAACTGAATTTTGGAGAAGATGGCACATGACACTTGGAGGATGGTTTAGAGAATATGTATATATACCTCTTGGTGGTAATAAGACTACTAATTTAAAGCGTTACAGAAATATATTCATTGTTTGGTTCTTAACGGGTTTATGGCATGGTGCAAATTGGAACTTTATATTGTGGGGGTTATACTATGGGATTTTTGTAACTTTAGAAAAGATGTTTCTTTTAAGATGGCTTGATAAGCTTCCTAGTTTAGTAAGAAATTTATATTCTATTTTAGCAGTCATAATTGGATGGGCATTATTTGAAATTGAAAATATACCTAAGCTTTTAGAATTTTTGGGAGTAATGTTTGGAATTGGAACAAAGAAGTTTATTGATAAAACAGCAGTATATTATCTGTATACTAATGCAGCAATTTTTGTGATTATGATTTTAGGTTCAACACAAATACCATTAAAAATATTAGAAACTTTGAAATTAAGATTTGAAAAAGTAAATATAATAATTTTTACTGTAATGTATGTTTCAACATTGTTTATATGTACTGCATATCTTGTAAATCAAAGTTACAATCCATTTTTATATTTTAGATTTTAGAAAGGATGTAGAGAATTTGTCTAAGAAAAAGTATAACAAAGCTATTATAGTTATGTTTATAGGATACATAGGCGTGATGATAATTTTCAATCTATTGACCCCGTTAAAAACTTTTTCAGAAGAAGAAAATAGGCAGCTGCAGATGATGCCTAATTTTTCTTTTGAAAAACTTAAAAGTGGAGAATTTACTAAACAGTTTGAAGCCTATATTGCAGATCAATTTCCTAAAAGAGATTTCTTCGTAAGCGTAAAATCAGAAAGCGAAATGCTATTAGGAAAAAAAGAAAATAACGATGTTTATAGAGGAAAAGATGGATATCTTATGCAAAAGTTCTTTAAAGGTGACGATAAAGATATTAAGGATAAAGTGGAAGCTGTAAATACTTTTTTCGAAAATACCGATAATATAAATAGGTATTTTATGCTTGTTCCGAATTCAATTGAAATACTTAAAGATAAGCTTCCTTTTGACGCACCGGTTCAAAGTGAATTAGCGTATATAAATGTGATAAAAAGTTATTTAAACAAGGATGTGAAATTTATAGATGTATATAATGAACTGGCTTCTAAAAAGGAGGAAGATATTTATTATAAAACAGATCATCACTGGACAACGGATGGAGCGTATTATGCATATGAAAAATTTTGTGAAGATGCTGGGATTCAAAAAAAGAATAAAAATGAGTTTGATATAAAAACATTAACAAACAATTTTTATGGGACATCTTATTCGAAGAGTGGATTTAATGATATTGCTCCTGATACAATTAAAATATATGATCCAAAGGATAAGGAAAATTACAAGGTTAAGTATTCAGAATCAAAAGCTGAAGAAAATACTGTTTACTCCATGGATAAGTTAAACCAAAAGGATAAGTATGCTGTATTTTTGGGTGGTAATCACCCGATTGTAAAAATAACAACTGGAGTAAGAAATGCTAAAAAACTGCTTGTAATAAAAGACTCTTATGCAAATAGTTTTGTACCATTTTTAACATCAGCTTACAGTGAAATTTATATGATTGATTTGAGATATTATGATGATAGTGTATCGAAGTTTATAAAGTCAAATAAAATAAATAATATATTATTTTTATATAATGTAATCACCTTTGCAGAGGATAATTCAATACAGCTTATAGATTAAGATATTTATAGATTGGAGAAAAGTATGAGGAAAATTTTTATTGTGGTAATTCTATTTTGCACTTTATTTATGATATCCTCTTGTGGAATTTATTCAAATCCCAATTCACTTATAACGTCACCAAAGCTTAATGGAAAAGATATATCAACAAATGACAATACAGATGATATAATTCGAAAATTTTTACCAAATGAATTTGAAGTATTGTCAAAAGATGAAATAGCAACTAGTAAGTCTATAGAATTTATAGATATAGATAATGATAAAAACAATGAAATTATAGCTTTCATTGAAAAAGATGATACAAAAGGATTTATGATATTAAAAAACAGCGGTGGATTATGGCAGAAAGAATATCAGAAACTTTTAAAATGTGAATTTATAACCAATTTTGCTTTCTTAAATGTATTTGATACGAGTAAAAAAAGTATAATTATAGGTTTTTCTATAAATAGCAATATTGGAGCTGAATATGATGTTTACACTTATGAAGATAACGGAATTGAAGAAAGAAATATTGGAACGTGGAATAAGTTTGATATTGTCAAGAATTTAGAGGTTGATGGAAATGAGTTTACTATAGCTGGGTGGAGAAAGTATGGATATGATTATTTGATTGTTGATTTTATAAAACTTGATGGTAAAGGTGCTTATTTAAGTAATGATTATTATCCAGAATACTACAATAAATCCATTGAGTATTATAATAATATGCTTAATGATATGCTTAAATATAAAGGACCGACCTATTTTGCATGGTATGGAATAGTACGAACAGAAATTAGGAGTGGAAATGCTGAAAAAGCCTTAAATGAATTAGAAACTGTGAATCAGATTAAAGGATATTTCCCATTAACAGATGCAATAACAGACTTACTAAAAGCGCAAACTTATATAAAGCTCAATAAATTTAATGAAGCACAAGAAACTTTGGATATTGCTATAGTTAAGGAAAATAATGATGCGAATAATAAGAATTTTATAGACGAAACATACAGAGACTTAGCTTACATGTATATTGAAAATGCTAGACTTTCAGAAAAATTATCAAATAAAGAAAAAGCAGAAGAAATGTTAAAAAAAGCTTCAGACATATTTAATCAATTAGACAAAAATAACTATTATCATACTGGTGGTGCTGAGATGAAATTTTATAAAGAATTAGATTTAAATACAATAAACAATGAACATCGGAAACTTAATAAAAATGATAAATGATTAAAGTTTATTTAAAGAATTGAGGGGATGGTTATGAACGAAAAAGTACTTATTGTTGAAGATGAAGAGAATATAAGAAAATTTATAGTTACAAATTTAGAAATAAGTAATTTTGAGGTTAAAGAAGCAGGCTCAAGTGAAGAAGCTATGAAAATATGCAATAGCTACACTCCAGATGTAATAGTGCTTGACATAATGCTGCCAGGTTTAGATGGTTATAGACTTTGCAAGATACTAAGAGAAAAATTCTCAAATGTTGTTATAGTAATGCTAACGGCAAAAGCTCAAGATAGCGATAAGATACATGGTCTTGATATTGGTGCTGATGATTATATGATAAAACCTTTTAATCCTATGGAACTTATTTCAAGAATAAATGCTATACTCAGAAGGGTGAAAAGAAATGATAAAAGTTTGAATGAAATTTCAAGAATAGAACATGGAAATTTAAAATTGAAACTTAAAGAACAAAAGTTGTATAAGGATAATAAAGAAATAGAAATTACAAATCAGGAATATAGTCTTATAAAATTTTTAATGCAGAATCCCAATACCGCCTTTAATAGAGATGAACTTTTAGATAAAGCGTGGGGAGAAAGTTTTTTTGGGGATTATAAAACTGTTGATGTCCACGTTAGAAGGCTTAGAATAAAAATAGAAGATGATCCGTCTAAACCTGTATATATACAAACTGTTTGGGGTTATGGATACAGATTTTCTAGCAGTTAGGGTGTGTGAAAGATGAAAAGGAGCATAAAAACCAGATTACTAGGAAGTCATTTTATAGCTATATTTTTAACAGTAATAGTACTTGAGATTATATGTTTTATAAGCATAAAAAATTATTATTATAAGAATATAGAGGAAAATATAAAAACACAGGCTGAAAATTCTTCGCAATTTTATATAAAGCATTTTTCTAATGAAGATATAACTTTGTATGCAGATGATCTTATTCAGAATCTATATAATGCTACTAATGCTGAAGTTCAAGTAATAGATAAAGAAGGCAAGTTAATAAGGGACTCTTTAGGAATTGAAGAAGGTACTGATATGGAGGTCTATGAGGATGTAAAGTATGTTTTTAAGAATCGAAAAGTCTATGAGTGGATAGGAACACCGAATTACACCAATGAGAAATGCATATCAATTTCATATCCTATATGGGATTATCAAAAAGATAAGCCTAATATTATAAGAATTGTTGTGTCACTAAAGCCAACTGATATTTTTCTAGATAAACTTTTAATGATTTTTATTGCTGCAGGTGTTTTTATGATTACAATTATTTCAGTTGTAAGTATTTCAATATCTAATACTATAATTACTCCAATAAATTCTATTACTAATATTGCAAAAAAGATGGCAGAGGGAAATTTTAAGGAAAAAGCAACAAAGAAATATAATGACGAGATTGGAATACTTTCTGATACTTTAAATTATATGGCAGATGAGATATTAAAAAATGAGAACTTAAAAAATGAGTTCATATCATCAATTTCACATGAATTAAGAACGCCATTAACATCAATAAAAGGATGGGCTCTTACACTTGAAAGAAAAGACTTTACTGATGAAAGAAAAAGGGCTGAAGGACTTGATATAATAGTTAAAGAGAGTGAGAGACTCTCAAATCTTGTTGAAGATCTTCTTGATTTTTCAAGATTTCAAGCTGGCCGAATAGCGCTTAATATTGAAGAAGTAGATTTAAATGAACTTTTATCTAGAACTTTAAATGAACTAGAACCAAGGTTTGAGAGAAATAATATATCGTTAGATAGAAATTTTAGTGAAATACATAATATTAAGGGGGATAAAAATAGACTTAAGCAGGTATTTATAAATATTTTGGATAATGCATTAAAATTTACGGAAGATGGCGGAATAATAAGTGTAGGTTTAGAAAACAATGAAAAAAATGTAATTATCTCAATAAAAGATACTGGTTGCGGAATATCAGAGGAAGATTTACCTAATGTATTAAAAAAATTCTACAAAGTCCATTCTAATAAACCTGGAAGTGGAATAGGACTTGCCGTATGTGATGAAATAATAAAGCTTCATCATGGGAAGATTGAGATTGAAAGTGAATTTGGAACAATAGTAAGGATTTATTTAGCATACAAATAATAGCACTTACTTTAATGTTATTTAGTTATCACATGTTTTAGACAATTTTTGTACAACATAAGCCAGTAAAGGATCAATTAACGGTTATAAAAGAGTATCGACGAGGCTGATACTCTTTTAAATTGCTGAAAAAACAATATATAAAGAAATGCATTTAATCAGCGATTGATAAGGTATAGCAAAACGTTTTGGAAAAGAGGGTTTTCAAAATTGCTCTTGTGGCACGTAATACTGAGAAACTTCAGTAAGTGGTTGATGAGCTAAAAAGACTATCGTGAAAGCGATGTTATCTTGAATGTTTAATTCCATGATGTACTTTTATATATCGTTTTTAAGCCATTTCATTCCCCAGTTTCTCATTTCAATAAAAACCTGTTCAAAATCACGCCCCTTTTCTGTTAGGGAGTACTCTACTGTAACAGGAGAAGTTGGATATACGGTACGCGTAATAATTCCATTTGCTTCAAGGCTCTTTAAAGCATCTGAAAGAGCTTTTGTACTAATTCCCAAGTTCCTATTCATTTCATTGAAACGT
The DNA here is from genome assembly GCF_002006345.1 of Clostridium puniceum. Taxonomy (GTDB): domain Bacteria; phylum Bacillota; class Clostridia; order Clostridiales; family Clostridiaceae; genus Clostridium; species Clostridium puniceum. The sequence continues at coordinate 9,403 of NZ_LZZM01000017.1, forward strand.
TTTGCTCCATCATGTAACTCGCCCATAATGAGAAATGACCATTTACCACCGAAGATTTCCATAATTTTTTTAAGTGATTTTACACATATTATATCAGTATTAGGTTTCATCTTTTCACACCTCCTAATAGTTAAACGCAATATAGTAAGTATATAAAAGTTTATTAAGTTTAAAAATTTTTCGTACTTTACTTATTATATTAGTGGTATATAATAAAGTTGTCAATAAGAATTCAAAGGATACGCTCTTATGAAAAGTAATTTGAGGCTAGTGTTAGACAATGGATGGTGTTATGACATCAGATGGGTGGGAGTGGCTGGGCAGTAAGGATTGTCGGTAGGCGAAAGGTTTATACGCTAGGCTTTGGTCGTAACACTATAACCATCCTCAACGAGATAAAGAATAGTTCATTCATAGGTAACAACTTTCAGAAATAAACTGTTAATCATGTATCAGAAAAGGATTCATAATAAATATTATAGGGAGATGATGAAATGAAAACAATACTTATAACAGGTGGAACAGATGGAATGGGAAAAGGTATAGCTATGCATTTCTTAAAAAAAGGGGATCGCGTAATTGTTGTAGGTAGTTCTTCCGCTAAAGGTGATATTTTTTATAATGAGGCTAAACAATTAGGAGCTGAGGGAAGGGTGATTTTTCTTCAAGCAAATTTAAGCCTGGTAAAAGAAAATCAGCGTATTGTCGAAGAGGTAAAAAAGCGATTCCATTCTTTGGATATGCTAGTTTTATGTGCGGTTTCTCTGAAGTTTAGAAAAACATATTCTGAAACTCAAGAGGGATTTGAACTTACTTTTGGGCTATATTATTTGAGTAGATATATTCTTAGTTATGGTTTAAAAGAGTGTTTGGAAAAAGCTGAAAACCCTGTTATTATGAATATCTGTGCACCAGGGATGAAGGGATCTGTTAACTGGGATGATTTACGAGGCAAGAATAATTTTGATAGCCAAAAAGCGCAGTTTCATGGCAGCCGATTAAATGATTTACTAGGTGTTTCTTTTGTCCAAAATGATACCATAGGAAAGATAAAATATATTCTCTTTAACCCTTGGGCTGTACAAACATCTGGGGTTATGGAAATGTATGAACAACCTATGATGAAGATTATGATGAAGTTAATGTATAAAATAATAGGAAAACCAGTACAAAAAGCAATTGTTCCAATAATAGAATTGTTAGAAAATCCACCAAAAACTTCGTTATCTGCGTATAAACAGCAAAAGGAAGTAAGTCTTGAAATGGAAACTTTTGATAAGGATAATGCTCAAAAACTCTTTAATATAACATCTCAATTGATGAGCATAACTTAAGGCATTATAGTGTTAACTTAAATTTAAGCTTTATGAGTTATGAAACATTAAATTTTACAAATATAAAAAAAGGAGAGATTAATCATGAATTTAGAAAAAATGAAAGTAGTGATTCCAATTCACACAAGTGGCTATTTTGCAACTGTCGACGGAGATAAAGCTGACATTAGAGGATGGCAGTTGCAATTCATTGAGGATGGTAAAATATATTTTTGTACATCCAACAAGAAAGAGGTATATAGTCAGTTACACAACAATCCTAACTGTGCTTTTACTTGTAGTGCTGGTGGATATGCTTTTCGCATCAGAGGTAAAGCTATTATGGTAAGAGACAAAGAAGTAACAGCGAAGATACATGCATCAATTGATGCGCAGGTTGCTGCAGTTTATCCTACACCAGACGCCAACGGATTTGCCGCATTTTATTTAGAACACGGAGAAGTGAAACACTCAAGGAACTTCGTATCTTTTGACAGATTTACATTTTAAAAAGGAAAATATACTATAAAGAAATGTGAGGTTAAGAAGGTCACTATTCCTATAACTTTATTGTATCGACATAACTCACAGACAAGATTCTTGAACTTAACTAGTTTTTAAGGAACATAATAACCCTTTTATGAGTAATATTTCAGTTCTTCAGACGAGTAACCTCCAACATCTAAAGATTCTGATTGTAATGCATTTGGAATAGAATTCACAAACTTAATTTTATTATTCAATAGTGATATTTCTGCTATCATAGTCTAGCAAGAAATGTTTTGAATATATAAGGGGATTTACTTTAAGGTGGCGGTTATTTAACTAAAATCTTTTCTGTATTAAAATAAAGTTAAATATTAATTATAAATTATCATGATAAGCATTGATATTACTTAAATGAGAGAATGGTCTGAAGAAGTAAACATTCCACCCTTCTTCCGACTATCACCAAGATATAATAGATAATTTTAAAATACAATATGTAAAGATATGATATTTTTAATCTAAGGTTTGATTTATTTTAAGTGGCAGATAGATACAATAAAATATTCTAAGTTATAATTTAATAAAACTATTTAACACACACCGCACGTTGAAACTACGATTCAATATGAGGTGTATTTTATATTATCTGAACTTTAAAATTTAATTACGGCAAATTGCAATAACAAATTGAACTAATTTCTATTTATGACTTAAACACTTGTATTTTCTTAAACTGCATAAATTTTATCTAAGTGTGCTTCAAATAACTCTTCAGGAGTCTTATAGTTAAGTATT
>NZ_LZZM01000018.1 GCF_002006345.1 Clostridium puniceum
CAAGCTTTGGATGGCATAAATATGTAGGTCTTGATGGAGAAATTATTTCATTAGATACCTTTGGAGCATCAGGAAATGCAGAAACATTATTTAAACAATTTGGATTCACGGTAGAAAATGTTGTAGATAAATCTGCTAAGGTAGTTAATAAATAATTATGTAATATATATATAATCTAATAAATATAGCAAAGTATTTGAACAAAAATATAAGTTTAAGACTAATTTCAAATAATTAAATCTAACATATTGCAATAACTTGAAGAAGGTAAATAACATTTTAAAAGAAATAATTAAGTTAGAATAATAAGGATAACAGCGATACTGTGGAAGTGGGTATTTACTAATCAAAATATTGCAATATGTACAAAATATAAAAAATATGAAAGGTAGGGTTAAGATGATTATAAAAAAAGTTATTAATAGTGATTTTAAAAAATATGGACAAGTTTTAAAAAACTATGATTGTTCTGAAATAATTGAAAAGATGAAAAGTAATACACCATTGCCAAGCAATGTAATATATGAACCATCTATAAAAGAACTCGAAGATTTAAAAATTGCTGAAGAGCTTCGAAAAAGAGAGTTTGGAGAATTACCAATTCAAATAGGATATTGTAATGGTAATAATTATATATTAAATGCAGTTGAATATCATCGTTCATCTGAAATAAATATAGCAGTAACAGATCTTATTTTACTTATAGGATGCCAGCAAGATATTGAAGACGATTACTTCTACGATACTTCAAAAATAGAAGCATTTATGGTTCCAGCTGGAACTATAATCGAAGTATATGCAACTACTCTTCATTATGCACCTTGTAATGCAAATGAAGATGGCTTTAAATGCGTTGTTGTGCTGCCAAGAGATACTAACTTACCTTTGGAAAATAGTACTCATAAAACTGGTGAAGATGCACTATTATTTGCAAGAAACAAATGGTTAATTGGTCATAAGGATACTGATTTAGGTGAGCAAGGAGCGTTTATTGGTCTAATTGGAGAAAATATACACATATAAAAAAGCGTGTTAGCGCAATCAAGATCATTTCACATATAAAAAGTGCGTTAGCACAACCAAGAACATTTTACTTATAAAAACATTTAACGATATTGAAAAATTTGAATTATAAAAAAGTTAAAATTAAAAGTGTGTGTAAAAAATAACTAATAAAAAAATATGTAAAAAGAAAAAATTATAATAAATGGAGGAATTTAAAATGAATAATATACCACAAGTAAAATTAGGAATAGTTGCAGTAAGCAGAGATTGTTTCCCAATGGAATTATCAGCTAATAGAAGAAAGGCTGTAGTAGAAGCGTATAATGGAGAAATTTTCGAATGTTTAACAACTGTTGAAAATGAAAAACATATGGAAAAAGCATTATACGAAGTTAAGGAAGCAGGAGTAAATGCATTAGTAGTATTCCTTGGAAACTTTGGACCTGAAACTTCAGAAACTTTACTTGCTAAGAAATTTGATGGTCCTATAATGTTTGTTGCAGCAGCTGAAGAAGCGGGAGACAACTTAATTAATGGGCGTGGAGATGCATATTGTGGAATGCTTAATGCAAGCTATAATTTAGCTCTTAGAAATATAAAAGCATATATTCCTGAATATCCTGTAGGAACGGCTCCAGAAGTTGCAGATATGATTAGTGAATTTGTACCAGTTGCTACAGCATTACTTGGATTAAAGAATCTTAAGATTATTTCTTTTGGTCCAAGACCTCAAGATTTCTTAGCTTGTAATGCACCTATTAAACAATTATACAACTTAGGTGTTGAAATAGAAGAAAATTCAGAACTTGATTTATATGCTGCATTTAATGATCATGCAAATGATTCAAGAATTCCAGATGTAATTGCTAGCATGGAAAAAGAATTAGGTAAAGGAAATAAAATGCCTGGTATTCTGCCAAAACTTGCGCAATATGAAATTACATTATTAGATTGGATGGAAGAACATAAGGGTTCACGAGAATATATTGTATTTGCCAATAAATGTTGGCCATCATTCCAAACACAATTTGGATTTGTGCCTTGCTACGTAAACAGTCGTTTAGCAGCAATGGGAATTCCTGTGGCATGTGAAGTTGATATATATGGTGCATTAAGTGAATACATTGGAACTTGTGTAAGTCAAGATGTTGTTACTTTACTTGATATTAATAATTCAGTACCAGCTGATATGTATGAATCAGAAATCAAAGGTAAATTTGAGTATACATTAAAAGATACATTTATGGCATTCCACTGTGGAAATACATCTGCTTGTAAATTAACATGTGGCACTATGAAAAATCAAATGATTATGGCAAGAGCTTTGGAACCAAATCAAGAACCAAACATAACAAGAGGAACACTTGAAGGAGATATTGTACCAGGAAATATTACCTTCTTCAGATTACAAAGCAACGCAGAGGCAGAATTAACAGCATATGTTGCAGAAGGAGAAGTTTTACCAGTTGCAACTCGTTCATTTGGAGCTATTGGTGTATTTGCAATACCAGAAATGGGAAGATTCTATCGTCACGTATTAATAGAAAAGAGATATCCACATCATGGAGCAGTTGCATTTGGACACTTTGGAAAAGCAATATACAACTTATTTAGATATTTAGGCGTTAAGGAATTAGGATTTAATCAACCTAAAAATATGCTTTATAAAACAGAAAATCCTTTTCAATAATAAGTTGTCAAAATAACAATTTAATGTGCTATTTAAGGTATTTTTATGTAAATTATTAAAAAACTTAAATAAGCACTTGACAAAAACTGCTTTATTTAAATATAATAACTATAGATAAAAGCAACGGAGCATTTATTTAGATATATGTCCGTTGCTTTTTTTATTTATTTTAACTGATATATCAGTGGGATTTTAGGGAGAGGAGAGATAAATCTGCATCAAGCTGAGAAATCATATGCCAAAGAAATATATAAGCAAATTAAACTAGATATTTTAAATTTAAAAATAAAGGATGGAGATTTTCTTACCTTAGCTGAATTAGCAGACAAATATAATGTAAGCAAAACTCCTGTGAGAGATGCCTTAGGAGCATTAGAGATTCAAGGATATCTTAAGTCCTTACCTAGAAAAGGTTATTTAGTAAAGCCTGTAACACAGAAAAGCATAAGAGAATCTTTTCAAATGAGATTACTTTTTGAAAAAGTAGCTGTAAATTTAATTATTAAAGTAGCTAGTGATTCAGAATTACAAAACATATTAGAATTAGCTATGAAATTTCCTGAAGCTTCACAAAACAGCAAAATAGTTGAATTTAATGAATTAAATAATATGTTTCATATGTCAATCATAAGAGCAGCTCATAATTCGTTACTAATTGAAATGTGTGAAGGAATTATGGAAAATCTCTCACGAATACTTATGATAGATTGTAATCAACTAGAATTTGCTAATGAAAAAGAAGAACACATAAGTATAGCAAAAGCACTGGTTGAAAGAGATGGTGAAAAGGCAGAAGAATTAATAACAGAACATATTTTAGATTTACAAGCAAGAGCTTACTCTAATGAAAGAGTCAACATATAAATAATAAAACTTTCTATTAGAATAAAAATTCTTCATTATTATATTAGATTTGAGAATAAAAATTTTAAATAATCTAAAAATACATATTGGAATAAGTTTTAATGCTTAAAATAAAATCATTTTACAAAGTCATAATAATAGAATTTATAAATGTAACATTATTTAAGGGGGAATAAACAATGAATAAAAAATCGTTAGTAGGAATTTTGCTAGCAGCAGTAATATCAATAGGAATAATGTCAGGGTGTACCGCACCAAAAAATGATGCTGCAAAGAGCGATGATGCAAATAAGAAATACTTAATTGCATGTGATTCAAAATATGCACCATTTTCTTTTGAGGAAAATAACAAATATAAAGGAATTGATGTAGAAATTCTAGATGCAATTGCTAAAGAAGAAAAATTTGAATATGAATTAAAGCCAATGGACTTTAAGGGAATAATTCCAGGACTTACATCTAATCAATTAGATGGTGCTATAGCTGGAATGAGTATTACAGATGAAAGAAAACAATCTTTAGACTTTTCAGATGGATATTTTGTATCAGGATTATCAATGGTTGTTAATAAAACTAACACATCAATCAATTCAGAAGGCGATTTAAAAGGAAAAAGTGCTTCAATTAAAAATGGAACAGCAGGAGCTAAATTTGCAGAAGATAATCAAAGTAAATATGGATTAAAAGTAAATTATTTTGATGATTCTCCATCAATGTTCCAAGCTGTTGAAAATGGAAATGCTGATTTCTTATTAGAAGATTATCCTGTTATAGCATATAAAATCAAAGTTGATTCAGAGTCAAAATTAAAAATTACTGGTGAAAAATTAACAAATGTTGATTATGGATTTGCAGTTAAAAAAGGTGCAAATGCTGACTTATTAAAGAAATTTAATGAAGGACTTAAAAAAATAAAAGACAATGGACAATATGATAAGATAGTTGACCAATATATTGCAAAATAAATTTGTTTTCTAAGGTAGGTCTGATATATATATTTCAATTAATAAACTAAATTATTTGTAATAAATTGTTTAATATAATAAATTAATTAAGGCTTGTATAAATGGAATAAAATAAGGACTTTCAAAGTAAAATTTGAATTTCATTTTAAATAAAAAGCTATGGATTTAGAAAGATGTAATTTCTGATTTATAGTTTTTTGTTGTATAATTATTATATTTTGAATGGATATGAGAGTATTTCATTAACGAATATTAAACATTAAAAAATGAAGGAAGAAACATATTTTACTTCATAATTAGAAATGCATATTTATATTAAAAATGAATTTGGAAATGATGATATGTTATAGAAAAATGAGGCTATCAAAAGGGAAAAGTTTTCATGAAAGGAATAATTAAAGTATTATAAAATCTTACTCTTGTTGACAGTTTTTGAATTAAACTATATAATGAGTTTCATATGGAAGCTAAAAAATCAACATTAAATTTATTGCATATAGAATTTAAATTAATTAATATGTAATAATTTTAAATTTTGATTTAACTTAATAAATTGCAAAGGGGCAGTAAAAATGAATAAAAGATCATTAGTAAGTATTTTATTAGCATCAGTAGTGTCAGTAGGATTATTAGCAGGTTGTGGTACATCCAATAATGACACAAAAGCAGATGGAGGAAATAAAAAATATATAATTGCATGTGATTCAAAATTTGCACCATTTTCTTTTGAGGAAAATAATAAATATAAAGGAATTGATGTAGAAATTCTGGATGCAATTGCTAAAGAAGAAAAATTTGAATATGAATTAAAACCAATGGACTTTAAGGGAATAATTCCAGGACTTACATCCAATCAATTAGATGGAGCTATAGCTGCCATGACTATAACAGATGAAAGAAAGGAATCATTAGATTTTTCAGAAGGATATTTTGAATCGGGATTATCAATTGTTGTTAATAAAAATAACACTTCAATTAATGGATTAAATGATTTAAATGGAAAAAGTGCTTCAATTAAAAATGGAACAGCAGGAGCTAAATTTGCAGAAGATAATCAAAGTAAATATGGATTAAAAGTAAATTATTTTGATGATTCTCCATCAATGTTCCAAGCTGTTGAAAATGGAAATGCTGATTTCTTGTTGGAAGATTATCCAGTTATTGCATACAAAATTAAAGTAGATAGTGGTGCAAAATTAAAAATTGTTGGAGATAAATTAGATACTGTTAATTATGGATTTGCAGTAAAAAAAGGTGCAAATGCAGAATTATTAAAGAAATTTAATGAGGGTCTTAAGAAATTAAAAGACAGTGGAAAATATAACGAAATTGTTGATCAATATATAGGAAAATAGTAAGGAGAATGGAAAATGGAAATCTTAGCATTGCTAAAAGAGAGCTTCCCTAGCTTACTTAGTGGGATTGGCGTAACAATAGAAATTGCAGTAATATCATTGATATTAGCTGTAATGCTTGGAATTATTTTGGGTATATTTAGCATAAGTACATCTAAAATATTAAAAGGTATAGCTACAATATACATTTATATAGTTCGTGGAACTCCGCTTATGATTCAAGCGTTGTTCTTATTCTTTGGCGTTGGACAAGCATTTAATATAAGATTTGACCCAATGATTGCAGCCATAATAACTCTTACAATAAATGCGTCAGCTTATATGGCTGAAATATTTAGAGGTGGAATACAAGCCATAGATAATGGTCAGATGGAAGCAGCGAGAAGTTTAGGACTTAGTTATTCAAAAACTATGAGAAGAGTTATTTTGCCACAAGCGGTTAAAATTATGATTCCATCTATATTAAATCAATTTATTGTTACACTAAAGGATACTTCAATTTTATCAGTCATAAGTATAAGAGAACTTACTGCAACTGGACAAATTATAATTGCTAGAAACTATAAGCCACTTCAAATGTATGCAATTGTAGCTTGTATGTATTTTATATTAATTACAGTATTAACTTTAGTATCAAGTTATATAGAAAGGAAAATTAGCTATGGTAATAAGCGCTAAGAATTTAAAAAAACGTTATGGACATTTAGAAGTTCTTAAAGATATATCAGTAAATGTAATTGAAGGAGAAGTTCTTTGTATTATAGGTCCTTCAGGTTCAGGAAAGAGTACCTTCTTAAGATGTTTAAATGGTTTAGAAGAAATTCAAGCAGGTAGTATTACAATATTAGGACAAGAGCTTGTCAATAATAAGGATATTAATAAGTTAAGAGAAGAAATAGGAATGGTATTCCAGTCATTTAACTTATTTCCTCATTTAACAGTGCTTGAAAATATGTTACTAGCACCATTAGAGTTAAAAAAGATGACTAGGGAAGAAGCTACTGAAAAAGCTCTTAATTTATTAGATAAAGTTGGATTAAAGGATAAAAAAGATGTTTATCCCAATACATTATCAGGCGGACAAAAGCAAAGAGTTGCAATTGCTAGAGCACTTGAAATGAATCCAAAGATAATGTTATTTGATGAACCAACTTCTGCTTTAGATCCTGAAATGGTTGGTGAAGTGCTTAAGGTTATGAAAGACTTGGCTCAAGAAGGTATGACTATGGTAGTGGTAACTCATGAAATGGGATTTGCTAAGGATGTAAGTGATAGAGTTATCTTTATGGATCAAGGATATATATTAGAAGAAGGATCACCAGAAGAAATATTTATAGCACCTAAAAGTGATAGGTGTAAAGAATTTTTAGATAAAGTTATTAATAATTAAATAATTATTAAAGTAGGAAGAGGATTATTGTAATTAAATTTAAAAACTTAAGTGGAGTCTAAGGGATTTTCATATTATAATGAAGTTATAAATATGCTAGGTAATAGAGTTAAGGTTAATTAATTCTTATTACCTAGCTTTATATTTTTAATATTATATTTACTTTATATCTAATATTAAGTGTATTCAGTGAAATTTAAGCTAAAATTAATCTTGATTCAGTAGTTACCTCATCATGACTTTAATAATTTAAATAAATAGTTGACTATTAGGTTATAAAAAATGATAAAGTATTTATAAAAGTTAATTTAAATTATCAATAAAAAGCACATATTCATATAATAAATTAAATCAATAGATATTTATGGGAAGTTATATGGGTGAACAGTGTACAAAAAGTAATAATTTCATAAAAAGAATAATAGAAACAGGGAAGTTAATTGAATTTAATGAAGTTTCAAGAATAGTTTTTATAAGTGATGTTCACAGAGGAAATGGGGGATATGCTGATTCTTTAAGACAAAATAGAAATATTTATAAAGCTGCCCTTGGATTTTATTGTGAAAGTGGGTATACTTTAATTGAACTAGGTGATGGAGATGAATTATGGAAAAATAAAGATTGCTTGGATATAGCTTATAATTACAAAGATATTTTTGCTATATTAAATAAGTTTTATGAGGAAGATAGATTATGTTTAGTTTTTGGGAATCATGATATTGTTAAATCAAGTCCAGAATTTATAAGAGAACAAGAAAAACTTTTTGAAGATATAGGCTATGATTTTGGGCGTGAAATGCTTAATCTTTATCGTAATGTGGTGTTTTATGAAGGAGTTATACTTAGATATACTCCTTTAGATAAAGATATAATTGCTTTTCATGGACATCAAGTTGATTTAATTAATTGTGATTTGTGGAAGAGCAGTAGATTCTTAGTTAGATATGTATGGCGTTTTATGGAAGGTGTTGCTGGATTTAAATCTCCTACAAGTCCTGCAAGTAACTATAATAAAGGAAGCAAAATTGATAAGGCATTGGAAAAATTAGCACGGAAAGAAAAGAAAATGATTATTTGTGGACATACACATAATGATATATTTCCAGAGCCTGATGAAGGGCTCTATTTTAATGATGGATGTTGTGTATTCCCGTCAGCAGTAACTTGCATTGAAATAACAAATGGGGAAATTTCTTTAGTTAAATGGCAAATAGAAGTTGGAAATCAAGAGATTTTATACATTAATAAAACTATAACTGGAGGTCCAGAAAAAATAGAAAAATATTTAGAGTTTGCTAAAAAACTTTAGTAAGGAGGATAAGATGAGTAAGCTAAGTGGTAAAGTTGCACTTATAACAGGAGCTTCAAAAGGCATTGGAAGAGCTATAGCTATAGAATTTGCAAAACAGGGAGCAAGCGTAGTAATAAATTATTCAACGGATGATGAGGGGGCAAAGGAAACCTTAGAAGAAGTTAAAAATGTAAATGGATACGGTATTGTAATAAAAGGTGATATATCATCTTTTAAAAATTGCAAAATAATAGTTAATGAAATTCTACAAGTTATGGGTAAAATAGATATTTTAGTGAATAATGCAGGGATAAGCCAAATAGGATTATTTATAGATGCTACAGAAGATGAAATTGAAAAAATTATAAATAATAATCTTTTGGGAGCAATATATTTAACTAATCAAGTACTTAAAGATATGATTTTGAGAAAAAATGGAAATGTAATAAATATTTCCTCTATGTGGGGCGATGTTGGAGCATCTTGTGAGGTGCTATATTCAGCTTCAAAAGGAGGCTTGAATTCTTTTACAAAAGCTCTCGCAAAGGAGGTAGGACCTTCGAATATAAGGGTAAATGCTATTTCACCAGGAGTAATAAATACGAAGATGAATTCATTTTTGGGGAAAGAAGAAAAAAAAGCTTTAGAAGAAGAAATTCCGTTAGGAAGATTCGGTGAGCCAAGTGAAATAGGGAGAGCTGCTGTATTCTTATGCAGTGAGGCATCTTCATATATAACAGGGCAAATTATACGTGCAGATGGTGGTTTTATTTAGTATATTTACAGAAAACTTTCAATACTGACAAATAAGTATATTACTTTTGGCAGTTTGAAGGAGATTTCCTAATACATAGAAAACTACAACTCCTCTTCAGGTGATACTATTTTTTCAAGATAGAAGAAAAATTCTACACCACCATCTATATTTTGAAGGTCAAATTCACTATTATGAAGTTTTAATATATTTTTAACTATTGACAATCCAATACCAGTGCTGTTCTTTTGAGTTCTTTCTCTAGATTTATCTAATCTATAAAATTTATCAAAAAGTTTGCCGATTTCTTCTTCTGGAATAGTTACGCCCATATTTTGAACTGATATTTTAAATTTATCTAATCCTTCTTCAATAGTTACATTAATATCATTCATTGGAGGGGTATATTTAATTGCGTTAGTTATAAGATTAGTTAAAACTTGCTCCATTTGAAATGGGTCTGCATAAACATAGCTGTAAGGAGTCGAAGAATTAAAATTGACATTAAATTTATTTTCTTCAAAGTCAGGAGTATGCTTTTTTAATACTTTTGTAATTAATCTATTTATATTAAAGGCTTCTAGATTTGGTTTAGTTGTTCCAGATTCAAGTCTTGAAAGTTCTAACATGTTAGAAACTAAAACGCTCATTTTTTTAGATTCGTCAATTATTGTTTCTAAATACATTTGAGCATCTTGACCAGAAACAATACCATCTTTAAGACCTTCTGCATATCCTTCTATTATACCTATTGGAGTTTTTAGTTCATGGCTTACATTAGCTGTAAATTCTTTTCTCATATTATCTAATTGTCTTTCTTTTTCGATATCACTTTCTAACTTTTTATTTTTCTCCTGAAGATCCATAAGTGCCGAATGAAGATTTTTTGATAAAAAGTTTAAAGATTTAGCAAGACTTCCTATTTCATCTTCTCTATTAGTTTGGCAAACAGCAGAAAAATCCATATTTGACATTTTATTTGCGACATAAGTTAAAGTTACAAGAGGCTTAGAAATTAAATTAGAATAAATTAAAGCAAGCATTATAGAAATAGTTATTAACCCCCAAAATAAATATATAAAAAATTCACTCATAACTTCAGCAGCTTCTTTTATAGGCTGAATAGAAGAAATGCAAAAAATAAGGCTGTCATTTTTACTATTTAAAGATAATGGACTTACTACTCCAATTTTTTTTAATCCACTGCTTTTATTCTCAAAAGTTTTATATCTAGTGTGAGAATATTTAATAACTTGATTTATTAAATCTCTATCATTAATTAGTTCTGTACCAAAAGCAGTTAAAGTTTCAAAGCTTTCTTTATCATCACCAATATTATTGGAATGATATTTAACAACATCTCCAGCAGAAGATGTAATTATAACTTGAGCATTATTGTCATTTTCAAATTTTTCAAGAGCTTTAACAAGGTCAGAAGTATTATCTATATGAAGAGAATATAAATCATGAAATTTATTAACCTCCTGTACTAAGGACATTCTTTTTTTATATGAATAAAAATCCTCAAAGAAAAAGGCTTGTGCAAAGTATGCTATAAGCATTAAACCAATAATTAGAGATAAGGTTATAGTAAATAATCTTTTAGATAAACTTTGATTCATTATTTTGCCTCAAATTTATAGCCACTACCCCTAACAGTAACTATATAATTAGCTTTATCTAACAATTTTTCTCTAAGCCTTTTAACATTCGTATCTACAGTACGAATATCCCCATAATAATCAAGTCCCCATACATTGTCTAAAATATTATCTCTTGTTAATGCAATACCTTCATTAGTTATTAAATATATTAAAAGCTCATATTCTTTTGGTGATAAGACTATTTCATGACCATTAATTTTAACTTCATGAGAAAGTTTATTTACAGTAAGTCCATTAAAATCTTGAGAACTTGAATCTAAATCTTCGCGAGTTCTTTTTAAAAGAGCTTTAACTTTAGCAATTAACACTTTAGGGCTAAATGGTTTGGTTACATAATCATCTGCACCATAATCATAACCTTGAAGTTTATCTTCTTCTTCTCCTTTAGCAGTAAGCAAAATTACAGGGACAGTTGAAACTTCTCTTAATTTTTCAAGCATAGTCATTCCATCCATAATAGGCATCATTATATCTAAAAGCACCAAATCAATTTTTTGAGTGCTAAATATAAATAAGCCCTCTTCACCATTTGAAGCTTCAAAAATATTAAAATCTTCCTTGATTAAGTAATCTCTAAGTAAAAATCTAATTCGAAGTTCATCCTCAACAATTAAAATAGACTTTCTCATTATTATGTCATCTCCTTTATCTAATTAAATCATATAAGGCACAACTTTATTTTATCGTTTGATTTGAGACATATTAAATAATGTAATAACCAGTATACTATTATTTTATATGTCTAAGTGCCCAAAACAAAATTTTTATAATATGTTAAAAGTTACATATAACTAATAATACACTATAAATAAGTCAAATAGATTACAATTCTATAAATAATCTACTTTGAGATTGAGTTTTAC
>NZ_LZZM01000019.1 GCF_002006345.1 Clostridium puniceum
ATCATGCTCATGTTGTTACAATTAACGGAAAATCGTATAGACTGAAAGATCATTTTAAGCAAGAAGAAGATTAAAAAACTACATTCTTAAATGATCGAAAAATTACATTTCTAGGTTGACATTTATAGATGGCGTGGCAAATGTATTTACAAAAGATGTTGCTAATGAAATAGCAGCCCGATTGATTAGAAGAATTAAGCAAAAAACACCAGTTAAAGAAGGGGTTTTAAGGAATGGTTGGGCAATAGGTGAGATAGTTCAAAAAGGGAATTCGTATTCTATTGAAATCATAAATCCGATTGAATATGCTTCATATGTTGAGTATGGACATAGGCAAACGCCAGGAAGATTTGTACCTGCTATAGGTAAGAAGTTAAAGAAAAGCTGGGTTAAAGGCAGATTTATGATGACATTAAGTTTAAAAGAAATAGATGAATTAACACCTGCAATCGTAAGTGCTAAAGTGTGGGAAGAATTAAAGAGGTGCTTTGATGTTAAATAAGATTATTACTGGAATAGCCCAGACGTTAGATTCAGAATTTAATTCAGAAGAAAATCAAAAATATACAATTTATGCTGAAGATGTAAAACAGGGTTTAGAAGAACCTTGTTTTTTTATTTTCAGTTTAAAGCCGAGCAATAAACAACTTGTAGGAAATAGGTATAAGAGAAATTATACTTTTGATATACACTATTTTCCTGAAGATGAAAGCAATTATAACAATGAAATTACAGAAAGATTATTTATGGCACTAGAGTACATCACACTGGACAGTGGATTAATACGAGGTACAAACATGAATGCCGAAATAGTTGATAATGTACTTCATTTTTTTATTAATTACAACATGATTGTTAGAAAAGATATTCCGAAAGAGGATCCAATGAAAAATCTAAAAGTTAATTTAGAATTAAAGGGGTGAACCAGATGGCAATAAAAAAAACAGAGGAATCTGAAGAAGTAAAATTTACAAAAGAACAGATTTTAAAAAGCAAAAAATATGGAGAGCAAAGGGATTTAATTAATGCTCTTTTAAAGGATGGAAACTTATATGCATTAAATGATGTTGATGAAATGGTAGAAAAATTTATGAAGGAAGGTGTTTAATAGATGGCTTTAGGTGGAGGTACTTTTCTAGTACAGAATAAAGTCTTGCCAGGTGCTTATATTAATTTTGTAAGCGCTAGTCGTGCAAGTGCAACGTTATCTGATAGGGGATATGGAGCAATGGCCTTAGAATTGGATTGGGGCCCAGATAATGAAATATTCACAGTAGAAAATGCAGATTTTCAAAAGGATAGCTTAAAGATATTTGGTTATGATTACACCAATGAAAAGCTTAAAGGCTTAAGAGACTTATATAAAAATCTTAAGACAGGATACTTATATAAGCTTAACGGTGGAGTTAAAGCTAGTAATGATTATGCAGTTGCCAAGTATAAAGGTATTAGAGGTAATGACTTGAAAATTATTATAGTTGCTAATGTGGATGATAACAATAAGTTTGACGTTAGCACATTAATAGATACTACTTTAATTGACACTCAAACAGTGGCACAAGCAAGTGATTTGAAGAGTAATGATTTTGTAGATTTTAATGTAAATGCAACGTTAGCAGTAACAGCAGGAGCGCCACTAACAGATGGTACTAATGGTAATCCTGTTACAGGAACAGAATATCAAACTTTCTTAGATAAGATTGAAAGTTATAGTTTTAATACGCTTGGTTGTTTATCAACAGCTCAAACAGTAATTGATTTGTATGTAGTATTTACAAAGCGAATGCGTGATGAAGTAGGGGCTAAGTTTCAAACTATAGTATATAGAACAGAAAGTGACTATGAGGGAATAATATCTATTGAGAATAATGTTACTGATAGTGGAGCAAATACAACATCACTTATTTACTGGTTAACAGGAGCTGAGGCAGGATGTGAAGTTAATAAAACTATTACTAATAAAAAATATGATGGTGAATTTACTGTTGATACTAATTATAAACAAACTCAGCTTTCTAATGGAATTAAGGCCGGAAAGCTTTTATTCCATAAAGTTGGTGATGAGGTTAGAATATTAACAGATATAAATACATTTGTATCTTTCACTGATGCAAAAAATAAAGATTTTTCTAAGAATCAGACTATTAGAGTATTAGATCAAATCGCAAATGATACTGCAGTATTATTTAATACCAAGTATTTAGGTAAAGCTCCTAATGATGCAAGTGGAAGAATTGCTTTTTGGAGTGATATTGTTTTTTATAATAGACAGCTCCAACAAATTAGAGCAATTACAAATTTTGAATCAAAAGATGTTGTTGTTGATAAGGGTAATGATAAAGATTCAGTTGTAACAACACAACATGTGACACCAGTAAATGCAATGGAGAAATTATATATGACAGTTATTGTTGAATAAGGAGGGATAGAGTATGTCACAAGTAATGAATGCAAAAGATGCTGTAAGTGCTTCTTTAGCTGAATGTTTTGTTACCATAGATGGAAATAGGTATAATTTCATGCAAGCAATAAATTTAGAAGCTGAAATGAAAAAGACTAAAACAAAGGTACCGATACTTGGTAAAACAGGCAAAGGTAATAGAGCTAGTGGATGGGAAGGTAGCGGAAAAGCTACTTTTCATTATAATACTTCAATAATTAGAGAATTATTATACAAATATAAAGAAACAGGAGAAGATACCTACTTTGATATTCAAATAACTAATCAAGATCCTACAAGTGCAGTTGGTAGACAAACAATAATATTAAAAGATTGTAATGTTGATGGTGGTATTCTTGCTAAGTTTGACGCTGATGCAGAATACTTAGATGAGGATATGGATTTTACATTTGAAGATTGGGAAATGCCAGAAAAATTTAAAATGTTAGATGGAATGGAATAAGAAAGGTTAAGGTGAATTAATAATGAGTAATTTAAGTTATTTTTTATCAGACAATGTTGTAAAAGAGGAAAGTGTAAAATATGCTGCAACTAGTAGAATAGTTGATGAAGATAAAAAACCTGTAGAATGGGAAATAGTATGTATAACAAGTGAAGAGGATGAAGCAATAAGAAAAAGCTGTACTAAAAAGGTGCCTGTACCTGGAAAGAAAAACATGTACACTCCTGAAACTGATTATGATAAATATCTAGGTTTACTGGCAGTAAAATGTACCCTTTATCCTAATTTAAATAATAAAGAATTACAAGACAGTTATAAGGTTATGGGGGCAGATACATTATTAAAAACAATGCTTAAGCCAGGAGAATATCAAGATTTTCTTGCAAAAGTTCAAGAAGTAAATGGATTTGAAGTTACCTTGGAGGATAAAGTAGACGAAGCAAAAAACTAATAAATGGAGGCGATTTAGAAGCAAATATTGCTTTTTATTGCCTCCATAAACTTCATAAATTCCCTCATGAATATGTAGAGCTCCCTGAAAATGAAAAGGCTTATGTTATTGCAGCTATTCAAGTAAAAATTGAAGATGATAAGAAGAAGCAAAAAGAGCTTGAAAGGAAAACTAAGAGATAGAAAAATATACTAAATTATTGTATAATATAACAAATATATATTTGTTGGGGGGCATTTTTGTGGCGGATAATTTCTGTATTAAATGTGGAACAAAGCTAGAAGGTAAATATTGTACTAAATGTGGTACTAAAAATAATGATTTAAATATTCAAAATAATGCTACAAAATCAGTATCTAAATTTCAAAAATTAGGAGCATTATCATCTATAAAGGGAAAGCACGTTGTAGGGTTATCATTGCCTGAGGGATTAAATGGTTATGTACATTTGTTTAATACTAAAATTGTGTTTGAAATAGCTGGATCAATATATAATTTACCAATAAATAAAGTCAAAGATATATCTGTAAAAAGTGATAATGATATACAAAAGGCTTATGTTAGTAGTATTGGTGGCGCAGTGGCAGGTGGTGTTTTATTTGGCCCATTAGGTGCAATTATAGGCGGAAGAACTAAAGAAAAAACTAGTATAACTATAAATTATTATTTAATATTTACATACATTAAAGAAGGTTCTACAGATTATATATCTTTTCAAGTTGAAGGTGTAAATCAAATTAAAGCTCTTGATTTTGTTAAATTTTATGCTAAAAACAAACCTATATCTAAAAAAGAAATAAATTTATAGAAATTGAAAACACTTATCATCAGATAGGTGTTTTTATTATGCCTAAATTATTGAAGAAGGGAGGGCTTTCATGGCTACAATAAGAACCGCAATTGAAGTACAAGATAGATTTAGTTCAGCAATAGATAGGTTAAACGCAGGTTTACAGATAGCCATTAATAGATTTACTCAATTGAATACTGCTATGAATAGCAATCCTAAATTTAATGGAGTTGACAGACTTGATTCAAAGTTAAGAAACACTCAATCAGTAGTTAATAATGTTAATAACACATTAAATAACACCAATAATATTCTAAATAATACCACTAATAATATTCAAAATATTAATAATCGTCTTGGCGATACTAATAATATGATTGTTAACATTAATAATCGTCAAAATCAATTAAATGATAATATTAGTAGAAGTAGCGTTAATGCTGATGGATTATTAGGAACAATAAAAAAAATTGCTGCAACATATCTTGGGATTCAAGCTATTAAAGGTATATTTAACGCATCTGATAGTTATATGTTAACACAATCAAGATTAGGATTAATGAATGATGGGTTGCAAACTACAGCTCAATTGAATGATAAGATATTTCAATCAGCTGAGAGATCTAGGAGCTCATATATAGAAACAGCTAAATCAGTTGCTAAACTTGCAATTTTAGCAAGAGATGCTTTTTCTAGTAATGATGAAACAGTAGCATTTGCAGAGCAAATGAATAAGCAGTTTAAAATTGGTGGTGCATCTATTCAAGAGCAGACAGCAGGAATGTATCAATTGACTCAAGCTATGGCAGCCGGAAAACTGCAAGGTGATGAGTTCCGTTCTATTAGGGAAAATGCTCCATTACTAGCTCAAGCGATTGCTACATATACAGGTAAAAGTATGGGTGAACTAAACAAAATGTCCAGTGAAGGAGAAATTACAGCTAATATTATTAAAAAATCATTATTTGCGGCAGCTGACGAAGCGAATGCAAGATTTGAGAAGTTACCAAAGACGATAGGAGATGTAGGAACAAAAATTAAAAATAACGCAATGAAAATTTTTGCACCAATATTAACTAGGATTAATGAAATAGTTAATTATAATTTTGATTCAATAGTTGGAAACATACTGGGTGTTATGAGAATGATATCAGGCATTGCTACAGATATAATTAATATTGGAGTAAGTATAGGTACATTTCTGCAGAATAATTGGGGGACAATTGCCCCCATAGTAATGGGAGTTGTAGGAGCTTATGTAGCATTTAATTTAATTTCTTCAGCAACAAGTATGATTCTTGGTGCTCAAGCATTAGCTCATGGTGTAGCAGGAGCTGCGGCAATGCTTCAAGCTGGGGAAACAATGGCAGCTACAACGGCACAATGGGGATTGAACGCAGCTTTGTACGCCTGCCCAATTACTTGGGTGGTAATTGCGATAATAGCTTTTATAGCAATTCTTTATCTAGCAGTAGCAGCTATAAATAGAGTAAAAGGTACAAGTTATAGTGCAACTGGACTTATTGCAGGTGCATTTATGGCAGTAGGGGCAGTAGTTTATAATGTTGTAGCGTTTATATGGAATACATTCGCAGCATTCTATGAATTTTTTCTAAATGTCGGAATAGATAAAACATATGCAGTTAGAAAGTTATTTGCTAATTTAGCATTAAACGTAATTAACTCAGCTATAAGTATGACTAGAGGAATCGATCAATTTGCTACGAGTATGGCAAATGCAATAATAGATGCAATAAATATATCACTTAAAGCTTGGGATGCTTTTGTTTCAGTTTTAAGCGCAGTTGGTATAGCAGAAAAACTAGGATTAAAAAGTGGTGGTAGATTTCAACAAAGAGTATCAATTACAAGTGATATGGAAAACATAAAGAGTAATCTAGAAGCTTCTGTTGCAAATGCGCCAGATGGTTATAAAACTGTTCAAAGAATGGAATCTAAGGACCCTATAAATGAATTCAAAAAGTATTATGCATGGGGAAGTAACACATCTAATATGTTTGATAATTTTAAATTACCAGGGAGTGATGGTAAAGATCCTACAAATTATGATGATTTATTAAAAAATGCAGATGATACTGCAGGTAACACTAAAGGTATAAAGGATAAAATGGATATAACTGAAGAAGATCTGAAATATCTAAGAGATATTGCAGAACAAGAAGTTATAAATAGATTTACAACTGCGGAAATTAAAGTTGATATGACTAACAATAATACTATAAATAGCGATATGGATATAGATGGTGTTATTCATAGTTTCGGTGAAGGCTTACATGAACATTTACAAACAGTAGCAGAGGGGGCGACTTACGATAATGTATAATTTTTATATTGATAAAATCTTACTTCCAGTAACTCCTTCAAAATTGCAAATAAAGATTAATAATAAAAACAAGACTATGACATTGCTAAATGATGGGGAGATAAATATTTTAAAATCTCCAGGATTAACAGAAATCACATTTGATTTTTTATTACCTAATGTGAAGTATCCATTTGCAATTTATAAAGGTAATAGATTTAGAGATTCAGAGTACTATTTGAAGAAAATAGAAAAATTAAAAACTAGAAGAAAAGTATTTAGATTTATTGTAGTCAGAGAAATTCAAAGCGGAGATAATCTTTTTGATACAAACATGAAAGTATCATTAGAGGACTATACAATAACAGATGATGCAACTAATGGAACTGATATAAGTATTTCTATAAAACTAAAACAATTTAAGTCGTATTCAACAAAGACTGTTACAATTATAGAACCTATAGTTAATACAACAACTATAGCAGCTTCGGTACCTGCTCCTGTAATTTCACCACCAGTTGAACCAAGACCAGTTGAATCGCCCCCTACGCCTCAGACTTATACTGTTGTTTCAGGGGATTGCTTATGGAATATATGTAAGCAATATTTAGGGGACGGTAATAAGTATCAAGAGATTGCAGATTTAAATGGTATAGCTAACCCGAATTTAATTTATCCAGGGCAGGTGATAAGGCTTGGATAATATTGAATTAATAATAAGAAATGGACAAACGATATATAATCCTTGTGTTGAAGAAGGTATAACTTGGGAAACTGAAAGAAAAAATTCTCCTGGAAAACTTACTTTTAACATTATGGCTGATGGTATTTTAAAAATAGAAGAAGGAAATCCAGTACGACTTAAGGTTAATGATAACAGTATATTTTATGGTTTTTTATTTAGTAGAACAATGAATAAGGATAATACAATAAAAATTGTGGCATACGATCAATTAAGGTATCTCAAAAATAAAGATACAATAGTCTATACTAATAAAACTGCAAGTGATTTCATAAAAATGCTTGCAGAGGATTTCAATCTGAATTTAGGTTTAATTGAAGATACTAAATACGTATTAGAAAGTAGAGTTGAGGATAATTCGGAATTATTTTCTATGGTAGATATTGCATTAACATTAACAACTCAATATGAGAAAAAAATATATGTCTTATATGATGATTTTGGGAAGCTTACTTTAAAAAATATTGAAAGTATGAAGCTTCCTTTATTATATGATAAAGATACAATGGAAGATTATAATTATAGCTCTAGTATAGATAACAATACTTACAATCAAGTAAAATTGTCATTTGATAACAAGGATACTGGTAAGAGAGACATATATATGGCAAAAGATAGCTCCAATATTAACAAGTGGGGGGTACTTCAATATTATGATAAATTAAATGTTGAGTCTTTAGGTCAATCAAAAGCAGACGGTTTATTGGCTCTTTATAACAAACCTGCTAAGTCATTAAGTATAAAAAATGTACTTGGGGATTTAAGAGTACGTGCTGGTACAAGTATACTTGTTAAATTAGATTTAGATGAAACTGACAAAATAAGATATATGGTAGTTGAAAAAGCAAAACATGTATTTAAGGATAATGAACATTTAATGGATTTAACGCTTAGGGGAGGTGCTTTTAATGTTTGATATTAAAGATATATTATTAATGGTGAAGCAAGCGGCAAAAGACACTTATAATTCTATGAAACCAGCAGAAATTTTGTTTGGCACTGTAGAAAGCATTAATCCTTTAGTAATAAAAGTAGGAACTAACTTGATACTGGAAAGTATTCAATTAATACTAACACGCAATGTAATAGATTATGATTTAGAAATGACAGTAGATCATATCACAGAAGTAGGCAATGGTCCAGAAGGGCATACTCATGGATATAAAGGAAGAAAGATATTTAGAGTAAATAACGCATTGATACAAGGTGAAAAAGTTATGTTAATTAGAGTACAAGGAGGCCAAAAGTATGTAGTGTATGATAAGGTGGTGGATGCATGATACCGAGTGTAGAATCAGATTTTGAATTTGAGTTTCAGGAGCAACCAAGTAAAACATATAAGATTGATATTGATAAGGAAAGGATAATAGGTTATATTGATGAAATTGAAGCTATAAAACAATCTATATATAAGATAATAAATACTGAAAGGTACGATTATCTTATATACTCTTGGAATTATGGCATTGAATTATCAGACCTTTTTGGAGAACCAATACCATATGTGTATAGTGAGATAAAAAGAAGAATAACAGAAGCATTGACACAAGACGATAGAATCGACAGTGTCGATGCTTTTTCTTTTGAGAATAAAAGAGGTATCGTTTCAGTTACCTTTACAGCTCATACAATTTATGGTGATGTTGATGCAGAGAAGGAGGTGGAAGTATAAATGTATGAAAGGATTACTTATGAGGCTCTTTTGCAAAGGATGCTTAATAGAGTTCCAAATACTATGGATAAAAGAGAGGGATCTATCATTTATGATGCATTAGCTCCAGCAGCAGTAGAACTTCAAAATATGTATATTGAACTTGATGTAATATTAAATGAAACTTTTGCAGATACAGCCAGTAGAACATATTTGATAAAAAGAGCAAAAGAAAGAGGGATAAATCCGGATGAAGCGACTTATGCAATTTTAAAAGGTATATTTAACATTGATATTCCTATAGGCTCAAGATTCTCCTTGGATAATTTAAATTACATTGCTACTGAAAAGATTAGTACAGGTGTTTATAAGCTCCAGTGTGAAAAATCAGGAATTATAGGTAATAGTAATTTTGGTACATTGATACCTATCGAATACATTAAAGGGTTATCAAGTGCAGAGCTTACAGAACTACTAATACCGGGTGAAAATGAAGAAGATACCGAAGTATTTAGAAAAAAATATTTTGCAAGTTTTAATCCTGAGGCTTTTGGTGGAAATATTGCAGACTATAAAGAGAAGGTAAAAAAAATACAAGGTATCGGTGGTATTAAAGTTTATCCGGTTTGGAATGGTGGAGGAACTGTAAAGTTAGTAATACTTAATTCTGAATTTAAGAAACCAACCCTAGAATTGATTGATTTAGTACAAACAACAGTTGATCCAGTTCAAAATCATGGAGAGGGACTTGGAACTGCACCTATAGGGCATGTGGTTACCGTTGAAGGTGTTCAGGAAGAAAGTGTTGATATTACACTTAATCTAACTTATCAAAATGGTGGTAGTTGGGATATCGTAAAATTAAGGGCTTTGGAAGAAGTAAACAAGTACCTTGGTGAGTTAAATCAAACTTGGGAAAACTCAGAACATATAATAATCAGAGTGAGTCAAATAGAAAGTAGGTTGCTTGAAATTCCAGAAATCTTAGATATATCCAATACAAAGATAAACAATATAGAGGCAAACTTTAATTTAGGCCAAAATAGTATAGCTGTAAGAGGTGAGGTTAATGGAGAGAATAATTGATGTGTCTAAATACCTTCCTCCTATAGTAAGAGATACTGAAAATTTTAAAGATATTGCTAAAGCAGAAAATCCAGAATTTAATGTATTGTTGAATACTAATATAAAAGATGCTTTTAACAATCAATTCGTAGAAGATGCAAACGAAAGTGGTATTAAAAGATATGAAAGCATAGTAAAGATACACCCTAAAGCATCAGATACCTTAGAAGATAGAAATGCAGCAATACTTTTAAAATATAATCAACAATTACCATACACCTATAGAACATTAGAAAATAAGCTTATAGCTCTTTATGGTATAGATGGATTTAAGCTTGGGTTGAAAAATAACGAATATGTTCTAAATGTAGAAATATTCTCGAGTAAGTGGAATATGTTTGATACAACTATTGATAATTTTAGAGAGATTATCCCATGTAATCTAATTTTAAAAGCTACTATGATTAATAAAGTTTTATCCAAGTTACTTATTGGAGGTATAAATTTTATGGGAGAAGAAACAACTGTATATCCTTATACTCCAAAAGAATTAGAAAGCACAGGGCATTTTAATGTAGCAGCAGGCCAAAATGTAGGAGTTGAAAGTGTAACATTATATCCAACATTTATTCCAATTACAGATGAAAACAAAGAACCAATAACAACAGAGACTGGAGCTATATTGACTATGTAAAAATTTTAAGGAAGTGATATTAAAATGGAAATATGGGAATTTGAGACCATAAAACCCAAACCTAGCGATTTAGTTCTTTTAAGTCAAGACAAAGAAGCAAAAAATTGTTTGGTAGAAGATTTATGGGATAAAGATTTAAAAAAAGAGGTAGAAAATGCTAGAGGTACCGAAGTAAGTTTGGGAATTAGATTAAATGCAATCAAATCTTCATTAGAAGATCAAGTTGAAGTATACAAGCAATCAAATAATGAAACAGTAAATAATATTAATAACAGAGTAACTGATATTGAAATTAATAAAGTTGATAAAGATCTTGTTTTTACTAAAGAAGAAGTAATGCAAAAAATAGCAGATTTAATAAATTCAGCGCCTGAAACTCTTGATACTTTTAAAGAGATTGCGGATGCATTAGGTAATGATCCAAACTTTGCTACAACGATAATAAATCTTTTAGGGAAGAAAGTTGATAAGGCGGATGGAAAACAATTAAGTACTGAAGATTACAGTACTCAAGAAAAAACTAAATTAGCTGGTATTCAGGATAATGCAAATTATTATGAACTTCCTGAAACTCTTCCATCAGCTATGATAAAAGAAGATGAAAATCATATGTTTGTTTCGGCTGAAGAAAAAGCAGCAATAAAAACAAGTGGTGGTGACTCAGTATTTCAAATAGCAGAAGGAACAGGTACTGCTATAACATTACAATTACTATCACTTATAAATGGATATAGTAAAACATTTATAGCAAGTGCTAATAATAGTGGAGCTGCTACAACTATAAATGGAAAGCAACTTTATAAACCAGGAACGACAACGCCACCTAATTTAGTAACTGGCAAAGCTTATACAGTTTGGTACAACTTAACGGGTGATTGTTTTTTTATAAAAGCTAGTGCGGAAGGCACTGCACTAGCAAAAGATGTAAGAAAAAATACAACCTTTAGTAATTATAATGATACTGGAATAGCTGGTGGATTAGACTTATCTTTATTAGTAAGCGGAAATATAAAATCAGGAATAACTATAGATGGCATAAGTGGTAAAACAAGCGTAGTAGATACATCAGATGCATTAGCTACTGCAGCACAATTATTATCTGGTGTATCTGC
>NZ_LZZM01000020.1 GCF_002006345.1 Clostridium puniceum
GAATATACTATGTCTTTCGGTAATAAATAATTTAGAGTATAACAAAATATGAAATTAAGAGAATACCGCATTATTCAGAAATGAATTTGCGGTATTTTTTGTTGTACGATACTACGCAATACAAATATTTTGAGTAGAAACAAAATTCCAATCGTTTGGAGATTTGAAAGGAGAAATAATCATGAAATATAAATGTGATAATCACATCATGGATGAAAATGGAGAAAAATTTTTCATTAGAGATAATGTAAATATAGAAAGTGATAAGGGGTGCTTTACTGGAGAAATAACGCTGATTACCGGTAAAGGTATATATTTAGGTGATAAATATGCTAGAGCCGATTTAATAACTGCTATTAAGTTAAACAGTAGAAAAAGAAAAGGTATTCCAGTGTCAGAAAAATATATTATTGACACTTTGGATCCGCTTAACGTGACTGTAAAAGAAAAGTATACTCCTAAGCCAAAGACTAAAGAAAATGGAGAAATGGAGTATTTTGAGCCGCAATGGAAAGCTATTTCTTATCATCCAAATGTAGAGTTAGCTTATAAAAGTATAGTCAATGAAGAGTTAAATGTTTCGTGTGGTAGCACAACGGAGCTTGTTGAAAAGATAAAAGAACTTAAAGAATTTAAGAAAAAAATCAATTTGTAACTACTATATAATTTTTATGTGACTTTTCGTGTTACATAAGAATGGCTTAAACACTAGGTTTAAATTAGCTTGTAACAAAAGTAAGAAATTGGATGTTACACGTTGAAATCGCATAACTGTGCGTGTTTGTGCCCCTTTATATATATAATGTAATATAATTATATAATATATATATTATATATAGAGATATAAATATTAATATATATATGCGTGCAAACTCAAAAAAACATGTTACTTTGTTACAAAATACATCAAAAGCAGTTATATCAACGGTTTACGTGTAACAAATACCATATTACAAAGATGTTTTTTATGTGACATGTAACATAAATGAGGTGAGATTATGATTAATAACTATATTATGGAAATAGATAAGAAAATTGAAGAAGCAACTAAAAATAAGAAATGGGTAGTTGTAGCTAAACTTGAAGCTGAAAAAGCAGATTTACAAGAGAAGATGAAACCAATTGAGGAGAGAACATATGAAAGGAAATAATAATTATAGAATAATTGAATCTAAATTATACAATTACAAAAGTACACAAGCTCTAGTTGAAAATCTTGATTTGAAATTAGCAGAAATGAAATATGATATCAATGGAGCTGGAGCAGTTAGTTATGAAGAAAGGACAGGTAAAACTAATAAATTTAATTCAAGTGTAGAGAATGAGGCAATTATTAGAGAAAAGAAAATGTTTGAATTAACATATGAAATTATGAAAATTAAAAATGAACTAGCAATCATTGATAATTCTATAGACTCTTTATTGCCAAGGGAAAAGCAAATTATATATGAGAGATACTTTAATAAAACAAGTGGTAGAAATATAGCAGCTAAGTTAAATCTTACAGAAGTTCATGTTTGTAGATTAAAGAAAGATATAATAAATAAATTAATTCCCATGATATTAAACTAATATTAATGTTACTTTAAACTTAGTTTAACATTTATGTTTTTAAACATGATATTATAGTATCATAGAAATCAATCAATGAGGCACTTACTTATGTAGGTGTCTTTTGTTTGTACTGATATTAAGCTCTAAAGAAAACTTAAATTTAGAAAAAGGAAATTAATTGGAATAAATTTATTACAATATGTTGATAAAAATGGAAAAAAGTGCTACAATAATTAAGTAAACTAATAAAAAGGAGAGGATTTTATATGAAAAAATTAGCATTAGCACTAGCACTTGTTACTGTAGTAGGATTTGGATCACAAGCTACTTTAGCGAATGCTAAAACCAAAGAAACAGTGCAAAGCACTGCAAAAGCAACATTTGGTGATGATACAGACGCTTGGGTGTCTACTAGAGATGGGAATGGAGTTAATCTTAGAGCATCTAGAAGTACAAGTTCTAAGGTATTAGCTAAACTTCCTGATGGGACAAAAGTAAAACTTTTGTCAGATGTAGTATCTGGTTGGTATAAGGTTAGGGTTGTCAATAGTGGAACTGTAGGCTATATATCTGCAAGTTATCTAGTAGATAAATATGGAGATGGTCCAGGTCTATAAAATTTATTGTTTAATGTTGGTACAAAAATATAAAAAAGAATATTAAACACATAAAAGATGAGTTCTGTATCAAACAGGAGTCATCTTTTGTTATGTGATTTTAAAGAAAGTGAGGTGGCATTATTGGTCAAACTTACACCTAAGCAAAAAATATTTGTAGATGAATATTTAGCAACAGATAACCTTAATGCTACTAGAGCTTATAAAAAGGCTTATCCTAGAGTTAAAAGTGATGATGTGGCAGCAGTCAATGGAAATAGATTGCTAAGGAATGCTAAGGTTCAAGAGTACATACAAAAGCGTATGAATGAGAGAGCCAAGAGAACTGAAATAACCCAAGATATGGTTTTGCAAAGATGGTGGAATATAGCTAATGCTGATCCAAATGAAATCATTCATATAAGGCGTGTATGTTGTAGACATTGTTTTGGTATAAATCATCAATACCAGTGGAGAGATGAAGAAGAATATCAACAAGCTGTTCAAGCAGCTATGATAATGGCTAAGGAACAAAATAAAGAACCAATCATTCCTTCCAATAATGGTGGTTATGGTTATGATAGGCCATTAAGACCGCATCCTAAATGTCCTTATTGCAGGGGTGAGGGACATGAAGAGATTCATGTTGAAGATACGCGTTATGTTGGTGATAAAGCTAAATTACTTTATGCTGGAGTAAAGCAGACACAGTCTGGTGTAGAAATAAAATTTCGTGACCAGGATAAAGCCTTAGAAAATGTAGCACGCCATTTAGGAATGTTTAAAGATAAATTAGAGGTCAGTGGTAATATAAATAACCCATATGAAGGATTAAGTACTGATGATCTTAAGAAGTTGATAAATGATGGATAAAGAGTTAATTAAATTAGGTGCTAAATGTGAACTTGCAAGACGTGAGTTCTTTTTTTATTGCAATTTAAAAGCACCTGATTTCTATAAGCCTAATAGAAAGTATCTTGTAGAGCTCTGCAATGATCTTCAAGAGTTTTACGAAAGTGATGATGAAGTATTAGTAATTAACGAGCCACCTAGACATGGAAAGTCAAGAACAGCAGGAAACTTTGTTGAATGGGTTTTAGGTAAAAATCAAAATGAAAAGATTATGACTGGATCCTACAATGAAACTTTATCAACCATGTTTTCAAAAGGCGTAAGAAATACTATTCAGGAATCTAAAGCAGATAAATATAAACCAGTTTTTTCTGATGTATTTGCAGGGGTGAATATAAAACGTGGTGATGGAGCTATGAACTTATGGAGTTTAGAAGATGGATATAATAACTATCTTGCAACTTCACCTACAGGTACCGCAACAGGTTTTGGTGCTTCACTTATGATTATAGATGATTTAATTAAAAGTGCACTAGAAGCAAATAATGCAGCAGTACTTGAAAAGCACTGGGACTGGTTTACTAATACAATGTTGTCACGTTTAGAAGAAGGTGGAAAAATAATAATCATTATGACCAGATGGCATAGTGAAGATTTAGCTGGCAGAATGCTTGACTGGTGTAAAAAAGAAAAAAAGAAGTATAAGCATATTTCAATGAAAGCTATTCAAGATGATGGCACTATGCTTTGTGATGAAGTTCTTTCTCATAAAAGTGCTATGAGCAAAAAGAGTGCTATGGGTGCTGATATATTCAGCGCTAACTATCAACAAGAGCCTATTGACCTTAAAGGTAGATTATATAGCAGCTTTAAAACTTATACTAAATTGCCTACTGATGATAAAGGCAAGCCAGTATATACAGCAGTTAGAAACTATACAGATACTGCAGATACAGGAGAAGATTATTTATGCTAAATTGATTATGTTGAATATAACAAAGAAGCTTATATCATTAACGTGCTTTATACTCAGGAGGGCATGGAAAAAACAGAGCCAGCAACAGCTAAAATGATGCATGAGGATGGAGTTAATAAGGCGGATATTGAAAGTAATAACGGTGGTGAAGGTTTTGCAAGAAATGTTAAGAAGATTCTAAGATATACGTTTAATAGTAATAAAGCGGTGATTAAGCCTTTCCATCAATCTAAGAATAAACAAGCTAGAATATTGTCAAATGCTACTTGGGTTATGGATCATATCTATTATCCTGTCAATTGGAAGGATAAATGGCCAGAATATCATGATGCTATGATTAAGTACCAAAGAGAAGGTAAAAACAAGCATGATGATGCACCAGATGCAACAACAGGTATAGCTGAAAAGATAAGTAACCCTAATGGAATGGGAATATTAAAATAAGGCGGTGAACTAATTGGAATTAGAAGTAATTAAAAAGCTAATAAAAGAACATACTTTGAATCATTCGGATATAGTTGTTAAGTCATTGGTAGCTGAAAGATATTACAGAAATAAAAATGATATATTGCAGATGCCGAAAAAAAATGAAGATACAGAAAATCCATTAAGAAATGCAGATAATAGAATATCCAGTAATTTTCATGGATTACTAGTAAATCAAAAAGCAAGCTATATGTTTACTGCTCCGCCTTTATTTGATATTGGGAATGTTGAAGCTAATAAACAAATTACAGAAGCCTTGGGGGATAATTACGCTAAAGCTTGTAAAGATTTATGTATTAATGCATCTAATAGTGGTATAGGTTGGCTACATTATTGGATCAATTCAGATAAGAACTTTGAATATGGTGTAGTTGATAGTAAACAAATAATTCCTATATGGTCCAGTAGCTTAAATAAAAAGCTTTTAGGAATATTAAGAGTATATACTAATACAGATGATGCTGGAGATACATACGATATTTATGAGTATTGGAATGATAAAGAAAGCCAGGCATTTAAAAAGAAAGCTAGTTCAACGATTGATGAAGGATTAGAAGCATATACAATGTTTACAAGTTTTCTTGTTGATACTGAAACAACCCAAATGAGTGATACATTTAAACATGACTTTGAGAGAGTTCCTTTTATACCATTTCTAAATAATAATATAATGACAAGTGATCTTGATAATGTAAAACCACTAATAGACGTTTATGATAAAGTCTTTAGTGGTTTTGTTAATGATCTGGAAGATATCCAAGAGGTTATATTTATACTTACCAATTATGAAGGAACAGAGCTAGGCACATTCTTAAGTGAATTAAAAAAATATAAAACTGTTAAGGTAGAGAATAATGGTGAATCAGATAAAAGTGGACTTCAAACTTTAACAATAGATATTCCAGTTGAAGCAAGAAAAGAATTATTGACTACAACTAGAAAAGCAATATTTGAACAGGGTCAGGGAGTAGATCCTCAGCCAGATAAATTTGGAGATGCTTCAGGAGTTGCCTTAAAATATCTTTATTCTCTATTGGAATTGAAGAGCGGACTTGCTGAAACTGAATTTAAATTAGGATTTGGAGAGTTTGTCAGAGCGATATGCCAGTATCTTAGCATTCAATGTAAATCTATAGTACAGACATGGACTAGGACACGAATAACAAATGATACTGAAACAGCTACAATATGCAGTGATAGTGTTGGCGTTATATCAAATAAAACTATTATTAAAAATCATCCTTTTGTAGAGGATGCTGATGCAGAGGAAAAGCAAAAGAAAAAAGAAAATGAAGAGAAGCAGCAGGAAAATGACGATTATAAAAATGCATTCCCTAATAAAGAGGGTGATGGTAATGTAAATAATGAAGAATAGTGAATATTGGCAACAGAGGTCATTAGAATTAGAGAATGCTGCTTATAAAGATTCTGAACAGTATAAAAAAGAACTAGAGCAATTGCATAAGGAGACGTTAGAGCAAATAAATAAGGACATTGCCTATTGGTACTTAAGATTCGCTAAGAAGAATAAAATTACTTATGCTGAAGCACAACAAATTTTAAATAAGAATGAATTAGACGAATTTCATTGGACAGTACAACAATATATTAAATATGGCCAATCTGAAATATTAAGTGATTCATGGAGAAAAGAATTAGAGAATGCATCTATTAAAGTTCATGTGACTAGATTAGAGTCATTGCAATTACAGATGCGACATCATCTTGAAAAAGAATATACCCAAAGAATAACCGATATAAAATATCTATTAAAAAGTGGACTTGAAGAAGACATATACCAAAATGCTTATGAGATAGAAAAAGGCTTAGGTGTTGGAGTAGATTTGTACAAATATAATGAATCAGAAATAGAAGATATACTTAAAAAGCCTTGGACATCTGATGGTAAAGTATTTAGTGAAAGGCTTTGGGGAAGAAAGAGGCAATTAGTAGCTGATTTAGTAGAGAAAGATTTGCCACAAGCTCTAATTAGAGGTGAATCTAATGATAAAATAATAAACAGATGGGCTGAAAAACTAGATGCAGATAGAAAGGCGGTAGGCAGAGTAGTAAGAACAGAAAGAGCTTATGTTAATTCTAGAGCAGCACTCGAGTCGTATAAAAAGCTTGGTGTTAAGAAATACCAAATATTAGCCACTTTAGACTTAAAGACATCAAATATATGCAGGGAAATGGATCATAAGGGAAGGAATAAAGATGAACCATTCTTTTATTTAGATGAATATAAGGTCGGATTAACAGCGCCACCATTTCATTGCAATTGTAGAACAACTACAGTTCCGTATTTTGATGATTTTACAGAAGATGAAGAGAGAGCTGCAAGAGATGAAAATGGAAAATATAAAAAAGTACCTGCTAATATGTCTTATGATGAGTGGTATGAAAAATATGTGAAAGATAATCCTAAAGCTTTAGCTGCTGAAAAGAAAATGAAGAACAAGTCAAGTGATAAAAAACAATATGAAGAATATAAGAAAATATTAGGTAATGAGGTTCCTAAATCTTTTGATAAGTTCCAAGAATTGAAGTATAATAATAGTAATGAGTGGGATTTAATGAAAGACTATGTTAAGTCAAGGTCAAATAATATGATTTCAGCATTTAATCCATTTTCTGATTATAAGAAATATAAAAATAAAATAGATAATGAAATAGTTGGTTTAACTACATCTAATGGAATTAAAATAACAGGACAGAGCAAACATTTTATTGAAAGAGCATTAGGAACAACAGAAGATCCGCATACTGGAAGACCTAGGAGTGGAGTAGAACTAAATCATATTAGGGATGCAATTCAAAATGGAAATATCCGTACTAGAAAGAATGACCCAGATAGTATAAAATTCATTACTGAAAAATGTATAGTATCGATAAATCCTAACACAGGGATTTTAATTCAAGCTAATCCACAATAAATGTAAGGAGGGATATTTGTGAAGTTTAAATTAAAGAAAAGCCTTTTTGAACTTTTAAAAAATAATGTATCAGAAGCTTATGAATATTTGCAGGATATAAATGAGCAAAATGAAGAAGTGAATTTTTCTGTAAAAGGTGAGGATATACAAGAAGTTCAATTATTGATAAATGATGAAATAGTACTTCGTGGTATGGATAAACAAGATACAGTTAATGATTTAGGATTAAAATTATACAAATTATATGATGAGATTTTATATCAAAAGAACAACCAATAAATTAGCACTTACTTAAGTAAATAGGTAGGTGCTTTTATTATGCATAAAATTAAGGAGGGTAAAAATCAATGACCAAAACAGATGTAAATATGATCTTAACTTTAAATTGTAGGTGCTCATTTGAGAAAAGCTCTTATATGGATAAATTATTAAAAAAATGGGTTAAAATATTAAAGTTAAAAGATTGGAATATACAGCTAATAGAAGCAGAGGCTCTTGACAATAGTGGAAACTCTTATATTCTGTTTAATGATTACAAAGCTCGAATTACAATAAAGGCTGAATTATCCCAAGAAGAAAAAGAAAAAACTTTAATCCATGAATTATTACATCTAGTACACAGAGATGAAGCTGACTTGGCTAGTGATAATTTAAAAGATTATAATCAGACTTTATATACTAGATTCCATGAAAGAAACATTGAAAAAGTAGCACAAATATTATATTCAATATCTCGTTAGAGTCTTATTTTTATTTTAGGAGGAATGTATAAATGAAATTATCAACCATTCAAAAAAGAGAAAAATTAAACGATGTATATGCTATGGATGAAAAGGGAGTAGGAGGAGTAAATCATAGATATGTAATTTGCAAGAATGGTTCACAAGAGTGGCAACAAGGTTCAAATTCGGATAATGTATATGCCGATATACAACTTCAAAATGGGGCTAGAAAAGAAGATGATTCAATTCATGGCGTAATTGATACTGATTTACTTGAAATAGTAAGGCATAGACTTCAATGTTTTCAAGCTGGACCATTTTCGTCAAGAGAAAATGCATGTGCATTAACTCATATTGAAGAAGCTCTTATGTGGATGAATAGAAGAGTTGAGGATAGAATTGAAAGAAATGTATTGGGAAGGAATGAAAAATAATGAAATATAGAAAGAAACCAGTAGAAATTGAAGCTATACAGTTTAACGGAAATAACATTCAACAGATTTTAGAATTTGCTGACAGTTCTAAGTTAAAAATTAATGGCGAATTAGTCATAGATACACTTGAAGGCGAAATGTTGGTTAGTAAAAATGATTTTGTAATTGAAGGCGTCAATGGTGAATTTTATCCATGTAAGCCAGATATATTTGAAAAAACATATGAAAGAGTTAATTAAGTCTTAGAAATAAGGCTTTTTATTTTGCTCTTTTTTAAGTGTTGCAGAGCATAAAGATTCAACGGAACTCCTAACAGGGAGCAACCTGTATAAATATGCTATTGGAGGTAATAAGAAATGGAATGGTTAAGAAAATTATTAGAAGGTGCTAAAAAGAAAGATGATGGAACTATAGATATTGATGGTTTGATGAAATCAATTAATACTGAGTTTCCTAAAAATGCAGTACCTAAGTCTACTTATAATGAGTTAAGTGAACAACTTAAAACTGCAAATGGAACTATTACAGACCTAAAGAAAAATAATAAAGATAATGAGGAATTGCAAAAGACTATCAAAACTCATGAAGATACTATTGTGACATTAGAATCTAATAGTAGTAACTTAAAAAAGGAATATGCATTAAAAGATAAGCTTAAGGATTTAGGTGTTAAAGATGCAGATTATCTTATTTATAAGCATGGTGGAATAGATAAATTCACCTACGACAAAGATGATAATTTGATAGGTTTAGAGGACACAATAAAATCTTATAAAGAATCAATGCCTCATATTTTTACTACTGGCAAAACAGAAACTAATTATGATCCAGCAAGTGGTGGAGAATATAAAGGTGCAAATCCATTTGCTAAAGAAACATTTAATTTAACAGAGCAAGGAAAATTATTAATATCAAATCCAGCACAAGCAAAAGAATTAGCAGGTGCTGCAGGAGTAACATTAGATATTTAAGAAAAGGAAGTGTATAAAACATGGCAGGAACAAAATTAAGTGACGTTATAGTACCAGCATTATTTAATCCATATGTAATTAATCAAACAATGGAGAAATCAGCATTAGTTCAAAGTGGAATTATCACAAATAATAGTGAGTTTGATGGATTAGCTTCTCAAGCTTCACCAGTTGTGAACATGCCTTTCTTTGATGATTTAACAGGAGAATCAGAACAAGTAGTTGAAGATAAAGACTTAACACCTGATAAAATCAATTCAAAAACTGATGTGGCAGCAATTATTAGAAGAGCTAAAATGTGGAGTGCAACTGATCTATCAGCAGCGCTTGCAGGTAGTGATCCAATGGCAGCAATAGCAAGTTTAGTTTCGGGCTTTTGGTCTAGAGATATGCAAAAAGAATTAATTGCACTTCTTAAAGGTGTATTTGGAACTTTTACACCTTCAGGAGGTTCAGCGACTACTAGATTGTCTAGTAATATATTAGATATTTCTGCATTGACAGGTGCAGCAAACAAGTGGAGTGGAGCTGCATTTATAGATGCTCAACAATGTTTAGGAGATGCAAAAGAATTGCTTACAGCAGTTGCAGTTCATAGTGCAGTTGAAGCCACATTAAGAAAACAAAATTTAATTGAAACTGTACAACCTTCCACTGGTGGTAAAATTGATACTTATCAAGGTAAGAGAGTAATTATTGATGATGGCTGCCCTTATGAAGGAACAGGAGCTAATATGGTATTTACAACATATTTATTTGGGCAAGGAGCTATAGCATTAGGTAATGGTAATCCAGTTGGATTTGTACCAACAGAAGTAGATAGAGATAAAAAGAAAGGATCTGGAGTTGATTACTTAATCAATAGAAAGACTAATATTCTTCATCCAAGAGGAATTAAATTTACTAATACAAATGTAGAAAAAACAGAAGGCCCATCAAGATTAGAATTAGCAGATGCAGAAAACTGGAATCCAGTATATGAAGCTAAGCAAATTAGAATTGTTGCATTTAAACATAAAATCTAGGAGGTAATCCTATGTTAGAAAATGAAAAGTTAAACCAATTAAAGGGAAGGTTAGGAATAGAATTAACCGACACAACTAAAGATGATGATTTATTATTTTCACTTGAAGATGTTGAAGAAACAATAAAAGGTTATTGTCATATTACTAAAATCCCAGAAGGTCTAAATACAACAGTAATAAGAATGGCTAGAGAATTATATATGAATGAGAACCTAGGAAGTGACTCAGTTGCTCTAGATTCTATTTCTTCTATAAGTGAAGGTGATACTTCAACAAGTTTCAGAAGTTCTGCAAGTGAATTTAAAGACAGTTTGCTTAAAGATTATAAGAGTAAACTTAATAAATATAGGAAGCTGGTGTGGTAATGAATAAAGCTTTAGAATCAGCTAGAAAGCAGCATAGAAAAGCTATTGAAAGCATGTATGAACATATTTGTACTGTTTTTGAATATCAGAAAGTTAAGGACCCAGTTACTAAGTTAACTAAATCAGAAGAAGTACCTGTATTAAAGGAACAATCCTGCAAACTGTCTTATTCTACTGTAAAGAATGCTACTGAGACAGAAAAGGCCTCAGCATTGCAACAAGTAGTTAAATTGTTTATTGCTCCTGAGATTGTAATTAAAGAAGGGTCAAAACTTGTGGTTACAGATACAAGGACTAATAAAACTCAATCTTATAAAAATAGTGGAGTACCTGCAATATTTTCATCTCACCAAGAAATAGTATTAGAGCTATTCAAAGGATGGGCTTAATATGTCTAAGTGGGGAAGTTGTGATTTCAAACAATTAACTAAACTATCCGATAATATTAAAACCTTAAATGATGGTATAAATGATACGATAAGAATGTAAGGAAATGATCATATAAGAATGTACAATTTAGTTTTTATAAATTATAATTACTCAAGATTTAACGGAGGTAATTATGATTATACAAACAAATATTTATTCAGA
>NZ_LZZM01000021.1 GCF_002006345.1 Clostridium puniceum
CTTGTATATTAAAATTGTAAATAAAAATATTATTTCAAAAATAAATAAAATTCTAGATAAAAAAACCATGGATAAAGCTCTAAAAGTTAAAATTATGCTTTTATTCATGGTTTTATTATAAAAGTTTTCTATAAACTTTTATAATTTATTATTTTACTGTCTCTAATGCTTTTTTTACTTTTGGAACAACATAGTGACTACCACCTCTATCTTTTACATCTTCTGCCATCATAACTACTAGTAAATTATTTGGTGCTTTATTAGTTGTCATACCTACAAACCATCCAAGTTCTGTTCCCTTAGTATCATCTTGTGAAGCTTTTATCTCTGCTGTTCCTGTTTTTCCTGCTATGCTTAGGCCATTAGTAAATGCTGCATGCCCTGTACCATTTGGATTTTCAACTACTTGAATCAAGTCCTGTAGTATTAAATTTGAAGATTCTTTCGATGCTACATTTGCTTTCCACATTTTAATTTCTGTAACTTGTTTATATTCAAGATAAGGAGTTATAATATTCCCTTCATTTTCAAACATGGTGTATAACGATGCTAAATGAACAGGATTCAATAATACTTCACCTTGTCCATAACCACTATCAGCTAATTGTACTTCTGTTTTAAAATTCTTATCACTTGAAAATTGTGAATTATATAGTGGATATTCAAATGGAATCTTTTCTGAAAATCCAAAGCTATTTAACTTATCTTTAAATGCATCTTTTCCTATATCTAAGGCCGCTTGAGCAAAATAGATGTTATCTGAATAAACTAGGGCATTTAATAAATTAGAATTTCCACTATAGTCACTTACTCTTGTAACAGAATAATTTCCCCAACTGCTATCCTTTTTCCAACTAAATCCACTAATTTTCTTATCTGCATTGGGATCAAGTTTTTTAGTATCAAGTCCTATAACTGCTGTAATTGGTTTAAATGAAGACCCTGGTACTACTGTTCCTTGAAATCTATTATATAAAGGTTTATTAGAATCATTATTTAAACTATTCCACTTATCATTAGTCATACCCAAAACAAAATCATTAGGATTATATGATGGAGCGCTAACAAGAGCTAAGACCTCTCCAGTACTAGGATTCATAGCAACTGATACGCCCTTATCCTTTTCAAGCTGACTATATAATAAATTTTGCATATTGCTATCAATGGTTAATTTTAAATCAATCCCATCTTTGACTTCCTTCGTAATAAGAGATAATTTTTTTACTCCATCTTTATTTTGAATATATATTTCTGCCCCATCTATTGCTCGTAAAGTTTGCTCATATGTTTTTTCTAAACCTGCTTTACCAATGATTGAATTTTCATTGTATTCCTCATCTTTATGCTTTTCAAGCTCTTCTGCATTTATAATTTGTACATATCCTGTTAAATGAGCAGCTTTCACGCCTAATGGATATATTCTTGCATCTTTATCATTAATTTGGACTCCTGGTATCTTCATCAAACTTGAAACTCTTTCGTCCCCATAAGGTATTGCCTTTATAGGAACAAACATATCTGGTTTCACATATGCTGCATTTAACTGTTTGTTTATATATTCTACTGAAGTTTCTAGCAATTTTGCAATTTCCTCAATTGATGTGTCTTTATTCTCACCTAAATTTCCTGGAACAATTCCTACATTAGATGATATTGAATCTGTAGCAAACTTTGCTCCATTCCTGTCTATTATATCTCCTCTTTTAGCTTTTAAAGTTTTTACTCTAACCTTATCAGTATCAGTTAATTCTGGAAATATGGCTTTTGAATCCCATTTTAAAGTATAATCTTTCCCTATTTCTCTTGTCATAATTATAGAATTAGTAAATTTTAATTCTCCAGCTAATGTATTCATAGTAGTTTCATACTCTATTGTTGCTTGATTTGCGCTATTGTCAACTTTTTTAACTTCAACTTTTATATCACTGGCTTTAATGCCTTCATATATGTTTTTGTTTCTGGCAATAAAATCATCTTTAGAAATTGTCTTTTTAGTCTCATTATCAATTAATTCATACATTTTATCATAATCTTTTGAATTAACTAAATTTACATATTCAGTTAATTTATATTCAGGTTTATGTGTTTTATTATACATGAATAAAGCAATTACACATATTATAAGTGGAACAACTACAACCCCTACACCTAGAAAGAGATAAAAATTTTTCTTTTTGTCCATATATCCACATCCTTCTTTACTTAAATCTCCCAATTAATTATAGCATAAAGCTTGATATAAAAAAAAGCTGTCTCAAAAATACAAATTTTGAAACAGCATCTTTATTATTAACATCTTATAACTTCGACTTTATATCCATCTGGATCAGTTACAAAATAATATTTAGGTTTTTCTCCTGGAAGTCCTTTTAAATCAGTAACTTCATATCCAAGTTTTATATGCTTTTCTCTCATCTCTTCCAAATTTTCCACTCCAATAGCTGTATGGCTAAATCCATTTCCTATTTCATAAGGTTTTTCTATGTCATAATTATATGTGAGTTCAATTTCATATCCATCAATTTCATTTGATAGATAAACAAGGGTAAACTTATTATCTGGAAAATCCTTCTTTCTCGTTTCTATAAGACCTAAAGCCTCTTTATAAAATTTTAATGATTCTTCTAAATTTTTAACTCTTATACATGTATGCAACATTTTTACTGACATTTTCAGTACCTCCTTTAAAACATTTCCTCACTTATAATATACCATATAAATTCAATTCTAAAAATACTTTGTAAATATGTTTTTCCAAGGACGATATTACTTGCTTTATATTTAATGTTATAATACTCTATAAGAGTCACTATTTATTTTTTATTATACTAAGGAGGTTAATATTTTATGAAAATATTAAAGTATATGCTTATATTCGTGCCTATAAGTTTTATAGCTGAATTTATGCATGCATCACCATCAATAATGTTTGTACTTGCAGCTTTATCAATAATTCCATTGGCTGGACTTATGGGAGAAGGAACTGAGGAAATTTCATTTTATTCTGGACCTAAAATTGGTGGATTTCTAAATGGTACTTTTGGAAATGCTACAGAACTTATAATATCATTTTTTGCTCTTAAAGAAGGTCTTTTTGAAGTTGTTAAATCATCCATTGCAGGATCTGTAATAGGAAATGTGTTATTAGTGCTTGGAGCAAGTATGCTTGCAGGAGGATTAAAATTTAAAGTTCAAACTTTTAATAAAAAAGTTGTTGAAGTATCTTCGAGTATGCTATTATTCGCAGTTATTGGTTTATGTATTCCTGCATTATTTACGCATACTGTAGATCCTTCTCTCTTAAATACAAGATATGAAGGACTAAGCATATTTGTTGCAATCATAATGTTTATAATATACATATTAAGTTTAGTTTTTTCATTTTTTACTCATAAACACATATATACAATTAATACAGAAGAAGAAGGTGGCACTGCTAAATGGTCTTTAAAGAAAGCAATCTTAGTATTAGTAGTTGCAACTGTATTAATAGCTATAGAAAGTGAATTTTTGGTAAGTGGTATAGAATCAGTAACTCATAGTTTAGGTCTTAGTGAGTTTTTTGTAGGTATAATATTGATTCCTATAATAGGAAATGCTGCTGAACATAGTACTGCTATTGTTATGGCAATGAAAAATAAAATGGATGTAGCCTTAGAGATTGCTATAGGCTCTAGTTTACAAATAATTCTATTTGTTACTCC
The DNA here is from genome assembly GCF_002006345.1 of Clostridium puniceum. Lineage (GTDB taxonomy): Bacteria > Bacillota > Clostridia > Clostridiales > Clostridiaceae > Clostridium > Clostridium puniceum. The sequence continues at coordinate 3,705 of NZ_LZZM01000021.1, forward strand.
AGTATTAATATTTTTAAGTTTATTATTTACTCCAATGAGTATTGAATTTAATGAATTTGAATTAATTGCACTTATAGTTGCAGTATTAATAGCAAACAGAGTTTCAAATGATGGAGAATCAAATTGGCTTGAAGGTGTACAACTTTTAGCTGTATATGCCATAATCGGTGCTTCATTCTTTATACTTTAATTCGTATTAGAGATCTATTAAAGTATAATATTAATATTCTTAAATAAAAAAAATAGCACATATTTTAGCTAAATATGTATTAATAAAAATTTCCAAAGTGAATGAACATAACCAGTCCCTCCAAAATCAAGGACTGGTTATATTTTAAGCAAATTATTTTTATATTAATTTTCTTTATCATTTGCAAATTGACTATTATAGAGATTTTCATAGAAACCTTGTCTTTCCATCAATTGTTTATGATTTCCTTGTTCTATAATATTTCCTTCATTTATTACTAATATTAAATCAGCACTACGAATTGTTGAAAGCCTATGAGCAATTACAAAACTAGTTCTACCTTTCATTACATTCCTCATTGCATTTTGAAGCATTAATTCTAATCTTGTATCAACTGAGCTCGTAGCTTCATCTAAAATAAGAATCGCAGGATTTTTTATTATGGCTCTTGCTATAGTTAGTAATTGCTTTTCTCCTTGTGAAATATTAGATGCTTCTTCGTTTAAAAACATATTATATCCATCTGATAGTGTTTTTATAAAATGATGTACATTAGCTATTTTAGCTGCTTCTATAATTTCTTCTTTAGTAGCTCCAAGTCTTCCATATTCTATATTATCATAAATTGTTCCATTATATAGCCATGTATCTTGAAGAACCATTCCAAATAATGAACGTAAATCTTCTCTCTTCATGTCCTTTGTATCTATTCCATCTATTTTTATAGATCCTCCTTGGATTTCATAAAATCTCATAAGAAGATTTATCAAAGTAGTTTTTCCTGCTCCTGTTGGTCCAACTATAGCTACCATTTGTCCACTCTTTACTTCTACATTAAAATCCTCAATTAAAGGTTTTTCCTTAGAATATCCAAACTTAACGTGCTCAAAAGTGACATTTCCTTTTGGATTTTCTATTTTAATAGAATTCTTCTTATCTTGAACTTGCTCCTCTTCATTTAAAATTTCAAATACACGTTCAACTGCAGCAAAAGCTGATTGTATTGCTGAAGATAGCTGAGTCACTTGAGAAAGTGGTTGATTTATTTGCCATATGTAACGGATAAATGCCTGAAGATTACCAACTGTAATTATTCCGTTTATTGCATAAATCGCCCCAACAATCCCAGTAATTGCAATTCCTAAATATGTTATTAGGGCTACAAGCGGCGACATTATACTTGATATAAATTGAGCTTTGAACCCAGTTATACAAAGTTTTTCATTTACTTTTTTAAATTCTTCTATAGCATCATCTTGTTTTCCGAATAATTTTATCTCATTAAATCCAGTATACATTTCTTGAACTTTACCATTTAGTTTTCCAAGTGCTTTTTGCTGACCATAAAATAGATTTTGTGATTTCAAAACTATAAACTTAGATACAAAATAACTTAATGGTATTATAAATATAGCAATCAAAGACATGTTTATATTAATTGTAAACATCATCGCTACTGCAAGTGTTAAAGATAGAACTCCATTAACCACTTGACTAAAACTTTGTTGAAGCGCATTAGATATAGTATCTACATCATTTGTTATTCTACTTAATACGTCTCCATAACTATTTTTATCAAAATAACTTACTGGTAATTTTCTAATTTTATCTTGCAGCGCACTTCTTAAATCTCTCATAGTATTTTGAATAGCATTAGTTAATAAGATGCTTGCTATATATGTCGATCCTGCACTCAATATATAAATAATCCCCAAAGCTACAAGAATTTTTATAATATAGCCAAAGTTAACTGAAGCACCTGGAATTTTATTTATTATATTAGTTGAATCAGTTTTAAGTTGTGTTAATATTAGTCCTTCAATAATTGGTGAAACAGCAGTAAATATAGCAGCTATTATTATAAATAAAACAGCAACAATAAATGGTATTCTATAAGGTTTTACAAAAGGAGCAATCTTATTTAGGGTTTCTTTTAACTTTTTCATTATGCTAATTCCTCCTCTGTAAGCTGAGATGATGCAATTTCATGGTATATATTGCATGACTTTAACAATTCTCTATGAGTACCTTGTCCTACTATCTCACCTTCGTTTAATACTATAATTTTATCTGCCTCCATAATAGATCCTATTCTCTGTGCAACCATTAAAACTACAGATTCTTTTGTTTCATTTTTTAACTTATCTCTCAAACTCGCATCTGTCTTGAAATCTAGGGCTGAAAAACTATCATCAAAAATATAAATCTCAGGTTTTCTAACTATGGCTCTTGCAATAGACAGCCTCTGCTTTTGACCACCAGATACATTACTTCCGCCTTCACTTATTATTTCGTCGAATTTCTTAGGCTTACGTGAAATAAAATCATATGCTTCTGATATTTTAGCTGATTGTTCAACTTCAATATTATCTGCATTCTTTTTCCCAAATCTAATATTGCTACCTATACTTCCTGTAAATAATAGTGTCTTTTGAGGTATGAATCCAATTTTTCTGCGTAATGATTTTAAATCATAATCTTTTACATCTACTTCATCTATTTTTATACTACCTTCTGTAACATCATAAAATCTTGGAATTAAATTAATTAAAGTTGATTTTCCACTACCAGTACTTCCTATGAAAGCGACTGTCTCCCCCTTTTTTGCCCTAAATGAAATATTCTTAAGTACAGGCTCTTCTCCATCTGGATATGTGAACGTAACATTATTAAATTCTATCCTTCCTCTAACTTCCGTATCAAGAACACCGTTTTTAGGATTCTTAATAATTGGTTGCGCATTTAATAGTTCTTGAATTCTATTAGCTGAAACCTGTGCCTTTGGATACATTATAAATACCATTGAAAATAACATAATAGAAAACATTGCATGAAACAAATAATCTATAAATGCAGCTAACTGACCAACCTTAAGTATTCCTACATTTATCATTTTACTTGAAAACCAAAATATTAATATTATTGCTATATTTAATAATAAAAAGAATAATGGTTGAGAAATTGACATAAGCTTAAACAATTTTTTAGATATATTAGTATAATTACTATTTGTTTCTCTAAACCTCTTTCTTTCATGTTCATCATTACCAAAAGCTCTAATCACTCTTATTCCTGTTAAGTTTTCTCTTGAAATGCGATTTAATTTATCTAGCCTTTTTTGTTGCGATTCTGACATTGGCTCAGACACCTTTGCTATAATTGCTACTCCTGCTACTATAAATGGTATTGTTATAGCTAGTACCAACGTTAATGATAAACTTGTCTTAAAAATCATAACCAAACTTGTAATGAACATAACTGGTGTAAGTACTGCTGTTTTAAGTAACGTATTTACAAATTGTAAGATTTGAAAAGCATCATTAGTTGTTCTAGTAATCATTGATGATACACCAAATTTATCATATTCACTATGTGAAAATTCTTGAGATTTTATAAAAATATCATTTCTTATATCTCTTGTAATACTAGAAGAAATTTTTGCTGAGCAATACCCAAGTAATATGGTTCCTAGAATACCAATTATTGAAATTACTACAATTATGAGTCCCATTTTTTTTGCATAATATATATTATTATAGGCTATGCCATTATCAATTACTTTAGCCATTATTGTTGGAATTCCAAGCTCAACTAAGGCAAATCCAAAAACTGATATTACATTTAAAGTAATAAGTAGCTTGTAATTTTTTAAATATTTTAAAATTAATTTCATTTTTCTTTTGCTCCTTCTGTAGTTTTCTGAGTATGTTATAATTAAGTCATAATAAAAATAGATATCAATGGTAATATTCCAATTATCTCTGAAAACTATTAAATAAGATCAAACTGAATACTTTCTTAAAGTTTCTAAGTTAATTCATTAGTATATCTATTAGGCAACAAGTTAAGATTCAGTTTTTATATACCTAAAATCAATAATTATTATATTGAAATATTATAACTATACTGCTATTATACTATCATAAAGTATACGGTAACCGTATAGTCAATAGGAGTACTTATATTATGAATGAAGATTTTAAAAAATATTTTAATACTGGAGAATTTGCTAAGTTATGCAATGTAAAAAAACAAACTCTTTTTCATTATGACGATATTGGAATTTTTTCACCTGAAATAAAAACTGAAAATGGATATAGATATTATTCCGTGCAACAATTTGAAGTATTTAATGTAATTCTTATACTCAAAGAAATTAATATGCCTTTAAAAGATATTAAAGATTATCTAGATAATAGAACACCAGATGAATTAATAAAATTATTTGAAAATAAAATAACTCAAGTAAATAAAGAAATTGAAAATCTTAAAAGAATACGCAAATTCATGAAACAAAAAATTGAAATAACTAAAAGAGCTTGTTCTACTGATTATTCTAAAATTACATTAGAAATTTCAAAAGAAGAACTCCTAGTGTTAAGCAAATCAATCGAGAATCTTAGTTATAAAGATTATTTAAAAACTATCTCAGAGCACTTAGATTATTGCAATTCCCATCAATTACATGCAAGTTATTCTATATGTGCAATGATAAATAAAGAAAATATTTATAAAGGTGTTTCTGACAATTATTCTTATATATATGCCAAGCTAGAATATAACACTAATATTAAATCTACTTTTATAAAACCAAAAGGTTTGTATGTTATAGCATATCACCAAGGTAGTTATACTACAGTTGATAGAACATATAAAAAAATCATAGAATTTTTACGTGAAGCCAATCTCAACATGGGTAAATATGCTTATGAAGAATATATTTTAGATGAGGCTACAGTGAAAGGTTATGAAAATTATGTAACTAAAATTTCAGTTGAAATTGAAGGCCATGTCAAATAAAATTCGTTCAAGAATTAATTTCTCTAATAAATATATTGCTTTTAGTTGTAACAACAGGACTAAGAATTATTTCATATATTAATACTTCTAACACACCTGTGTATAATGCAGAAAAACATCACTACAAATAGCTATTCAGTCAGCAAATACAGTGAAAGCTAATTTAGACAGCCAATAAAAAAATAACAAGTAAGTATTTTATTATCTCTTACTTGTTATTTTCTTTTACATTAAAACCATTTATTTTTCTTAAACCAAACTACGCAGATAACAACTATTGTTATGCTTATTACTATAACTAGCGGATATCCATAGCTCCACCCATATTCAGGCATATTAAAATTCATACCATACCATCCAACTATAAGAGTAAGAGGCAAAAAAATCGTTGTAACAACTGTAAATAATTTCATTAAAGTATTTTGATTTATATCTACTTGCGCTTGATATGCTTCTCTAACTTGTGTAACATAATCTCTTAAATTATTTACAGATTGATATAATCTATTACTACGATTAGTAACCATTCTAAAATACTTAATTGCCTTTTTATCTATAAGATTATTATCATTTTCTTCAATAGACTCTGCAATATTTAAAAGTCTTTCATAATAACGCTTCAGCTTAAGTAATTTTTTTCTAAGTATAATTATTTTGTTTAAATAGTTATCCTCTTTTGAAGTCATTAAGCCTTCTTCAAGTTTAGTAATTTCTTTTTCAATATTTTCAATAAAATATGTATCTTCTGAAGTAAGTTTATCAAAAAATATATATAGCATTTTACTAAGATTTGTAAATTTGATTTCCATAGATTTAATTTTAGAAATTATTTCCTTTATAAGGCTTTCATCCTCACATATAAATACAAGAAGGTCTTTTGTAAAAAATATACATATTCTTTTTGATGAATGTAATAAATTATCTATCTTTGGAATTTTTAAAGATATATAATCAAATCCTTCATAACTCTCAAATTTTGATGTTCTTCCATTAAAACATTCATAAAGTATTTTATCATTTATATAAAGTTTATCTGCCATCTTTGGTAATTGTTGAAATGTAATTACACAAACAAATGATTTGCCATCATTTAAACTTATATTATCAACGGAATCTTCAATTAAAGTATCATTACTTAAAAAATATATCATTATAATCACCTTTTTCAATATTTCATTATTCTATCTTACCATAAATAAATAATTGTTAACAATAAAAACAAGTCGTTTTAAACGCCATGTTACTTAATATATCAATATAAATAATTTACTTATAGTATGTTTATCATATTAAACTGCTAATTTACTATTTCCATATACTCTATTTCTTCCTAAATTTTTTTCTTCATATTTTACAGGACTAGTAGCAAAATACATTGGCATTTTTCTTTTGTCTTTTATTTGTAAATCAGCTTCAATCTTTCCAAATCCAGTTTTCATTTCTATATCAATTGCCTCTAAAACTGCTTTTTGACTTTTTTCGTCATTCTTATACCAATCTAATAAATTCATATCTTGCAATTCTTATCAAAAGCATTCATTTAAATTAAATATTATTCATTTAAATTAAATATTATTCATTTAAATTAAATATTATTCATTTATACTAGGGCGTGTCTGAAAACAGAAATTTGCACAAAATTTAATTTTTAGGTAAAATAAAAGAAAAAACTTAGAGGTAACTATTATGGCACAAAAACGTTATGAAATATCTGATGAACAATGGAATCAAATAAAGGATTTATTTTCAGTAGCAAAAACCGGACGTCCTCCAATGGATAATAGGCTGATGTTCAACGCAATCTTAT
>NZ_LZZM01000022.1 GCF_002006345.1 Clostridium puniceum
CTACCTGAAACTCATAAAAAGCTATATTTAGAAAGACATTTACAAATAGTAATTTAGTGTATAATTTTCACCTTAATCTTGTCCATTATTCGTAAAATAATAATGGTTTATTAAGCATACCTTTTTTTAAAAAAATAATTTTAAAATTTTTTATTTTTTTGTATAACTGGTCTAGAGAATAAAAAAAGCCTTCTGAAGTAATACTTCTAAATTGTCAATATTATCTTCTTTAACTTGAGAAATATCATAAATGGCACATGGATTATCAATTTTAAATACTACTACATTTTTCTCTATATTTGGCTTAAAATTCAAATTTCTATAAACACATCTCCATACATAATTGTATTCTTCATCATTCAATAATTCATAAATAAAATCCATTTCATTTCCTCGCTAAATTACTATTTGTCTGCTGATTTATAAATAATCTTTACTTCACAGAGGATTGTGAAGTAATATATAAATTTATTCAATCTCTGCTATTACTCTACAAGGCAAACCAGTCATTCCTTCAAAATTAATTGGATAAGTATTCGCTGTGAATTTCATTATAGTTTCTTCATTTAAAACAATACCCAAGTTACAAAGATTCTCAATAATAAATACACCTCTATCAGCACAATATTGGTCTTTTGGTGTATGCTCACGGCCACGTCTTACTCCTGCACAGTCAATACCAATAATTGAAACTCTGCATTCAAGCAACTGGTCAATCAACTTATCTGATAATTGTGGATGTGTTGTAAAATAAGCCTTTGTCCCATACTCTTCCTTTTCAATGAAACCTGTATAAATAGCAATAAACATATCCTCCTTAACCACACCAATATCAATATCTGATACATCAATATCTCTGTCAATTATCTTACTTACATCAAATACAATGCCTTTTCTTTTGGTAAACTCTAATGGAAATTCCTTATTCATTACATCAAAGTGAGTACCCAAATGACCAAAAGAAACCATTTTTTCATTATCCAAAGCATCTTTATTAGATGTCTTAGTAACCTTTACGCTTAAATCAATTAACATATTATCACTCCTTATTTTAATTCACTTATTTGTGCTTCTAAGTATTTATTAAATTCAGTTAAAAATTTACTTACTGTCTTCAAATCTTTAGCATTAATTTGTTCAAAGAACTTTTCGTCTCTTTTTTCCCAAGAAGAATGCCGCTTGAAATGTTCATCAAATAAAGCTTTACCTTTTTCTGTTAACTTATAATAGATTTCTTTTTTATTCTCATCACATTGATATCTTGTAATGTCCTCATTAGCTAATAATTTTTTTAATATTTTACTAATAGCACTTGTCGTCATAGCCAACTTTGATGCTAGTTTTGTAACATTAGGATTTTCTAGTTTACCTATAAGGTCAATACAATGAATTTCTGAGTAGCCATAGCCATGAAGAAATTCTCTAGAAGTCAGTTTTGTTAATATATCTTGCTTCTCATAAAGCTCTGCAAATTGGGAAAGTAACAATTTTGAATTTGACATATGCCCTCCTGTTTTTTCATCCTTGGACATAATAATAACATTTTTTTTGCGTCCTAGTCAATAAAAAAAGCATTAAAATCTATTTCAATATTCTTTATATAGATTCATTCGTATTAATTTACATTGACAACATTTCTTTAAATAGCTCTCTGTATACTTTAACTTCCCATTATTAGCCAATGGGTATATGAACAATGTTAATTTTAGCGTTCCTAAAGATACCATACCTAATAAGCATAATAACTGTGTTATACATTACACCCTCCTATACAATTATTCTACAAATTGTAATATTTCCATTTAAATTTAGTATACTTTTTAACTAAACATAAAAAAATCTACAATCAAATTAGTTTGTAGATTTCAATCATTTTAAATTAACAAGTTACTATTTTATTGAGTGCTTTACATCTTTCATAAGTCGAATTAAGAAAACAAACGTGACTTAATAATATTATGCCAAAGTAATTATAAATCAATAAATAACAAGTGTATTTTTAATTTTTTCACTTCTTATCAGAGCCGTTGATATTCTTCACAGTATCTCTTTTTTATAAATCTACTCGGTTGTGTTCCCACACTCCATATCAATAACCACAGAAACGTTAATATATTTTTTTAGCTGTTTATTGCGGATATTATCCCCCTCATTTGTAAAAACAAAATGGTTGAAGAAGTGCCTAAAATTAAGGATTTCTATATAGTTTTCCGTTGTAGCAACACGCAAGTCTCCACATGAGGCGTCATCGGGAACATATCCTTAACCTTAGTTTGAACCACCTCATATCCTCTATCCACAAGTACCTTAAGATCAGTAACTAATGTTTTAGGATTACAAGAAACATATATTATTTCAAGTGCATTGAATTTAATCACGTAATCTAAAGCTTTAGGATGCACTCCGCTTCTTGGTGGATCTAGAATTATTATGTCTGGTTTATCTTTGACGTTTTTTATTATTTCGGCTACGTCACCAGCTAGGAACTCACAGTTATTTAATCCATTTAATTTAGCATTTTCTTTTGCTGCTTCAACTGCTTCTTCTATAAGTTCTATTCCCACAACTTTTTTTGCATTTCCAGCTACTATTTGACCTATTGTTCCTGTACCACAATATAAATCAAATACGACCTTGTCATTACTATCACCCATAAATTCTTTAACTATTGTATAAAGACTTTCAGCACCTTTTGTATTAGTTTGGAAGAATGAAAATGGTGATATATTAAATTGTAGTCCAAGCAGTGTTTCTCTAATATAATCTTTCCCAAATAATATATTAACCTTTTCAGGTATTACTGCATCAGATAATGAATCATTTTCTGTATGTATTATTGATACTAAATTCCCTTTATAATTTTGGCTTCTTAATAACTTAACATATTCGCTTAAGTCAAAATCTACTTGAGTCGTAGTAACTAAATTTACTAATATTTCTCCTGTATTTTGAGCTTTTCTGATAACTAAATGTCTTAAGTATCCTTCTGCCTTCATTATTCTATAGTACGGTAAATCTTGCTTGTCAAAGTAATCTGCAGTTAATCTAATAATTGTTCTATAATCTTCATCAACAAGGTTGCAGTTGTCTACTGTTAATATTCCAAAAGATTTTCCTCTCATATGCATTCCAATAGAAAGTGGTGCACCTTTAGCCTCATCACCAAAAGTAAACTCCATCTTATTTCTGTATTCCCATTGTTCTGCGCTTCCTTGAATTCCCAAATATTCTCCTGTTGTAACACCAACTTCTTCAAATAAAGCTTTAACTTCTTCACTTAAAAATTCTAGTTGTTTTTCGTAAGGTATACTTTGTGATGAACAGCCTCCACAAACACCAAAATGAGAACATTTTGCTTCAATTTCGTAATCTGCTTTTTCATCTACACTTAGCAATTTAAGATCTGCATGATCTTCCCTTTTCTTTTTCACTCTTCCTGTTATCGTTTGACCTGGAAAAGCATTTTTAACATATATTGTTTTTCCTTCTGAATATCCTATTCCTGTTGACGGAAATTGTGATTTTTCTATTTTAACGCTTAGATCGCTTCCTCTTCTCATTGTTTACTCCTATATTATATTATCTATTAATTTTTTCTCTAGTACTATTATAGCCTGTAATCAATATTATTTACAGGCTATACGTTTATAATATTTTATATAAATTCTAATTAATTTGCTCTATTAAGACCATATACAATAAATTAAGTATATGTAGTTTATTTGCTGAAACATATATATTTTTTACTACACAATAAGAAAGAGAACGATATAAAAATATTTTTATATTCTATCCTCTTCCAAATGAGTTCATTAAAAATTAGTTTATACTTAATATCTTGCTTGCAATAGTAGCTTTCGCCTTACTCTTTTCCATTATTGGAGCATAAAGGCAATTTAAAATGAAATATATGATTCCCGCTGCTAATATTATTGCTCCTGTTCCTTTTACAAACATATATCCAAATAATTTTAATATTTGATCACATAAGATTACTAGTACTGCAGAAGATGCAATTAATAATGCTTGATCAATAATATTGGCTAAAATACCCTTACTGCATGATTTTTCATTTTTTTTCGTATTTTCATTAACTAAGTTATGAATTTCAGTATTTACATTTTCCTCCATAACTTTTTCATTTTTTGCTTTTGTTTCAGTAGTTTCTACATTTGAAGCTCTCACTTCATTTTCTTCTACTTCATTCATAATTTCATTTTCTTTCATATTGTCATTTTCCAACAAAGTTTCCCCCTTATAATCTACTTCATGCTCATTTCTGCATCAGCAAATTTGTACTTTTTCGTAGATAATTTATATATAATACACGTTTTAGTAGCTCTAATTTCTTCTTTCAAGCCATCTATTGTGTTATTTATCTCAACTGTCTCTCCATTTTTTAATTTTTCAATTAATTGTTTATTTATGTCTGAATAATCTCTATTCTCTTTTCCCGTAAATGCTTCTATGTACTTCTTAAAAGATGTTTTTCCTAAATCAAAATTATTATCTTTTATAGCCTTTTCACCATCAAAATTTAAACTTAATTTTAGGCTTATATCACCAGATTCTAAATTTTCTCCATATGTCTTCATTCCAAAATACATACTTTCAATTTTATTTGCTTCTGGTTTTTCATTATCATAGTATATTGAATTATCATTTACAGATACTTTATTTTCTTCTTTTATTTTTTCATCTTTGCTGTATTTTATACCTAATTCTTTTGTTACAGTTTCCATCTTAGCCAATTCTTCTTTAAAAAGCTTTTGTGTTTCTTCTAAGGTATATTTTTCAGCCCACTTACCTTCTAAATTTTCATCCTCGTCACTTGCTTTATCTTCTGTTGCTATTGTCTTTTCAGCTTTCTTTTCTGTAGTGCCATCTGAATTTTGGCATCCTATTAATGAAGTAACTACTATTAAACTCATTATTACACTTATAATTTTCTTAGACAAGAATTTCTCCTCCTTATTTTACCTAAACATTTGTTTATCATGTATTTTTAAGTATAATAATTAAAATATTAATTGCTTAATAATAACTAATAGATGTTTAATTTCAGTTCAATCTTATATAAAACAATTAAATTCCTTGAGCAATTACTCAAGGCAAATCAATAATACAATTTTATCATCTTTGTATTACAATTTTGTGTCAATATTATACTTTTTTTGGTTTTTTATAAATTTATTATTTATTTTACAAATTAAATTAGAACCTTTTCATAACTAATTTTAATTTAATATGCATGTCTATTATATATTCTTTTGTGCTTACGTGCAAACTGTTATGGTTTTTCGTTATCTTTTTTTAATAAAATTTTAATTTATCTAAATTAAAATTTTTAAATTTCAATTTGGTCTTTAATTCTTTCAAACATCTTTTCTCCAATTCCAGTTACATTTTTTATATCTTCTATTGATTTAAAACCTCCATTTTGCTCTCTATATTCAATTATACTCTTAGCCTTCGAATCTCCTATTCCATTTAATGTTTTTAAATCTTCTAAAACTGCACTATTTATATTTACCTTCTTATTAGATACTCCTTGCCCTTGATTTTGACTAGTAGCTATCTGAGAATTTGTATTTTTACCTTCTTTATTTACATCATTTTTATTTGCAATATAAACTAATTCGTGATTTTGCAGCTTTTTTGCTCTATTTATATTACTTAATTCTGCATTTTCAGTAAGACCTCCCGCTACTTCTATAAGCTCCTTTACTATGGCATTTTCATTTAATGTATACACATCTGGTTTTTTTACTTCTCCTTTAATTTCTACAATTATGGTTTTATCTTGTGCTGAAACAGTTGCTGCTTTATTCAGTATGTCACTATTGTCCTTTTTAGTACTACTAATTTTGCTATTACTATTACTATTTTTATTATTACTACTTTTATTTTCATTTATTGCTTCATTATTTTCCGAATCATCTACAAAAATACTTTCTGTATCATTTTTCTTTAATTCTTTAAATCCAGACTTTACATACAAAAATCCAAATGAAATTAATACAATAGATAATATAATTAATATCCCCACTTTTTTCTTATCTTTTAGGAATTCTTGTATCATACTTTTCTCTCCTTACTTGCTTTTTTATAAATCTTATCTTATGTATATCATTTCCACATTATTTGTAGTTTAGACCATTAATTGGAAGCATTCTAAACTTTATATAGCATAATTCTAATTTTTTTGGTAAAATATATTGGAAGTATGACTAAAAATAAATAAAGATTTTAGGCTTTTTTATTTTTAGTTTAAATTTTATATTTCAAAATATATAACATGGAGAATTTTATGAAAAGAATTTTAAAAATATTTAACATAGTATTTTTGTTTTTATTTTGCTTTACATATACTAGTGCACAGGCCGAGCCTGCTCAGCCACAAATTAATGCTGATGCCAGCATCTTAATTGATGCCTCCACAGGGCAAATATTGTATGGAAAAAATGAAGAAAAAGTTTTGGAACCCGCTTCAACTACGAAGGTTATGACTGCACTTATAACTTTAGAAAAATGTAAATTAGATGATTTAGTCACTGTTAAAGAAGATTTTACTAAAATAGATGGAACTGCTATTGGACTTTTAAAAGGTGATGTAGTAACTGTAAAAGATTTGCTACTAGGACTTATTCTAGAGTCTGGGAACGATTGTGCAAATGCTTTAGCTGATCACATTTCAGAAAATACAACTGAATTTGCTAAACTTATGAATACTAAAGCAAAAGAACTTGGTGCTCTGCATACAAACTTTAAAAATCCAAGCGGACTCCCTGATCCTGAACATACAACAACTGCACATGATTTGGTATTATTTTTAAAAGAAGCTATAAACAATGAGGATTATATGGAAATTTCTAAAACTCCTTTCTATACAATAACCTTAAAAAACAATCCTTCAAAGAGCATTGTAATAAATAATAAAAACTATATGATTAATAAAAACTCTAAATATTACTATCCTTTTGCCATCTGTGGCAAAAATGGATATACAACAAAATCAAATCATACTTATGTAGCTTCTGCCGAGAAAGATGGACATGTACTTATAGCTGCTTTTTTAAATGCATTAGACAAGGATCAAAATTTTTATGATATGCAGACTGTTTTTAACTATGGCTTTGATAATTATTCACTGGTACATCTTTATAAAAAAGATACACAAGTTTCAGAATATAAAATAAACGATGAACTTACAGTACCACTTGAAGTAAAAAAAGATATAGATTATGTTGTTCCTAAAGGAAGTGAGCATTCAATTTCTTCAGAACTTAAAGTGGAAAACAAAGATTTGAGTAAAAAATCCTTTAATAGAGATGAAAATATCTTAAAAGGAACAATCTATGTTAATGGTAAAGAATATTTAACGATTGATTTGGTTGCTGGAACTTCTAGACATTATGAATCTCCAATTTCAGCTGTTAAAGCCTTATCTAAAACACCTAACTTTCCAATTTATGCTGGAGCCGCTGGTGTTGCACTTTTAGCTGGAGGATTTGGTTTAAAAAAATTCATTAAAAACAAATTCAAAAAGAATATATGATAAGACTATTATATAAAGAGCACTTATTATAATGTATTTTTCAAAATGCATTATAATAAGTGCTCTTTAAAATTTAAATATTGTATATTTTAAATTTATCACACAGTTCTTACTTAATATATAAAGTTATTATACTATTTTGCTGTTAAATATTCAGCAGATAAAACACCTCCACCTGCTGCCCCTCTTAAGGTATTATGAGAAAGGCATACAAATTTATAATCAAATACTTTATCTTCTCTTAACCTTCCCATAGATATTCCCATTCCATTTTCATAATCTCTATCTAAATTAGTCTGTGGTCTATTATCTTCTTTGAAATATTGTAAAAATTTCTTTGGTGCACTTGGCAAGTTCAAAACTATTTCTGGTGCTTTAAAATTCTCCCATAAATTTATTATTTCTTCTTTTGAAGACTTATTCTTAAAGTTCACATAAACTGCTGCTAAATGTCCATTTGTTACAGGTACTCTTATACATTGAGTTGTAATAATAGGATTTTTAGCATTTACAATTTTACCACGCTCTATTTTTCCCCATATTTTCAATGGTTCATTTTCACTTTTTTCTTCTTCTCCTTCTATAAATGGGATAACATTATCAAGAATCTCTGGACATTCAGAAAAAGTCTTACCAGATCCTGAAATAGCTTGATAAGTACACGCTAATATAGTTTGTGGTTCATATTCCATAAGAGCATTTATAGGTGGTACATAACTTTGAATTGAGCAGTTAGGCTTTACTACTATAAATCCTCTTTTAGTTCCTAATCGTTTCTTTTGACTTTCAATAATTTGTGCATGAACTCCATTTATTTCAGGAATTAAAACTGGCACATCTTCTACATTTCTATTTGCTGAATTATTAGAAATAACAGGTGTTTCATGCTTTGCATAATCTTCTTCCAGCAATTTACTATGAGTGGTCTTGGAATAACGCTACTTCCAAAAGTTGCTGTAGAAGATGAAATAAGCAGCGGAAAACTTATTCCTTTAAATTGGGCTGGTCCTGATTTTCAAATAATATCTCAAGTGCTTTATCATAAGGATAAATGGATTTCTCCTGCACTTAGAGAATTCCTTAAATTATCAAGAAAATTTATGGAATATTTAAAATGAACAATGAATCTCCTTGAAAATAGCACATAATCATAAATAAGGCTAAGGAAATCAAAAAAACTCCCTAGCCTATAAATTATTCTTATTAACTGATTTTAATTTAGCAACTTCAACCCAATTACTTGAACTTTTATATCTTAAATCTTAATTCAGTTATTTTAATTTATTTATCAATTCCTTCATATCCTCTGGAAGTTCTGCTCTAAGTGCAAGTTCTTCCCCCGTTCTTGGAGATTTAAAATTTAAGCCATAAGCATGAAGTGCTTGCCTCTTTATTAACTCTTCTTCCTCTTCTCCATTACCATATAAGGTGTCCCCATATATCGGATGTCCTAAATGATTTAAGTGTACTCTTATTTGATGAGTTCTCCCAGTTTCTAATTTACATTCTACTAAACTTGCTTCATTAAATTCTTCCACAACTTTATAATGAGTTATACTTCTTTGGCCTCTTTCATCTATTATTCTCTTAGTTCCATTTTCAACACCTTCTGGTTTATATATTGGCAAATCAATAGTTCCCTGTTTTTCTTCCATAATTCCATGAACTATTGCTAAATATCTTTTTTCAACCTTATTTTCACTCATTTCTTTTGATAACATTCCATGTGAAAATTGGTTTTTAGCAATTATAATAAGCCCGGAAGTATTCATATCTAATCTTGAAACTAATCTTACAATACAATTTTGCTTGCTTTCCATAAAATAATTTATTACGCCGTTAGCAAGAGTACCGCTTTGATAACTTTTAGTTGGATGAACTACCATAAAAGGTTTCTTATTAACTACTAATATATCCTCATCTTCATAAACTACATCTATATCCATCTTTTCTGGAGCTATATCCTGACTTTCATCTTTTTCTAAATCAATTTTTATAATCTCCCCCAAAGTCAGTACCCTATTCATTTTAACTACTTGACCATTAACAAATATTTTTTTATTGATAGAGGCACTTCTTATTAATCTTGTTGATAGTCCAAGTTCTGTTTTTAGATATTCCCTGATTTTAGTACCTTCTTCTATATTAGTAACATTTTTTTCTAAAATACTCATGTGATTAATCTACTCCTCATATAACTTAATTAAGAACATATAAAACCCCAAAATTTTTTTGGTATACGTTCCAATCTTATCCACAAATTATTCACCAAAACTAGCAAAATCCTTACCTAAAATTATGATCACATCAAAATCTTTATATTCTGTTCTACTATCTTTTTTATCATTATTTTTAATATTTAAATCTTGATTAACAGTTTTTAGTTTATCCTCATCATTAGAAAGGATTATACTTTTTTCAGTAACTTCAGCATTTCCTGTATCAATTTTTGAATATCCAGCATCCTTTAACTGTTTCATTGCTTTAGCTGCTAATCCATTAATTTTAGTTCCATTTAATACTTTAATTTTAATATCATTTTTTGACATATTTACTGGCAAACTTTTAGAAACTGCTGCTGAACTAAGTGATGATATTACATCCTTATTTGCATTTTTATCAAAAACTAAAAATGACTCTCCATTTATAGTTTTAGGTATTCCTGCTGCTATTGCCATTGTCATATTTTCCTTTTTGGAATTCATAAATTTTAATCCGTAGCTTAAAATTTTAGTAGCTGACATATTTGTTTCTATGTTCTCACCTAAAGCTGACATTATCTTAGAAATTCTAAATAATATAAGAGGACTTGTACATTTATCAACAACCTTTGATATGAATTTTTGTTGATTTTCAATTCTGTCTAAATCACCATTTGCAAATCCACTTCCATCATTATTTTTTCTCCATCTAAAAAATTCTTCAGCTTTTTTACCATCTAAAGTTACTGTTTCTCCAGCTTTGAAATTAATATGAAGATTTTGACCTTCATCATCATAAATCATATTTCTTTCAATCTTCATTTCAATTCCACCTAAAGCATCAATGATTTCTCTAAATGCATTATAATCAATTTTAACTATATAATTTATTTTTATATTTAATAAACTTTCAGTTTCTGATTTTATTTTAGGATATCCACCAATTGCATAAGCTGAATTTATTTTAACATTTCTATCATTAACATTTATTAAGGTATCCCTTGGAATCGATACAACTGTAAACTTCTTATTTGAAGGATTATAATTTAACACCATTATTGTATCTGTTCTTTTAATTGATTGATTGTCTACTTGTTTCGGATCTCCAATATCCATTCCAAGCACTAGTATATTTACTGGTTCATTTGAAGATACATCAATACCGGTTATCATTGATTTACTTCCAATCTTCATTAAAGCAGAAACTCCATATATAGTTGAAACTACAATAAATGTCAATACAAATGCAATTGCTCCTAAAATCAATTTTTCAAGTATTGTAGTGGAATTATCGTTTCGCCTAAAAATTCGTGAAAATATTTTGCTCTTCTTTTTTTTCTCTGCTCGTCTCCCCAT
Source organism: Clostridium puniceum (assembly GCF_002006345.1). Classification (GTDB taxonomy): domain Bacteria; phylum Bacillota; class Clostridia; order Clostridiales; family Clostridiaceae; genus Clostridium; species Clostridium puniceum. The sequence goes on from NZ_LZZM01000022.1 coordinate 11,116, forward strand.
ATATCCACCTCTTGTATTTTGAGACATATCAAATTATATAATCTCAATAAAAATTATCTCTTAAATTTAGAATCAAACAAAAAGTAATTTCTAGCTTTTATAGTATTTTCATCAATAAGTAAATTTTTAGTCAATAAAAATTCTATATTATGAGTTAATCCTGAGTATACTCCTGCATCTAAATTATCAAAAGTAACTTTTCTTATGTCTTCAATTCCATTAAAATTTCTGCTTGGCTCTATCATATCTGCAATATAAATAATCTTTGTTAAAATAGACATATTTTCTTTCCCTGTAGTATGCCATCTTATTGAATCTAATATTTCTTCGTCCTCAATTCCAAGTTTCGCCTTAGCTTCTATAGGTGCAATAATACTATGCCACAAATTAGAATTATTCTCTTCTAATGCTGAAATCTTAATATTGTTTTCTTCCATTATTTCTTTCATTTTATCTTTAGATAAATTTTTAGCCACATCATGTGCAAGTCCTGCAATTTCAGCTTTTTCTTGTGAAATACCATTTATTTTAGCTAACTTTTTAGCTGTTTCTGCAACACCTAATGTATGAATATAACGGTTTTCCATTAGATTTTCTTTAAGATATAAATCAATCTCTTCTATAGATAACAAAATTCTTTCCTCCCTTTTAATCAGTTAACAATCAAGATTTAACAGTTTAACCACGATAATTTTATATTTAAAATTTTATAAGAATATTTTTTATTTATCAATATATAATCCATTCTTATATATAATATCTATAACCATTTGTGGTACAAAGAAATCTATTCTTTGTTTTCTATTTACTCTCTCTCTTATATATGTTGAAGATATTTCAAGTTTCTTTAAATCCAAAACAATAATCTTCCCATTATATTTTTCTTCTATTTCTTGCTTTTTTTCTATCATTTGTTTATTATTTATTCCCTCTCTAGGGAATACTACAAGTGTAGCTAATGAAAAAATCTTTTCAATTCCTTGCCATTGTTCTAAAGTTATTAAACAATCTGCACCTGTTATAAAAAACAACTCCATATCTTCAGTGCTTTTATTTTTAAAATATTCTAAAGTTTCATATGTAAAACTAAGCCCACCTTTTTCTATTTCATAATTTGAAACAGAAAATTCAGCATAAGATTCTATTGCAGTTTTTACCATATCATATCTCAATTTAGACTCTGTCACTTCCTTATTAACCTTAAATGGCTGCTTGCCAGCTGGCATAAATATAACTTCATCTAAATTTAATTGTTCCTTAGCTTCATAGGCTATATATAAATGTGCATAATGAATAGGGTCAAATGTCCCTCCTATTATACCATAACGTTTCATAAGCTTTCCTCCAAAGTAAAATAGTTATTTAAATATTATATCACGAAGTGATATTAAATATTATTTTAAATATCTTAATTTTTGATAAAAGAAATTAAAATTACCTTACTTTATATAATTTCGTCTTAAGAATATTAATTTCCTTCACCATTTTATCTCATATACCCATTTTTTAAATTATTGTAAGTTAAAACTCTTATCTTCCTTATAATTCAAATCCTTCTCTTACATATACATTAACTTTTTATAAATAAAACTTATTTCAAACATAAAAATACCCTGTAAATATACACTTTATTTTTGTGTTTATTCCTACAGGGTAATTTTTAAATTGTCTCATTAACTACAAATTCATTTTAATTTATATAATTTTTAATTTCTATTTAGTAGGTAATTCTATTTTTCTCTTTTTAAGATTCTTTGATTGTTTGTATAAAACTATTTTATTTCCAATTGCTTGAACGCCTTCACATTTAAGTGCCTTACATATCACGTCTGAAGTTTCTCTTGATTCTAAACCACTGTTTTCTAAGACTTTTATTTTAATTAATTCTCTAGCTTCTAAAGCTTGTGAAACTTGTATTAAAAAGTTTTCTTCAACACCATTTTTGCCAATTTGGAATATTGGCGAAAGATTATTAGCTAAGCCTCTTAAATAAGCTCTTTGTTTTCCTGTTATCATTTTATTTTCCTCCTAAAGAACATATTCAAATTCAAAGTCGTTTAATCTTACCATGTCTCCATCTTTAATTCCCATTTCTCTAATTTCATCAAAGATACCTTTGTTTCTAAGAACCTTATGGAAATATCTTAAAGAATCTGCATCATTTACATTAACAGCACTTAATAATCTATCTACAAATGTACCTTCAACAATGTAAACATCATATTCTTCTTCTTCATCTTTATTATGTTCAACCTTAATTTCATAAGTAAATTTCTTTTCTTCTGGTATATACATTTCGTCTTCTGAAATTTCTAATTCTGTAATAGGAATTTCCTTAAGCATTCTTGCTGCTTCCTTCATTACAGCATCAACACCATCATTAGTAGCTGCTGACATTTTAAATACCTTATCAAAGCCCATTTCTTGAACTTTTTTCTTGAAATCTTCAAAAATGCTATCATCATAAAGCATATCAGTTTTGTTAGCTACTACAATTTGCGGTCTATCCCAAAGCTTAACAGAATATTTCTTTAATTCTTCATTGATTTTAACAAAATCTTCAAAAGGCTCTCTACCTTCAACACCTGAAATATCTACTATGTGAATTAAAAGTCTAGTTCTTTCAATATGTCTTAAAAATTGTATTCCCAGACCAACACCTTCAGCTGCACCTTCAATTATTCCTGGAATGTCTGCCATAACAAATGGTTCAATCCCATCTACTGCAACAACACCTAAATTAGGTTTTAAAGTAGTAAAATGATAATTTGCAATCTTTGGTTTTGCCTTTGTTGTCATAGAAAGTAATGTTGATTTTCCTACATTAGGGAATCCTAATAATCCAACATCTGCAAGTAATTTTAATTCTAGTATTAAATTTAATTCATCTCCTGGCATTCCTGGTTCAGCATAATGAGGTGCTTGTTTTGTAGCAGTAGCAAATTTTACATTACCCTTCCCACCTTTTCCACCTTTTAATAATACTAATTCTTGCCCTTTATGTGAAAGGTCTGCAACTATTTTGTTACTTACTGCTTCTCTTATAATTGTTCCCATAGGTACTTTTATAACAAGATTTTGACCATCTTTTCCATAACACTTAGCTCCACTACCGTTACCACCAGCTTCTGCAATAAATCTCTTTTTATATTTAAAATCTAACAAAGTAGTTATACCTGTTTCTACTTGGAAAATAATGCTTCCACCTTTTCCACCATCTCCTCCATCTGGTCCACCTAATGGTACATACTTTTCTCTTCTAAAAGTAATAGCACCATCACCACCATTACCAGATTTAACGAAGATCTTCGCTTTATCTATAAACATATAATCACCTTTCCTTGTGTATTTTTATTTTTAGTATACTTTATAAAGTTACAATATAAACTATTCTTCCCTAAAAAATCTTGCTTTATTATATATACTATTTATTCTATGGTTTAAATTCAATATATAGCGACTTATTAGTTTTTGAATATGCCTTATTTTGCATACATTAGGCACATTCAAAAAATAACAAGCCAGTAAATATCAATTGATCCTTGACTCTTTATTTTCTTCCAATGCCTTAAAAAAGCACTCTTAAACTAAGAGTGCTTTATTTCTAAAGTAATTATTCAGCTATTGCTTCAACGTTTACTGGGTAAACACTTGCTTTCTTCTTATCTCTACCAAGTCTTTCGAATCTAACGATTCCATCGATCTTAGCATATAAAGTGTCATCTTTACCTCTTCCAACATTTTCACCTGGGTGGATCTTAGTTCCTCTTTGTCTATAAAGAATGTTTCCAGCAAGAACAAATTCTCCGTCAGCAGATTTAGCTCCTAATCTTTGTGCAGCTGAATCTCTACCATTCTTAGAACTACCAACTCCCTTTTTGTGAGCGAATAATTGAAGGTTCATGATTAGCATGTGACTACACCTCCTCTTTTATTAATGTTATATATTCTCTACATTTCTTTTTGCCAACAATTTGATCAAATCCTAAAATTACACTTTCCAAGCTCTTTTCAAAAGTTTTTAATAAAACTTGAGCCTGACTTAGTTCTTCTTGATTAAAATCTTGAAGATCTAATTTTAAGTATCCATCATTGATTTCGTAAGTTGAATTAAGTTTTAAAACTTCATCCAGTCCAATGATTACACTTTGAGCTAATACTGAAACAGAATTACAAATTAAATCAAAAGCTTCTCCTACAAGTGCAGGTTCACTTGAAAAATCTCTGTCATCACTCAATGCATGACCACTCATTACAAATCCAACAATATTTTCATTATGTTGTTTGATTTTTACTTTAACCATAATTTATTAAGCTTCGATCTTTTCGATTACTAGCTTAGTGTAAGGTTGTCTGTGTCCATTTTTTCTTCTATAGTCTTTTTTAGACTTATATTTGAAAACTATAACCTTCTTTGCCTTACCTTGTGCTGCAACCTTAGCTACAACTTTAGCTCCTTCAACTACTGGAGTACCAACTTTGATACCATCTTCAGTTCCTACAGCTAAAACTTCGTTTAATTCAACTGTTGAATCAACATCAGCGATAAGTTTTTCAACGTATATTACGTCTCCTTCTTGAACTCTGTATTGCTTCCCACCTGTTGCTAATACTGCGTACATTAAAACACCTCCTCATAACGGTCTCGCCACTTTTGGTACAAAGATTTAACTTTGTTTTACAAAACCTTACGTGCGCGGTTTACAAAAGCCAGTTTATCATATTTTTTGTAGTTTGTAAAGCACCTTCTTCATTTATCAGCAATAAAATTTAATTTTTTGTGTTAATTAAAGTTTGTATATATTATAGTTAGTTTTCCAAATTAGAAAATCTAAATATATAAGTTCTAATTTAAATTGGTAAATATTCGAATTAGATGTTGTTGATTAGATAAAAAGTAATAAATAAGATTAAATAGTAATTTCAATCTATATGTTTATTATTTTAAAATCAATAATGTAAAGCATGCTTGACAGCAAATGTAAAGTATACTATACTAAAAATGTAAAGTGAACTGTACTTATTGAAAGGTCGTGAAAATTTGCAAAATAGAATTCAAGATTTGCGTAAAGTAAAAAAAATAACTCAAAGCGAACTTGCAAATGCTGTTGATGTAACAAGGCAGACAATTATTTCTCTCGAAAACGGAAAATACAATGCCTCATTGATATTAGCACATAAAATTGCACAGTTCTTTAATACAACCATTGAAGAAGTATTTATTTTTAATTTAGAGGAGGAAAATCTATGAAAAATATTTTCTGTACAACTACAGCAAAGACTAATGAAGAATATAAAAATGTTATAAAAAATCGCATGAAAATTATGGTAATATTTATGGTAATTGGTATTATTACAGCATTAGCTGGTCTTTTAGGAGAATTTTATTTTAAAGCACCGCTTAGTGATAAAACCTTAGGTGTATATACTGGTCTTGGTTCAAGCCTTTTCGCAGCTGGTTTAGTTTTATGGATTAAAAATAAATTAATTCTTAATAATGAAGAAAAATTAAGAGAAAGCCGCTTAAATAATACTGATGAAAGAAATCAAGAAATTTCACATAAGGCACTTAGCATAGCTACTTACGTAATGATTATTTCCCTATATATTGTTGGGCTTATTGGTGGCATATTTTATCCAATATTATTTAATGTTCTTTCTTTTATAGTTTGTATATTTTTATTAACTTATGTAATTGCATATAAATACTATAATAAAAAAATGTAATAAATTTAGATATATAATTAAGAAAACTCAAAATTATAAATGGACTTATCCAAATATAATTTTGAGTTTTAATTTCTTTAATTAAATTTTTTCTATAACCGTAACCTTATAATCCTTTAAATTATCTTTTTGCCCTTGGAATATAAGAGGTTCAATTTTATAGCCTTCTATTCCCTCCACATAATTTAAATATATTTCTTTATCTAATCCGTTAATTTGTTTTATAAAATCAAAAATATCTTCTTTAATCCTTTCTTTATAAACACTATCAATCTGTATATGAAAGCAGTTTATTGAATTTTCTTCTCCCATTCTTATTATTTCATTTTTAATGAGTCCTTCAATATATGACAGCTTTAAAATTATTCCCCTGCCTTTGCATAGGCTACAATCTTCCTCCATATACTCATATATGCTCTTGCCTTGTCTTTTCCTTGCAATTTGGACTAAATCCAATTGAGTGAATGGAAAAATCCTCACATTACCTTTATCTAGTTTTAAGCTTTCTTTAAGTGCGTTCATCACAATTTCTTTTTGATTCTTGTCTCTCATATCTATAAAATCTATAACTATAATTCCACTTAAATTTCTAAGTCTTATTTGTTTTCCAATTTCTTTTGCTGCTTCTAAATTAGTCTCTAAAATAGTTTTATTAAAGCTGTTTTCTTTTATATTTTTTCCGCTATTAACATCAATAACATACATTGCTTCTGTTTTATCTATTACTATATAACCTCCACATGGAAGCTTAACTTTATTGTGTCTTAGTTTTAATAATTCCTTTTCCAAACCATAGAAATCAAAAAGGTTTCTATATCCCTCATATTTCTCTAATTTAAAATTCTCTTCACCTTTAATGAAATTTGATATTTTCTCAAGATCCATTTCATTATCCACATAAATTTTTGTTACTTCTTCGTAGTTAGAATTTATTAAAAGCTTAGTTAAACTTAAATCTTCTCCATAAAGCTTCTTTAAACCTAAGGAATGTTTCATCTTTTTATCTATAGTCTTAAATTCCTCATAAAGTTTATTTATTTCATTTTTAAGTACTTCTAAGCTTACGTCAGCAGCTTCTGTTCTTACTGTTATAGCTACCTCCTTTAAAGGATCGATATTTTCTAATATTTCTTTCTTTTTTAACTTATCCTCTATTCTTTTAGAGAATTCAATACCTTCTTCATAGCAATTTAATACAATATATTTTCCTGGAATAGAAACCTTAGCAGATAATTTCGCCCCTTTATCATTAATAGGCTCTTTTATAACTTCCACTAATATTTCTTCACCTTTTTTTATGCCCTTTTCCTTTAGTTCATCACTGTAGTACATGTAACCTTCTTTATCTAAACCTAAATCAACAAATATAGAATTTATTGAAGGAAGAATATTTTTAATCCTTCCCTTATAAATTTCTCCTATTATTGGCTCATTTTTTTGCTCTTCTACAATGCTTTCCATTAATTCATTATTATATTTCACAGCAATTCTTAAAAGCTTTTCTCTTCTCTCAATAAAAATCTCTTTCATATAAACACCTCTTGTTCAGTTAACAATTGCCAATGAGCAGTTAACAGTTTTGGATGAAATCACTTCATAATTTATTAAATTTTATATAACTAATCTTATATTTTTAATTAGCTGTATGAAATCTCCAAAAGAGATTTCTATAATTTAGGAAAATCTATTTGCTTTTCTCCTTTAACTTCCAATTATTCCTTGTCAATTGTTATATACATTTATATAGTGGTACAAGTTTTTGATTTTTATAAAAATACATTTCTTCTCTTTTTATATTAACAAAAGCATCTAAAACTGAATTCGAAGTTTTTTCTTGAATATAGCTTACTAATAAATCTGCACTTAAATGTTCTCTGCTCCCTGTACTTATTAATACATTCAGCACTAAATATTTATCTTTAATCCAAAAGCTAAATTCTTTTACGAAGGTTCTTAAATTAACTTCCTTCTCACCTTTTTTGCTTTTCTTTATAGTATTCCATTCTTTCACTTCTAAAAGCTTATTCATCTCTTCTTCTAAAGCTGAAACATCAGAATATTTAACTTTTATAGTATATCTTGCAGCATCAATTAATGCCATAGCTTGAGGCACTTTCTTTTCACCTTGTGTATAAGGAACTGCTGTTGCATTTATATATTTTATTCCACTTGGTGCAGTTGCATTTAATTTATCCACAATTTCTTGCTCATCCACTTCAGTTGTTAACACCATATCCATATATTCTCCACTTGAATATACTCCAACAGATAAAGGCTGTGCTATTGAAGTATTCATATGAGGATTAAACCCTTGTGAAAATTCTATTGGAAGTCCAGCTCTTCTAATATTTTTTTGAATAGTTTTAAGTACATCCAAATGAGAAATGAATTTAATATTTTCTTCTTTAGTAAATTTAGTTAAGTATCGCACCTTCAAAACACTCCCCATCTTTAAAGTTTACATCAACTCCACACCCTGTACATCCTTCTCTACAGTTTTGTGTTAATTCAGCCTTTTTAGCTTTTTCATTTTCTATTTCTAAATATTTTCTATTTACTCCAATATCAATAAAGTCCCAAGGTAACACTTCGTCATAGCTTCTTTCTCTATATGCATAAAAATCTACAGGTAAATTGCACTCTTCCATAGCTTTCATCCATACATCAAATTTAAAATGTTGATCCCATCCGTCAAATCTAGCACCTTTTTCAAAGGCTTTAATTAAAACATCACATAATCTTCTATCTCCTCTTGCAAAAATAGATTCCATTACAGACGTTTTTTGTTCGTGATAATTATAAACTATACATTTAGATTTAATCGACGATTTAACAGCTTTAATTTTTTCTGTAACATCTTCAAACTTTGCCATTGGTGCCCATTGAAATGGTGTAAATGGCTTAGGTATAAGTATTGATGTACTTACTGTAAGTCTTAACCCCTTATTATTATTTATTTTATTAGGCACTTGCTTATATCTATATACAATTTTTTCAGCTAATTGACCAATGCCTTCGCAATCCTCTAATTCTTCATAAGGAAGACCAACCATAAAGTAAAGCTTTAAAGTCTTCCAGCCTGCTTCAAAAGCACTTGTGGCTGCATCTAAAATTCTCTCTTCAGTAAGACCTTTATTTATTATATCTCTCATTCTTTGAGAACCAGCTTCTGGCGCAAAGGTTAATCCAGTCTTTCTAACCTTTTGAATATCCTTAAGCAAATCAACTGAAAAAGCATCAACTCTAATTGAAGGAAGTGCTATTCCAACTCTATCTTCTTCATGTTCTTCAATTAAATCTGTAATCAAGCCCTTTATATCAGAATAATCACAGGTACTTAATGATGAAAGAGAAATTTCTTCATATCCAGTGCTTTTAACTAATTCTCTAGCTAATTCTAAAAGATCTTCTTTTTTCTTTTCCCTAACTGGTCTATAAAGCATTCCTGCCTGACAGAATCTACATCCATTTGTACATCCTCTAAATAATTCTAAAACAATTCTGTCATGAACAATTTCTGAATAAGGAACAATTATGTCCTTGGGAAAATCAACTTTTGTAAAATTATTAATTATTCTCTTTTTAATAGTACTCGGAACATCATCATACTTTGGTTTAAATTCCTTTATAGTATTATCTTCATTATAAATAACATCATACAATGAAGGCACGTATATTCCTTGAATTTTAGATATTTCTCTTAAAAATTCTTTTTTCTTTCCTTTACCCTTATACTTTTTATAAACATCCAAAACATCATTCATCATTTCTTCGCCTTCACCAATTTCAAAGAAATCTACTATATCATATAAAGGTTCTGGATTATATGCACAAGGCCCACCTGCCATAACTATAGGTTCATCTTCGCCTCTTTCTGATGCCCTTATAGTAATACCAGACATATCCAGCATATTTAAAATATTAGTAAAACTCATTTCATATTGAAGCGTGAACCCTAAAATATCAAATTCCTTCAAGGAATCCTTAGTTTCTAACGTAAATAATGGAATATTATTTTTTCTAAGCTGTTCTTCCATATCTGGCCATGGTGCAAATGCTCTTTCACAATATGTATCTAATCTTTGATTTATAGTATGATAAAGTATTCTGCTTCCTAAATGAGACATTCCTACCTCATAAACATCTGGAAAACAAAATGCAAATCTTATGTTAACTTCACTTAGGTTTTTAACTATTTCATTTAATTCCCCTCCAGTATATCTACTTGGCTTCTCTACCTTAAATAAAATATCATCTGAAATTTTATTCATTAATATATTTCCTCCTTAAACGCACACTTTTGTGCGCCAATCTTTATACTATGTAAATTATTTCACAATTAAATTATCCTAATACAATTAAATAATAACTATTTAATGCATAAGGTATATGAAAGAAAATAGCAAATCACTTAAAATAAAAGAAGTATAAACATATTGCTATACTTCCTGTTTGCTATCCCTATTCTAACACAATTAATCTTCAATGTGAATATTCTTATACATACTCGTAAATATGGTTTTAAATTCCCTTGCAGCTTCAACAATATCCTTTTGAGCAATAATAGCAGAAACTATTGCAAGTCCATCAATACCAGAGCCTTCAAAATCCTTAATTCTTTCTTTATTGATTCCTCCTATTACAACTATAGGCAAAGATATATTTTCTCTTATTTTTTTTAACTCTTCTATTGAAGTTAGATTGGCATCCTTTTTAGTCCCAGTTGCATACATTGCACCAACGCCTAAATAATCAGCTCCATCTTTTTGTCCCTGAAGAGCTTCTTCAAGAGTCCCTGTTGAAATTCCAATAATCTTATCTTCTCCAATGATTTTTCTAACTACTGGAACCGGAAGATCACTTTGACCTACATGAACTCCAGCCGCATCAACTGCAAGAGCAATATCTAATCTATCATTTATTAATAATGGTACATCATATTTATCTGTTATTTTTTTCACCTTTACTGCAGTATTATAAAAATCAAGAGATGAACAATCTTTTTCTCTTAATTGGACTAAAGTACAGCCTCCAATTAGTGCTTGTTCTACAGCTTCTTCTAAAGTTTTAGTACTCATTAAATCTCTATCTGTTACAAGATAGATACTATAATCTATTTTAACCTTCATTAAATTTTCCTCCTCAAATTAGCTGTAAAATTGAACCTTAGCCATATTTTTAATTATCTCAGAATTCAAATTACTTATAGCATCTATAATTGCTATATGAAAACTTCCTGTTCCTATTTCTCCTGCTTTTTCAAAAGCAATTTCCCCAGAAACACCCATAGCAGTAATGCCAGAAACTGCTCCTATAAAATAATCCAATCCCGCACCACAAAATGCTGCTATTAAGGAGGTTGTCATACACCCTGTTCCTGTAACATTTGCAAGCATCTTAGTTCCATTTTCAAGTATAGCTACCCTTTTTCCATCTGAAACAATATCAGTTGCACCAGTAATTGCAACTGTACACTTAAGCTTATCAGCTAAGTTTTTGCATATTTTAATACCTTCATCATTTCCACTTTTAAGATCACTTTCAGATGCATCAACTCCTTTAGTTGAAACTTCTAAACCACTTATAAATTTAATTTCAGACATATTTCCGCGTAAAACATTTATTTTAACTTCTTCTAATATCCTTTTAGTAGTTGCATTTCTAAACTCTGATGCTCCTGCTCCTACTGGATCAAATACAACTGGAAGGTTTAATTCATTTGCCATCTTTCCTGATGCAATCATAGATTCAATTGTTCTTTCATTTAAAGTACCAATATTTATTACAAGAGCAGATGAAATTTTAGTAATATCTGCTGCTTCCTTAATATCATCAGCCATAATTGGTGATGCTCCTAAAGCAAGTAATATATTTGCGCAATCATTAACAGTAACATAATTTGTTATATTATGTACAAGTGGCTTCTTATTCCTAACCTCATTTAGTAAATTGCTTATCTTTATAACTATTTCCTTTTCCATAATTATATCCATTCCTTTCTTTAGATGTAAAATCTCCAAGATTGAAAATTTTACACTTTACAATATAAAGTTGAAAGCTTATAGCTTTCTATTTTTTGAAAAGCTATAGACATTTCTTTGATTACTTTCTAAGCATTTTAAAATAAACCTTCTTTTACTTCTTGTTCCAATAACTCTACTTTTTCACCTTTTAATATTCTATTAGTTGTTCTTACTGCACACATTTTTCCACACATAGAACAGCTATGTTGATCTTCTGGTGGTATACTTTCAAAATATTCTCTAGCTTTCTTACCATCAATAGCAATGTTGAACATTTCTTCCCAATCAAGTTTTTGACGAGCATCTGCCATAGCATTGTCTCTATCTCTTGCTCCTGGAAGTCCATTAGCTATATCTGCTGCATGTGCTGCAATCTTTGATGCTATAATCCCTTCTTTAACATCTGATAAATCTGGAAGTCTTAAATGTTCAGCTGGTGTTACATAACAAAGGAAATTTGCTCCATGTGTTGCTGCAATAGCTCCACCAATAGCTGAGGTAATATGATCATATCCTGGAGCAATGTCAGTAACTAAAGGTCCTAATACATAAAATGGCGCACCATGGCATAATCTTTTTTCAATTTGCATGTTAGCAGCAATTTCATTCATAGCCATATGTCCAGGTCCTTCAATCATAACTTGAACATCCTTTGCCCAAGCCCTCTTTGTGAGTAAACCTAATTCTATAAGTTCTGTAATTTGACCCGCATCAGTTGAATCATCAATACAACCTGGTCTCATTGCATCTCCAAGACTTATTGTCACATCGCATTCTCTTAGGATTTCAAGTAATTCATCATAATATTCATAAAATGGATTTTCATTTCCTGTCATTTCCATCCATGCAAATAATAACGATCCTCCACGAGATACAATATTTAATCTTCTCTTATCTTCTTTAAATAATTCAACTGTTCTTTTATTTATTCCAGCATGAATAGTGACAAAATCAACTCCAACTTTAGCATGAGCTCTAACCACATCAAGAAAGTCTTCTGCCTTTATATTTAAAAGATCTTTTTCAAGATACCCTATTGCATCATACATTGGAACCGTACCTATAATAGCTGGAGAATATTCTATAAGCTTTTCTCTAAACTCTTGAGTCTTTCCATAATTACTTAAATCCATTATGGCCTCAGCCCCAAAATCAATTGCCATTTTTACTTTTTCCATTTCTCTGCAATAGTCAACAGAATCTCCTGAAATACCTAAGTTTACATTTATCTTTGTTTTAAGTCCATCACCAATACCTTCTGGACTAAGTGATTTATGATTAATATTGGCTGGAATAACTACCTTACCTTCTGCTACAAGTTTCATTAATTTTTCTTCTGAAATATTTTCTTTCTTAGCTACTACTTTCATTTCTTTAGTAACTACACCTTTTTTAGCTGCTTCTATTTGTGTTTTATAATTCATTTCTTTCTTCCCCCATTTTTGTATCAAAATATAAAATTAGATTTTTCTCTTATCACTAGATATTTTTCAAAAACATCTTTTTTTAAGAAAAGCCTTGCTTTTTTTGCTTTAATTCTTAATTGTTAACTATTTTAAATTCCTGCTTTCTTATAAAGCTCATAAAAATGATTAGTAGGTCCAACACCTTTTCCAAGATTAAAACCATGTTCAATCGCAATAGTTATATATCTCTTCCCCTCTCTCACCGCTTCTTCCATACTCATATTTTTAGCAAGATTAGCTGCTATAGCAGATGATAAAGTACATCCTGTTCCATGAGTATGAGTTGTATTAATTCTTTCTTGTGGTAATACTATAAATTCTTTACCATCAAACAATAAATCTGTAGCTTCGCCCTCTAAATGACCACCTTTAATTAAAACAGCCTTGGGACCAAGATCTTTAAGCTTTAATGAAGCCTCTTTCATTTCCTCTAGAGTTTTTATTTCTATTCCTAAGATTTCTTCTGCTTCTGGTAAATTAGGAGTGATTAATGTCGCTAAAGGAAATAATTCATTCACTAAAGTATCCTTTGCATCCTTTGATAATAAATTAAATCCACTTTTTGAGATCATAACTGGATCTAAAACTATTTGAGGCAGTTTTTCAACTTTTTTTAAAGCTTTTGCTATTGCTTTAATAGATGAAATTTGTGATACCATGCCTATTTTAATAGCATCAACTCTAATATCTTCAAAAATAACATCAATTTGTCCCTCAATTATTTCTGGATTTATATCTTGAATTCCAAAAACTCCAATAGTATTTTGAACCGTTACAGCTGTGATAACACTCATTCCATAAACTCCATTAGCTGAAAAAGACTTTAAATCAGCTTGGATTCCCGCACCCCCACAAGTATCTGATCCTGCGATAGTTAATGCTCTAAACATAAAATCATCCTTTCTTCCTAACATATATGTTGCAAAATTATACTTTCATAAATTTTTTACCAAAGTACTTAAGTCCATCTAAATTTCTAATTGCAACATATATACAATAAAATTTAATCTTTAATATATAAATATATTTATTAATAGTTTCTGGTAGTTCTCGTTATTATGTATTATTATTTTTACATTTGAATACATATAGTTTGCTTATTTCTTAATAATATATAATCCAATCTTCATATTTAAATTGTGTTAGTATTTTTAGAATCTTTATCATTAATAGGCGACTCATTATTTATTAATGTCTTCGTTATTATAGGAATTTTCACAAAGAAATATGCTATAACGGCTCCAAAACTGCAACTCATTGTAAATGGAATTATGTATGCAACAAATGCTACTTCTTTACCTAAAAGTAGTGTTGCTACTGGATAAGCCAGTAATGCTCCAAGTACCCCTGTTCCAATCACTTCACCTAATACAGCTATTATTGGCTTTCTAATTTTCCTATAAAGAATTCCTGCCACAAGTGCACCTGCCATACTTCCTGGAAATGCTAATAAACTTCCTGTTCCCATAATATTTCTTATAATTGATGTAGCTAATGCATTTAAAACTGCATAGACTGGTCCAAGTGTTATTGCCCCTACTACATTCACAAAATGTTGTATTGGTGATATTTTTGCTCCTCCAATTGGTATTGAAAATGTTCCAAAAATAACTGCAATACCAATTAATACACCGCTTAGTGCGATTTTTTGTGCTTTACTTTTCTCTTTCATTTAAAGTCTTCCCCCTTAAAATTAATAGAATAACTACTGCCTTGACTTGCGAAATTATAACCTGACTAGGTTTAAAAAGTTAAAATTAAATTATTTTTACGCAAAAAAATGTATCCCTAAGGGATACATCAATAAATCATGCATAAACAATAAAACGATATTAATATACTTCCCTACGTTGGTATTAACCAAATCAGGTTATAAGAGTCTAGGAAATCAATCTTTCCAATCTCAGCCAAAATATTAGCTCCCCTAGTTATTCAATTTTAAATTTATCTTTTATAATATTAAGAATATAACATTAATTTTAAACCGTCAAGGATAACATAATTTTAATTAAAATATAATTTCATAATTTGATTAACTACTTTATATTGATTTTATTAATAAAATTCTTAATTTGATTATTTACAAATTCAGGATTACTTCTGTAAACATAATGTGTTGAATTTGGAACAACAACTCTTTGGGAAAATTTACTATTAGAAATCATATTAATAACACCATTTTCCCATATTTGATCAACTTCTTTGCCCATTTCTGTTTCAGAAGCTTGCAAATATAAAATTGGAATATTATTTAAACTTTTCAAATCTTTTTCACATTGTAATCCACCAATTAATATTTCATCTGCATTCCCATCAGGGTCACTAAATTGATCCGTATAGTTTTTTGCTAAATCTGGCATGTTATCTTTTTCCCACTTATATAACTCTCTATTTAACGCTGGAAATGTTCCATCTAACATTATAATTCCAGCTAACTCCGCCTTATACATTTTTGCAAATTCTATTGCTGTGAAACTACCTACAGAATGTGCTACTAATACATAAGGCTTTTTAAATTTAGCTTCTCTTAATAGATCATGTAAATTTATTGCTTTGTCTCTAGGAGTTTTATATTGTCCATTAAAACAGTTTTGATTATATTTTATATTACCTCCATCAAGAACTGTCTGCTCCTGTTCCTTAGTTAAGCTTGGCATATTTCCTATATCACTACTTTTCCCAAGACCGAATCTATCATATGCGATTGTTGTTGCATACTTAGCAGCTGCATCTTGAATGCCATTCCAAGTATCCTGATTTTCCTCTGATACAAGTGCATCTTCATATCCAGTTTCAAAAACTACTGAAGGTCCATTTTCTCCAATTTGTCTAGTATTTATGATTCCATTATGTGTTTTTATAAGCTTAGTTTCATATGCATATGCATATATTGTAGGTATAATTCCTAAATATAACACCATACAAACTAAAAATAATGTTAATTTGTTCATTCTAAACTTTAAATTACTCGTGATTTTATTCATTTTACACCTCTGTTATATATTTTATATGATTCAATTATTATATATTTTTGTAATAATAATTTCAATGTGTAAAAAAATATAAAATTCACCTTTTTTTACTTATTCCTTACTTTTTAACTTAAGATTCTAACTTATACGCATTTTATTAAAATTGTATTTTCTACTTATTTTTCACTAACACATAATATTTACCATATCTTTTGACAGGTTTTATTACTTGAAAACCATTAATAAATTCTCCTATGATTTGATCTTTAGCAACTTCGATTAAAATATTATCTTTCTTTGCTTTAACTCTCTTTACCGGAATTATTGTTGTCTTATAATTTGAATTAGCTTTACTTCTAGTTTTATTTTTGCTTGGCATTTATCTCATACTCCTGTAATATTATAAATCTTTAAATTATTATATTAACAAATTCTACAAATGTTCTCTTTAAATTACTTTAATTTAATTTAAGGTATAAAAAACAACCACTTTCAATGAATCTATCTCATTGTAAAGTGATTATCTTAAAGAGTTTTATTATTTTGCTTGATTTAAAGCATTTGCTACTGCACTCATTATTCCCTTTGAACTATAAGTAGCTCCTGAAACTGTATCCACTAATGTTGATTGTTTTGAAATTATGCTTTTTGTTACACCATCTCCTGCTTTTTCATAATATTGACGATCATCTCCATATGATAAAGTTTCTATCTTAATTATTTTTCCATCAGCTATAGTAACTGAAACTTTTGTTGTTCTTCCTTTAAACCCTATACCGCTTCCTGTATAGGTTCCATCTTTATACTCTGCTGCACTGTTTAGAGCTGTACTGCTAGAAATGCCAGTTTGGTTTGAAATTACACCTGAATTAGTTAAAGCATTTGCACCAAAATTTGATAATCCATAAACTCCAAGTATTGTAGCCATTGCTACAGAACCTGCTAGATTTTGATTTACATCTTGTCCAAGTATATTTACATTAGCATTACTTCTAGGACATACTTCTGTACATTTTAAACAGTTTATACAATCTCCACCACGAACTTCATCTACTTTATATAGGTTTAATCCCATTGAACAATTTATTGTACAAGCTCTACATTTTCCACAATCAGCTTTAGGCTTATTAATTTTTACTATTCCAATCTTTGAAATTATAGAAAATATTGCTCCTAAAGGACATAAATATCTACAGAAAAATCTTTCAATGAAAGCAGCTCCTATAGTAATTAAAACTAAAAGTATTAATCCAATAAGCAAACTAGAAAAAATATTAGATATATCAGTTATTTGTCCAAAAGCATCCCATGGACTTGTACTCTCTAAAATACTGCTTCCTATTGTCCAAGAAATAATTATTATAAGTACTAATATTACATATTTTGCATATTTTAATATTGAGTCAACTTTTTCATCTACTTTGAATTTGCTCTTAAATATTTTTTTTGATATAAAATACACTAAATCATTATATGCTCCAAATGCACATAACCATCCACAAAACCATCTTCCCATTACTATTGTTAAAACCATAACTGCTGTAAATTCCACTAAACTTGGAAATGCCTGAATAAAGTTAAAATTCCCTTTAATGATAATTTGATAAACTGTTTTTACTTCACTAAAAGTCATTGCATATAATCCAGGTAATGTTAAAAACAAAATAAATTGTATAACATGCCTCAAAACCTGTGATTTTTTTATTTTCTTATTCATCTTTATTGCTCCTTTTTAATCGTTAAATTATAAAAAATCTTAAAATAAAAATTCGTATGTCGGACGGAATATAAACATCATATTTGTTTTCCAAAGCTTAACTAATCTATGTGAAAGTAAGACTTTATCCTTATATAATATTCAGCTTCTGCCTTAATATCTTAACTGTTAACTGAAGTGAATTCCTCATCTGTTAATGTAAAAATATTTTTATCAATCCCTGATGTTGTATATACATTTTTATCTTCAGTTATAAATATTGCATCTATTCCTTCTATTTCTTCTATAATTTTCAAGGATTTATCTATGTCAAGAATATATGCTCCTGTTGATAATCCATCTCCATCAATTGAATTATCTGATATAATAGTTGCACTTATAATTTTACTTTGTGATGGATATCCTGTTTGAGGATCTATTATATGGTGAAATCTTTCTCCATCTTTAATAAAATATCTTTCATAATTTCCTGATGTAACTACTGATTTATTTTTTACACTTAATATTCCAACGAATTCTCCTCTAGATTCAAATGGATTTTGAATGCCAATTCTCCAAGGAGTTCCATCTTCCTTACTTCCAAGAGCAAAAATATTACCACCAAGATCAATTAGAGCACTTTTTATATTATATTTATAGAAAATATCTCTTACTTCATCAGCTGCAAATCCTTTAGCTATTCCTCCAACATCCAATGCCTGATTTTTATTTTTTAGCATTATTTTATGATTACTTTCATCCAAAATAACATCATTATAATTTACATACCTTAAAGCTTCTTCTATTTTAAGTTTCTCAGGAACTATTTCTTTATTAGCACCTATATTCCAAAGCTTTACTAAAGGTCTTATTGTTGGGTCAAAAGCTCCCTCTAATATTCTGCTATATTCAACTGCCTTTTTTACTACAAAATAAGTATCTTTACTTACAGATTCTATACCAAATCCTGCCTTAGAATTTATTTTTGATATATAACTTTTCTCTTTAAATACCGACATTTTATTATCAATGTTATTTAATCTTTCAATTGCTTTATTTATTGCCTTCTCAGCCTTATTTCCAAATGCCTTTAAATTTATTACTGTTCCTAAAACATAACTGCTTTTTGCAGCTTCTATTTTTTCACGCTTTCCACTAATAAATATAAAAATTAAAATCATTCCTACTATAATTGTGATTATTAATAATTGAATGCTTATAGCACTTATATTAATCACCTCCAAAAAATATATGCTTATAAATCCACTGTTTGAATTATAACAAGTGATTCTGAATACACCCTTAACTTAAGCTTAGAATTTGCTGAGAAAATAGATAAAATTAAAAGAGACCATCTCATTTACTGAAATAATCTCTACTAAAAATTACTTTGCTAATTTTAGATATAGAAAAAATGTTGTTCCAACATTCACTTCACTTTCTACATGAATTTTACCACTATTACTATCTATTATTGATTTTACTATAGAAAGCCCTAATCCATAACATCCCTGCTCCCTAGATCTATGTGCTTCTCCTCTAAAAAATCTATCATATATTTTTTTTTGCACCTCGTTTATTCTAACTATAATATTTAATATCAAAGTTCTTATTTTCCAAAAACCTTTTCCTTAAGTTTTAAACCTTCCTTGGTTGTTGCTACTCCTCCTAAGGCTGTTTCCCTAAGTGATGGTGGCAAGCATTTCCCTACCTTATACATTGCACTTACGGCATCATCAAATGGAATCTTAGATGCAACACCTGCCATTACCATAT
Organism: Clostridium puniceum; assembly: GCF_002006345.1. Lineage (GTDB taxonomy): Bacteria > Bacillota > Clostridia > Clostridiales > Clostridiaceae > Clostridium > Clostridium puniceum. The sequence goes on from NZ_LZZM01000022.1 coordinate 30,776, forward strand.
CAACTGCACAAAGAGCAGTTATAGCTCCTTGGGCATTTCTCTTAGCACAAGGTATTTCAACAAGTCCTGCAACAGGGTCGCATACAAGGCCTAAAACATTTTTAAGTATTATTGCTGCTGCATCTAAACTCATTTCAGGAGTTCCTCCCATCATTTCAACGGCTGCTGCTGCTCCCATGGCTGAAGCTGATCCACATTCTGCCTGACATCCACCTTCTGCCCCAGATAATGTAGCATTTAACCCAATAATAATTCCAACAGCTGAAGCTGCTAATAATCCCTTTAAAAGACCAGCTTCATCTAATTCAAGTTTTTTTCCAACTGATAAAATGACCGCTGGCAATATACCACATGAACCAGCTGTTGGACATGCCACTATCTTTCCCATAGAAGCATTAACTTCTGATGAGGAAAGTGCCATTGCCATCGCAAGGTTTGTTACATCACCTGTTAGAGTTTTTCCTTCTTTAGCATAATTATATAATTTAAAAGCATCTCCACCTATTAATCCACTAACAGAATAAACCTCTTTTTCCATTCCTTCATTTGCTGCTGAAATCATAACTTTTAAAATTTTTTTCATCTTTTCTATAACTTCATCTCTTGTTAAGCCTTTTTCCTCTACTTCACATCTTATTGCATATTCACTTAATGAAATTTTATGTTTTTTACATATTTCTAATAATTCTACTCCAGTTTTTGCTAACATAAACACTATTCCACCTTTCCTAACTCTTATTGATTAACAATTAACTTATTAGTATTCTCAATTCAAATTCAACTGTTAAAACTGTTCTTTCCACCCATAAATATATTTTGCACTTATTAACTGATTTTAGCTGGACTTATTGAAATCACATTATATACCAATCCTAATTTTTTAATATTTTCTATTATTTCATCATTAACCTTATTATCCATTTCAAAAATCATTGTAGCTTCTTGCCCTTTATGATTTCTAAAAACTCTCATAAATGCTACATTTATATTTTCACTATAAAGAATACTTGTTACACTATTAATAACACCTGGAGCATCTTTATGAGTTACTATTAAAGTTTCATATATTCCAGTGAAATCAACTTCATTATCATTAACTTCTATAATTTGAATACTCCCTCCGCCAATAGATGAACCCATTACCTCACAATATTTGTTATCTATTGTTCTCATAACAAATTTCACAGTATTAGGATGAACATCTCCCAAATCAGCTTCCTTAAACAAAAATTTAATATTCGATTTTTTTGCTATATCTAGAGAATCTCTTAATCTTTCATCGCTGGGTTCCATGCCTAAAATTCCAGCTACTAAAGCTCTATCTGTTCCATGCCCCTTATATGTTTTTGCAAAGGAACCATGAAGTAAAAAAGTTACCTCTACTATGTTTCCGCCCGCTATACTCCCTGCAATTTTTCCAAGCCTTGCTGCTCCCGCTGTATGTGAACTTGACGGACCTATCATAATAGGTCCTAAAATATCAAAAACTCCTATGCCTTTCATTTCTACCCCTCTTTCTTACAACGTTAATATGTAAATACATCACTAATTTGTTTATTTCATTTATATTAAATCACAACATTGCAAATTTTAATATATAAAAGTTATAAATTAAAGTTATATAGTATAATATATATATTTTTTAGTCTATATCATTAATTTGGATTTCTTTGGTATATATTTATTGCGCTTAATTTTATGTAATGATACTATTTAATTATATATGTGCAAAAATAGTCTACCTTAAAACTTATTATTGTCATTTAATTTTGTTTATTTATTAAAATTATAATATATATTTTTTTTCAATAAACAAACTACATATACCATTTACTGTATACACCTTTGATGCAGCAAATTAATTAGAATTTATATATAGTATAAAAATTAAGATAAAAGAAGGAACTAATATGTTTAAAAAGTGGGATATAATTATAATCATTTCATTAATATGTTTATCTTTTACTCCTGAATTAGTTTTTGGAGTTATGATGGGCAAAAATTACAATGGAACTTATGCAGAAGTAACCTTGGACGGTAAACCTTATAAAAAAATACTCTTATCAGAGCATAGAGGAGAAGAAGAGATAGAAGTTAAAACAAAATATGGATATAATACAATTGAGCTAAAAGATACTTCCATTAGAATAATAGATTCAGACTGCCCTGATGAAATTTGTGTAAAATCAGGCTTTATATCAAAACCTGGTGACCTTTTAGTTTGTCTTCCACATAAATTAGTGATTGAAATTAAAAGTAACAATAATGAAAAAGATATTGATATTATTCCAGTACATTGAGGTGAATTAAATGAAAAAAACATTTCGAATAGTCTTTATAGGTCTTTTAGTATCACAAGCTTTAGCTCTTTATTCAGTTGAAAGTATGATTCCTGTACCATTTATTGCACCTGGCGCAAAGCTTGGATTAGCAAATTTAATTACAATTGTAGCATTATATACACTAGATAACAAAAAAGATGTTTTTTTAGTGATAATACTAAGACTTTTCTTAGCAACTATGATAGGTGGAAGCCTCTCTACTTTTATGTACAGTGTTGCTGGTGCAATTCTCAGTTATTGTGCAATGATACTTGTTAAGGAGCTTTTTAAAGATAAGGTAAGTATAATAGGCGTAAGTGCAGCTGGTGCTTTCTTTCATAATGTTGGACAATTAATTATAGCTTCTGCTATGGTTGAAAATATTGCTATAATGCTTTATTTACCTCTCTTATCAATTGCAGGTATCGGGACAGGAATTTTTATTGGCATTACAGCAAATTTTATAGTTAGACATCTTTCTAAATTACATTACTTTAGGAATTTAAATATAAGTGAATTAAACTTTAAAAATAATGCAAAATAATTTAAAACCTCACTATAAATTAAATTTACAGCGAGGTTTTATTTACGAAAAATATTAAATCAAGTCTTATCGAGAGATAAATATTACCTAAGTATAAATTTCTCCTAGGTACTTCTAATTTGCAAAATCAAAATCTTTATTTAGTTTTGTAATCCTATCCTTAAAACCATCTGATGTATAAACCTTATGGTCTGCTGTTGTAATTTCGCAAGACACTTTATACATACTATTGATTAATTTTAATCCCTTCTCTGGTCCCAGTGTAAAAACTGTTGTAGTAAGAATATCCGCCAACATTCCATTATCTTCAAGTTCTCCATCTATTACTATAGTGTCACTCATAACACCATTGTCTACTGGATAACCTGTCTTTGGATCTATAATATGATGATATCTTTTATTGTCTTTTATAAAGCATCTTTCATAATCACCAGAGGTAGATAATGATTCATTTGATAGCTTAATTATCCCCATATATTCATTAGGATCTTCATTTCTAGGATGTTTAATTCCAACTGCCCAATCATTCTTATCTTTATTTTTTCCAATAGCATAAATAGAACTTGATCCTAAATTAATAAGTCCATTTTCAATTTTATACTTTTTATAAATTTTTAATACTTCATCAGCAGCTAACCCCTTAGCTACTCCACCTAAATCTATGGCCATACCTTCCTTTTGAAGCATAATACTACTGTCATTTTCATTAACACTAATTTTATCATATCCTACGAGTGGAAGTTTCTCTTTAATTTCTTCATCTGAAGGTAATCTTTCATTTTCTGTACCTATTCCCCATAAATTCATTATTGGACCTAAGGTAATATCAAAGGCTCCATTACTTATTTTAGAATACTCTATCGAAGCTTTTATCATCTTTAAAATTTCAGGATGAACTTTTACATAACTCTTTCCTGAAGCATCATTTATTTTAAAAACATCACTAGTGCTGATATTTGCACTTGCCATCTCATCAAGTTCATCTAATTTTTTGAAACTCTCTTCTACTGCTTCCTTTGAATTTTCTCCATAAGCATTTAATGTTACTGCCGTATCCATTACTATATTAGTTTTTTCATAGTATTGATTTTTACTGTTTGTGCATGAAATGCAAATTAGAATAATTGAAATACACCCTATTAATAGATAAATAATCTTTTTCATACGTTCACTCCAATCTTTTAGAAATAAAAAATAAATCTAAAAGATTTTCCCTGTAATATAGTTATTAAATCGCTAATTACTTAGGGTAAGTAATCTTTTAGATTTATTATTTTCCTATTATAAATATTTAAAATTACAACCTAATTTCCATTAATTTAATAATATATATGTTGCAAAAATAATTACATAAAAACTAAGTATAGTCGTTTAGATTTTTTGAAGAATTAAAATTGCAACATATATAAATTTAAATCCTGTCCATTAAACAGTAGCCTTTAAATTAATTGCATTTCCATGAGCTTGTTTCTGCGCAGCCATTTTAATTGCCCCTGTTGGACATTTTGCTAAACATGTTGCTTCATGACATTTTTCACTACATATCTTTGTATTCACTACTGCAAGATTATTTTTAATTTCAATAGCTCCATAAGAACAATTCTTTCCACAGATACCACAACCTATGCAAGCTGCGGTGCAAAGTTTTCTTGCAATTGCTCCTTTATCTTTAGAATTACAATTCACTCTTACCATTGCATTGGCTGGCATCATTTGTATTACCATCTTTGGACATGCACCTTCACAGGCTCCACAGCCAGTACACTTTTTCTCATTAACAATTGGTAATCCATTTTCCCCCATAGTCATGGCACCAAAATTACAGACATTTACACAATTACCAAAACCAACACATCCATTTTTACAGCCTTTAGGACCACCTTGAATCAAACTTGCTGCTGTACAATCTTTTATTCCCTTGTACTCATAACTTAAAACAGCTTTATCTATTGATCCTTTACATCTAACATGAGCTATTCTTGGTTCTACCTGCTCTGCTACTTTTCCTGTAATTTCTGCCACTGCTTTTGCAATAGCATCTTTACCAGGCACACATAAATTAGGTGGAACTTCTGGATTTAAAACTACAGCTTCTGCATAAGCTGCACATCCTGCATAACCACAAGCACCACATTGTCCCTTAGGAAGAACATCCTCAACAACATGGATAAGTGGATTTACTTCTATTGAAAACTTTTTATTTGCATATGCAAGAATAAAGCCAAAAACTGTTCCAATTCCTGCCATTACCACCAAAATCATTATCGCGGTATACATAATTTAATCCATCTCCTTAATTAAGCATATTCAAAATAAAACTCCTATGCTCCATATTTGACATTTTTAATTTTTAATGAGCCTAAAACTTATCATTCTAAATTAAAACATCACTTATTATATCATTCCTGAAAATCCAAGAAATGCTAATGATAACATCCCTGCTACAATAAATGCCACTCCAGTTCCTTGTAAAGCCTTAGGTACATTGGCATATGCTAATTTTTCTCTTAAACTTGCCATAAGTATTAAAGCAAGTGCAAATCCCATACCAGACCCTATTGCAAAAACTATACTCATTCCAAATGGATAATTAGATTCCACGCTTAAGATCGGAACTGATAATACTATACAATTTGTTGCAATTAAAACAAGATATATTCCCCACATATTATATAATGCAGGTGCTTGTTTCTTTATTATAAGCTCCAATAACTGCACAAAACTTGCTATAAGAACTACAAAAACTATTGTTTTTAAGAATGTCAATCCAAATGGCACAAGTATAAAATAATATACTACCCATGCAAGTATTGAACTAAGTGTTATAACAGAAGTAACTGCCATCCCCATTCCTAAAGATGCATTTAGACTTTTAGAGACTCCAAAAAATATGCAAAGACCTAAAAATCTTGTTAATACAAAGTTATTTACGATTACCGAACCTATAAACAGTGTTAAATATTCTTGAATTCCAGTCATTATGATTCACTCCTTTCTAATTGTTTACCTTCCTTACGCGTATTATAAAGTTTAATAGCTCCCATCATATAGCCAATTAAAATAAATGCACCTGGAGGCAAAATCATAATTAAGGCTGGGTTATACCAACTGCCTAATACTTGAAATCCTAAAATTGTTCCGTTACCAAGGATTTCTCTTATAAGACCTATAGAAACCATAGCTATAGTAAAGCCACATCCCATACCAAGTCCATCAAAAAATGATGGAACAATCTTGTTCTTTGATGCAAATACTTCTGCTCTTGCTAGTATTATTGCAAATACTACTATTAATGATAAATATAACCCTAACTCTTTATATAACGCTGGTGCAAAAGCTTTTAATACAAGCTCTACAACTGTTACTATAGTTGCAATTGAAGTTATATAAACTGGTACTCTAACCTTCTCATTTACAAGCTTTCTAGTTAAAGATACAACTACATTATTAGCTGTAATAACAAATAATACTGATAAACCCATGGTTAATGCAGTTTTAACTGAGGTTGTAACAGCTAAAGCTGGACAAAGACTTAAAGATAATATAAATATTGGATTTTCATCAAATAAACCTTTATAAAAAATTTTCCATAATTCCTTCATATTATTTACCTCCTGTAAACTGCACTACTGTTTCTGCTGCTTCTTTAATACCTTTGGTTACAGCTCTAGATGAAATAGTTGCTCCTGTCATTGCTTGAATATTTTCTTTATTTGAAGGGTCTTTTACTACTATTAAATCATCTATCTTTTTCCCTTTAAATTGGCTTTTAAAAGGTTCCTTTGCAGCATTATCTCCAAGACCTGGCGTCTCATTAGCAGATAATATATTATAATCAATTATCTTTCCATCTGGTGTAGCAGCTACAAGCATTTTAATGGCTCCACCATATCCCTTAGTTTCACTAGGAACTACATAAGCTATCACTTTACCGCCTTTTTCCGCTGCAAACCACTCTGATTTACCTTGTACCTCTTTAAATGATTCTGCATCAGTTACTAATTCCTTCATCGCTTGTTGTTTTGTCATTTCATTTTTTTCTACTGCAATAGGTGCTGTCACAAAATATACTAGTCCTATTATTACTCCAGAAACTAAACAAGCTAATATTAAATTTACTGCTACTTTAAAAATAGATTCCTCTTTATTAACGTGTGCATGTGTATCTGACATTTTATTACCCCCTTGCCCCAAATCTCTTTGGTTTTATTAGACGGTCTATTAGTGGTGTTACAGCATTCATTAATAAAATTGAATAACAAACACCTTCTGGATATCCACCTTTTAATCTAATTATTACAGTTATTATTCCAGCTCCTACTGCGAAAATTACTTGCCCTTTCATTGTTATAGGAATTGTTACCATATCTGTTGCCATAAAAAAGGCTCCAAGTATTAAACCACCAGCCATCATATGAAATAATGGATCTCCACTAAATAAACCTGCTGGTCCAAAAATCCAAGTAAGTACTCCTACTGTTCCAATCATTAAAACAGGAATCTGCCAATTTATATATCTCTTATATAAAAGATATGCTCCTCCAATAATAAGTAATATAGTTGAAGTTTCTCCTAAACTCCCATTTCTTGTTCCAATAAACATTGCCTTGTACATTTCTACATTACTTCCAAAAGTCTCAACTAATTTTTCATACCCTTGCTGCTTTAATATGTTTAATGGTGTTGCACTAGTCACAACGTCTACTGAGGTTTTTAAGCTTGTCCAAGTTGTCATGGCAACTGGCCAAGACACCATTAATGCTGCTCTTCCAATATGAGCAGGATTAAAAATGTTAAATCCAAGTCCTCCCATAGAATGTTTAGCTATTACAATTGCTATAAATGAACCAATTACTATCATATAAGGTGGAAGGCTTGGTGAAACTGACATGGCTAATAAAAGACCTGTTAAAAATGCACTTCCATCAAATGCTGTAATCTTTTTTTTCTGAACCTTTTGAACTAAATATTCCGCTCCAACTGCTGATACTACGCCTAATACTATATTTATTAAAGCAGGAAAACCAAAATAAAATATAGAAAAAATAGCTGCTGGCGCTAGTGCTATATTTACATTCCACATTATCTTTGAAATTGATTCATCACAGCGGATATGTGGTGAGGCTGAAACAGTAAAAGTACTTTGGTTAACATCAATTCCCTTAGATTTAATGTTTTGTACTTTGCTGTCTTGGACTTTGTTTTCCTGTATTATATTTTCAGAACTCATTTTTATCCCTTCTCTCCTATTTCTTTGCTAATTTTGCATTTTGTGCTTTTGAATATTTTATATATTGTACAATATTACGTTTTGCTGGACACGTATAAACACAGCTTCCGCATTCTATACAACTTAATAAATCGTATTCTTCTTTAGCTTCCTTATATCTATGACGTTCTCCTAATATGCTTAACATACTTGGTACTAACCCCATAGGACATGCATTAACACATCTTCCACATCTAATGCAAGGACCTTCTTCACCTGAATTTACAACCTCGCTACTTAAACCCAATATACCAGATACACCTTTCATTATAGGTACGTCTAAGGTAAATTGAGCAAATCCCATCATTGGCCCTCCCATAATTATTTTTTCAGGAGTTTTACTAAACCCTCCACAATAATCTATTGCTTCCTTGAAGCTTGTTCCAATTCTTAACAATAAATTTTTAGGTTCCTTAATTGCATCTCCTGAAACTGTAGTAACTCTTTCTATTAATGGAATTCCTTTAACTACAGCATCATAAATTGCAATTGTAGTACCAACATTTTGCACTACAACCCCAACGTCCATAGGTAGTCCACCCGATGGAACTTCGCGATCAGTAAGTACTTTTATCAGCATTTTTTCTGCACCTTGAGGATATTTTGTAGGTAAAGCTACTACTTCAACAGAAGTTCCTTTAAAAGCCTCTGTCATTACTTTTACAGCTTCTGGTTTATTATCTTCTATTCCTACAAAGCATTTATTAACACCAAGTAATTTCATTACTATTTTAACTCCAGTAACCATACGTTCAGTATACTCAAGCATCATTCTATAATCTGCTGTTAAGTAAGGCTCACACTCTGCCGCATTTACAATAAAAGTATCAATTTTTTTATCCTTATTAGGAGACAGCTTAATATGAGTAGGAAAAGTAGCCCCGCCAAGTCCAACTATCCCTGCTTCTTTAATAATATTTCTAATTTCATCTGCATTTAAATTTTGCCATTCACGATTTACTGGAAGCCCTTCAACCCATTCATCTAATCCATCATTTTTAATAACAACGGATAAGCATTTAACTAATGAAGCATGTGGCATTTCTGTAATACTAACAACCTCTCCAGAAATTGACGCATGTATTGGACTATGCATAAACGCTTCACTTTTAGCTATAATTTGTCCCTTTTTTACCTTGTCACCAACCTTAACTATAGTTTCACAATGAGCTCCTATATGCTGGCTCACTGGAATAATTACAGTGGAAGGCAATGGTGGAATTTCAATTGCTTGACTAGAGGTATACCCTTTGCTGTCTTTAGGATGAATCCCTCCGAGAAAATGTTTTAACATTACAATCACCTCTTAAGTTTATAAAAATATATAAATAATTTAATTAACTATGTAACCATTCTAAAAAATTGAGTCCTATAAGTTTGATTTTGACTTTTATTAATTATAAATAACTTTTCTTTAAATAATAAATTTCATAAATTAGAATTTGTACATAAAAAATACTAGCAATTACTCTAAAATAAACTGTAATTACTATAAAATACGAATAATTTCCGGCTTTGATTTTTCACTTGCAGTAGCTGCTTTATCGAATAATTTTACAAATATTATAGATAATAAGAAAGTAATTATTCCACCTGCTATTTGAAAAATATGTGTGTCAGCTCCAATATATCTGCCTATCTCACCCCCTACCAACACACCAACAAATATAGCAATTAATGGTAGAATAAAAACAACAAAAGCACCTCTTAAAACATTCACCTCCTTAACATCAAAAACTACACGCTGTCCTACTATTGCTCCAATTTTATTATTTGCGCTTATAATAACACTGTCATTACCTGGACAAGCACCACAGTTACTGCAGTCATTATGTCTGCCTACTTTGATTTTAGCGACATTATCACTTGCCTCAATCACTATACCTTGTTCTGTTTTCATTTTTATCAATCTCCTTAAAACCATTCTTAAACTTATTCCACTTGTATAGAATAGTTACTGTAAGATATTACAAGTTAAGGTCGTATTTAGTACTTCTCTTCTATTATAAACTTCTAATCTTTGGTTTTAAAGGATAGCTATTTTTTTAACAATGTTATTTGATAAGGTTTTCACTTTTCAAAAAATTCTATAACTTTCCATATAATAAAGAAGTTCCTAATTCAAGCAACTACTGGTTAAATTAGGAACTTTTCTATTATATTTTTTATACAAATATAGCATCTATTAACGTTTTTTCCCTCTTTCTGTAAACGTATTAATTTTCTTATTTTTAAAAAAAATATTATAAATTCTTTCATATACTGAGCTATTATGGTCTTCATTGTTAATAATTAGACATTTAAATTCCTCAGCTATTCCATAAAAAATTGAAACCAAAAGATTAGAATTTTAAATTTAGTTTCCACTTTTTAATTAGTTTTAAATTTTCTTATTTCAAATAAAACATAGGATCCAAATCAATTGAAACTGGACTATTATCTTCATTAGTTTCCATTATATCGGCCATATACTTCCACCATCTTTTACAAATTTCAGTTTCTGAGCTTTTATTCCATAAAGTTTCATCTTCCAATTCTATAAATCCATATAAATATTTAGTTTCTTTATCTAAATAGATTGAATAATTGCTTCCTCCATACTCATGAATCATATTTTTCATTTCTTCCCATAGATTTTCATGTCTCTTTTTATATTCATCTTCAAAACCATCGTAAATTTTCATTTTAAAACATTTTCTTAATTTCATTTTATCGCTCCTTTTCTAGCCACAATATCCAAGTAATTTTCATGTATTTTTATGAAATTTATTTTATTTTTAAGAAATCTATTAATAAAATTCTAATTTTCATTTACTTATTCATACTTCTTCTAAATAAGGGGTACATTTCTTAAATATTATTTTAAATAAATATGAATTAATATATGCAAAAAAAGCAAATCCAACAAAGATCATAAATAAAATTGTAAAAGGGAACACTACAGTTACAAATATAAATATTAAGCTAATTAATATAATCATTAAACTATAAGGTAAATATTTAATAGAAATTATAAAAGCATATTTAATTGATTCTTTAATTGTTTTCTTAAAATTTGACAAAATAGGAAAAATATAAATTTCAGTGGGTAAAAATAGAAACAAAATAAATAAAATAATACTCATTGGAATATAGCCTGCAATAGATTTATATTTTATCCAAAAGGTTAGATTTACTCCAATTATAAAAAACACAAATAAAATAATAATCCAAATAATTGTTGCTTTTTTTAAATTTTCTTTAAAGGCTTTAAAGAATCCCTTAAATAAATAACCTTCTTCTTCATTAACAAGTTTTAAGGTTACTTCATATAAAGCAGTCGTTGAAGCTCCAATAGTTATAATTGGAAGACTGCAAATTATCCAAAGAAAGTTTAAAATCATTAAATCTGAAATTCTCCCCATAAAGCGGAATAATAAATTATCTACATTAAATAATCTATTCATATTAAAGTAAGCCTCCCTTTTTGTCTTTGTTTAGGATAGGGTAAAACTTATGTAGCTTTACCACTAACCTTTTATTCCTGTTGCTGCAACACCTTCTACAAAGAATCTTTGTAATGATAAAAATATGATAAGTACTGGAATCAATGCTAATAATGAAGCTGCCATTATTAATGAATATTCTGCTGAATATTGAGAAATAAACATTCTAAGTCCAATTTGTATAGTTTTCAATTTTTCAGAATTAATATAAATTAATGGCCCCATAAAATCGTTCCATACACCTACAAATGTAAATATTGTTAATGTAGATAATGCTGGTTTTGCAAGTGGTAACATTATGCTTCTATAAATTTTATATTCACTATACCCGTCAATTCTAGCTGCTTCAATTAATGAATTTGGTATTGACATATAAAATTGCCTTATTAAGAATACACCAAAAGCTGAAAAAGCTTGCAGTAAAATTAATGATAAATGGGTATCATTTAAGTGTAATCCTCTCATCATTATAAATTGTGGTACCATATATACTTGCCAAGGTATAGCTATAGTTGCAATATAAGATAAGAATAAAACATCCTTAAATTTAAAGTCTAATTTTGAAAATGCATATGCCGCAAAACTACTAGTAAACAATTGTAAAAAGGTAATAATAACGGTTAATTTTGTAGTATTAAAAATGAAAGTTGCCAATGGAATCTTAGTCCATATGTCCACATAGTTCTGCCAAACTGGCTTACTTGGTATCCATTCAAAAGGGTATTTAAAAACATCTTTATTTAATTGTAATGACGCAGATAACATCCATACAAAAGGTACTAACATTAGTATAGTAAGTGCTATGAGCATTATATATACTAAAATTTTTGAGATCAATTCTTTTTTCTTTTTATTCATTATAAGCTGGCCTCCTGTTCTTCTATAATTTTATTACATATAACTAACCCATTTTTTCTCTGCTCTAAATTGGAATATAGTAATTATTAATACAATTGCAAATAATACCATAGAAATTGCACTAGAATATCCATAGGCAAATTCTTTAAAAGCAGTGTTATAGATGTGTGTTACTAAAACCATTGTAGAACGTCCTGGTCCGCCTTGAGTCATCATATAAACCAGATCAAATACTTTAAAACAAGAAATTGTAAGCATAATACTAACAAAGAAGGTTGTTGGTGTTAACATAGGTAAAGTAACATTTTTAAATTTTTGCCATGCACTTGCTCCATCTAAACTTGCTGCTTCATATAAATCTGTTGGAATCCCTTGAAGAGCAGCTAAATATATAACCATATAATACCCCATGTTTTTCCAAACACTTACGAATATAATTACTGGCATTGCCCATGTTGTAGAAGATGTCCATCCTGGAGGATTCACAACCCCTATTGATGTTAAAAAACTATTTACAATACCCATTGTTGGATTAAAAATCATATTCCATACTACAGCTACAGCTACTAATGATGCTACGTACGGGAAAAAGAAAACTGTTCTAAAGAAATTTCTTGCAAAAATCTTTTTATTTAGTAATATCGCAATTCCAAGGGATGCTACTAGTGTAAGTGGCACAGTTCCAATAGAATAATATATTGTATTTACTATTGAAATTTGAAAGGTTGAATCTTTAAATAAATGCTTAAAATTATCTAATCCAGCAAAGGTGATAGCATTTGAACCGTCCCAATTAAGGAAAGCTAATGCAAGTGCAAAAATCATAGGTATTAATGTAAAAATTGCAAATCCCAGGAAATTAGGAAGTATAAAGGAATATGCAATCAGATTTTTTTTCAATTCTTTTTTTGACATTTTAGTAAATGTTTTTTTTTCTTTTATATCTATATCAGCTTTTATTTCCATAACAATTAGCTTAGCTTAAGCTAAGCATATCCCCCCTTTTTTGTGTAATATGTCTTTTGTTTAAAATTAAGTTCCTTTAATAAGAAAAATCTCAGTTAATTTTTAAAAGTATAATATCATCTTTGTTTTTAATTAAGGGGCCATGATTTTTGACCCCTCTATTTTATATTTGTATAGTATATTCTATTTTTCTAATTCTTCTGAAACACGTTTGCCCATTTCTTTTAATCCGTCATCAACATTAATACTTCCTGTCATAATAAGGTCATGTTCTTCATTTAATATAACTTCAATTGCTGCACTCTTTGCATTTACAGGCATTTCAAGATAAGTCTTTACAGTTTCTAAAGCTTTTTTACTCTCTTCATCTGTTGGAAATCCTTTTTGTGATGTAATTGTTTTTATAACATCATCACTTTTAATTGCAGGTATAGTTCCAGCTTTAGCTATTATAGCAGCCCCTTGTTCTCCAGTGAAAAATTTAACAAAATCCCAAGCTTTATCCTTCTTTGAAGATTTTGAATTAATTGCAAGGGATGTAATAGTACCTATTGTAGTTCCCGGTTTAACATCATCTGCATGAGGGTATTTTACAACTCCCCAATTCATATTAGCTGTACCTTTTTCTTTATCGGCCATAAGTTGTCCCATAAACCATGAACCCATCGGTAACATTGCAGTTTGATTATTTTCAAATACTCCTGAATAATGTATGCTTCCTGTTTTTAAAGATGCATAGTCCATCATTATCTTATCCTTTTGCATCCTTAAAGCCATTTCATAATATGGTTTTAGGAATGAATAATCTTTTTGAATTATTTGATTTTTACCATCTAATACAGCTGGTAATTGAACTGTTGATCTCCAAGTATGATCGTGAGTACCATAAATTCTATTTGTTCCATCTCCTGATGCAATTTTTTTAGCAAGTTCTTCATATTGAGCCCAAGTCATATCATTGGTAGGATATGCTATCTTTGCTTTATCAAAAACATCCTTGTTGTAATATAAAAGCCAAAAATCACTTCTAAATGGTAGTGCGTATAATTTATCCTTAACCTTCAACTGTTCTGCTGTTCCAGAATATGAATCTAACTTTACGCTGTCTTTTGAAATATAAGAATCAAGTGGCTCTAATTGATTTTTATTTACCATAGATGAATACCCTGGAGTATCTTTTACTGTAATAATATCGATATCATCTGATCCTCCTGATAGCATAACTGAAAGTTTATCTTGATATTCTGCTGATGAAATATCCAATAATTCAATATCAACATTAGAATTTTTAGCTTTATATTCATCAATTACAGGTTTTAAATATGCTGTTTTATCTTTATCCCATACTGCCATTTTTAAAGTGACTTTTCCAGAAGAATCAGTTCCTCCTTGAGCCTTATTATCTGAAGAACTATTTCCACATCCAATTAAAACTGTTGCAGTTAATGTAAAGGCTAAAACCATACTAATCAATTTTTTCATTTTCATTTTTCATTTCCCCTTGCTTTTAAATAAGTCATGTATTTGTTTACAAACTTATTATATCTAACACTCACCTGTATAAAAATAGACTTTTTTTCTATTTCATTCACTTTTTTGATAACCTTTTCATAGTGTATTTTCTTTATGAAAAAACATATACTTTTTTATTATTTTAATAACTATTTTACAATAAAATTTGTTTCTTAGACTTTGTAGTCTAAATTTACATTTTTCAATAGATTATTAAAGTTAAAAAACACAGGTTTTCTTTAAATATAAAAGCTGCAGCTCTATTACTACATAATAGAATTTGCAGCTATTTAAATAATAAATAAATCAAGCTTGTTTTTGTGTATACTCCTTAGGTGAATATCCTGTAACTTTTTTAAATACTTTACTAAAATAAAAGGCACTTTCAAAACCAAGCATATCTGAAACCTCATATACTTTATAATTTTCTTTTAACAATAACTCCTTTGCTTTATTAATTTTCATATGTGTAATGTACTCTGAAAAACCTATATCACAATATTTTTTAAATAATGCACTTAAGTAACTTGGACTAATACTATATAAGGATGCAATTTCATTTAATGATAATTTATCTTCCAAATGCTCATTAATATATTTTTTAACATGATTTATTATGTTATGCTTATAATCCTTTTTGCGTTCTTCTAAATATTCACATAACTTATCCCTAAGTAATGCAACCCAGCAATTTATTTGTTCAACATTCTTTTTTGCATATATACTTTTATATCCATCTATTTCATTAGAAAATATTTCACTAATACAATTTTCCCCATATGGTAATAAATTTAAGCAAAGATATAAAATGTTACAGGCACAATCAATAGCTTGTAAATACTTAGTAGGCTGTTCATTAAACACCTTTATAATTTGTGAAAATATTCTATAAATTTCTTCTGTATCATATTCCTCAAAGGCTTTCACTAGATCTTCCTTAAAAAATGATATATCAAAAGTCTCTTCTACATAACTAGTTTTCTTTAAATCACAATAAAAGGATATCCTTTCTTCATTATCACTTGAATTAAAGCAATGCCTTGCTTCCTCAAAGGAAGCATCTATAGATTTTAATTTATCATAAGAATTTCCTATTCCTATTTTTATTTGTACATTAAAATACTTGCATATCATCAAAGAAACTTTTTCAAGTGATGTAGATACTACTTTATTAATATTTTCTATTTGATCCTTTTCAAAGCAACAAATAATTACAAAGTGCTTATAATCAAGAGAAATAATAAAACATTTTAAATACTTTACTGCAATTTCTCTTACCATATTTAATGTACAGATATATTGATTTAAAATTTGTTCATTAGATAAGGTATCTTCATTATTACCGCTTATTTCACAAAAACAAGCTAAAAATCTATCTCCTGCCAAATCTAATTTTAAATCATTTAGTTGCATATTTATCTGTTCTTCGTTTTCAAATAAATTATATAATAATTTTACAAAAAACTTTTCTTCAAAAATATGCGCCATAGAATCGCCTTTAGGTACATTCTGCAAATTTTCCTTTTGCTCATAGTTCTTTTTAACTTTAATTAATACTTTTTCTATAGATTCTTTTAAAAGATTTGCATCTAATTCTAATTTAATTAAATAATCTATTACATTATACTTTATGGCTCTTTTAGCAAGTTCAAATTCTTCATAACTTGTTAAAATTATAAAGATAGGAGGTTTTTCAAAATTATCCATGCAGTACTTAGTTAATTCTAATCCATCCATAATTGGCATTTTAATATCAGTTATTACAATGTCAGGCATGTTACTTTCTATTACATCAAGAGCTTGTTTACCATTAGCTGCAGAGCCAATGACTTCAATTTCATAATCTACCCAATTTAACATAGACTTTACACCAATTTGAACTAACGGTTCATCGTCAACAATTAATAATTTATACATAAACATTATCTCCTTTTTGTAAAGTAGTTCCTTTGCTCTCCTAACTCCTATTGATAAGGAATTGTAATTATCATATTTGTATATTCATTAATTTCGCTCTTAATATTTAATCCATATTCATTTCCAAAGGTTAATTTAATTCTTTCATTTACATTACTAACGCCAATATTATTAAAAGAAGTTTTACTAGTAGTTTCCTTTGAAGTAAGCAATTCTTTAATTTTATCTTCATTAATTCCAACACCATTATCTATAATTTCAATATTAATTATATTTTTCTGAGTGCTGCTAATATTAATATCAATAATTCCTTCAATTGCCTTAGGTTCAATTCCATGAAAGATTGCATTTTCAACTATTGGCTGTAGTGTAAATTTAATAATATGGCAATCATATAAATCTTCTGACCTAATATTATAATTTACAGTAATAATTCCTCCATACCTATATTGTTGAATTGTTATATAATCCTTTAGTAAATCTAGTTCCTCTTTTATTGTAATTAATTGACTAGTTCCTTTAGCAATATTCCTTAATAATCTGGCAAGAGACGTTGTCATTTCTGGTATTCCAGATGCATTTTGTATTGTTGCCATCCACTTAATTGAATTTAAAGTGTTGTAGAGGAAATGTGGATTTATTTGACTTTGAAGCATTTTAAACTCTAATTCCTTTTTTTGCTTTTCATCTGCAACTCTTGATTCTATAAGATCTAAAACATCTTGTGATAAAATATTAATTCCTTTGCCTATAGCTCCAATTTCATCTGAACTTTCTATTGAAGGATTTTTTGAAAAATCACCAGCTGAAATCTCAAAAATTTTTTTATTAATTTTCCTAATAGGTTTATTAATCATTCTATTAAAGGTATATGTTAATATAAAACCAAGTGAAAGCAGTAATCCTATAATAAATAAAAATAAAGGAAAATATGCCTCTTTTTGAAATATAAGCTGCTCACTAGATAGGCTTTGCGCAATATACCAGCCTTTTAAATTAGAAGCGTAACAGACAATTGTTCTAGTTAATCCTTTTTCATCTTTTATTGTATAATATGTAATATCGTTATTATATTCAGCCGTATCACTTTTTATTATTGAGAATTTTGATGATATTTCTTTTAATTCTTTGTTTTTATATAAATAAATAATATCATTAATTATAATGTATAGCTCTGAATCTGCTTCTTGAATATAATTTTCCAAATAATTTGTTATAATACTTGTATTCACTGAAATATATACCCATCCATCCACAGAGGAATCAAAGGAACTATATACAGGTCGAATAATTGGTATTATAAGTGAATTACCTTTAGATTGAAATGGATCTTTTTTTAAACCAATCCATTTAAAATCTTTAGCTTGTATTAATTCCTCAAAATAAGGTAACTGTCTGCTTGTTTTCCCATCTGTAAGAAACCCTTCACTGGAACCATCTAAGTTTTGCAATAAAGCATTTTTAGGATTGCTTATTATTAATCGTCCAACAAAATTACTAGCTCTTGAATTAAGCAGTTCTTCTTGAAGTCTATAATATGTATTTAGTGTTTCAGTACTGGAAATATGATTGGGTGCATTTGAAACATAAGAAGAAATTTGAGTATTAGTGCTACACCACTTAGCTAAATTTTCAATATTATCTATATTATTTTCAATATTTTTCATAACTAATTGAAGATTAGAACCTGTTGATTGGATTAGATTTTTTCGTAATAAATATTGAAAGGTAGAAAAACAAAAATAAGATATTAATATGGTTGTCATAATTGTTGATGTCATTATGATTATAGTCATACGAGTTTTTATTGTCTTTGGAAAAAATCTCTTCATATCACCCATTGTATACCTTTACTTTCACTAAAATTTCTTAGCATTGCTGCTAAAAAATTTTTAATCTGCAGCAATGCTAACATTTATTATATTAAATATTAAATTACCATACAAGGACTTTTCCTATTCTCTTCTCACCTTTTCCATTGTTAAATACAACCACTTGTCCAAAACCTATGCAGTTATTGGCTTTAAAACTATCTGTTGGAGATGCATAATCTTGATGAGCAAATACTGCCGTATAACTTCTTTCTCCCTTTGTAATTTTAATAGCTTCAATTAATTTATCTTCAAAAATTATATTTTTAAAATTAGAATATACTGGTACTTTTTCTATATTAATGCTTTCTGTTTTATCTAATTCATTTGTTGATATGACTGTTATTACTGCTGCAAAACCATTTGCTGAAAGCTCAGTTTTTATTGCTTTATTTTCCTCAAATTCATTGTAATGTTTTGAATATTTTGAAGCAACAATTTCTTTTGTTAAACCATCTGATATGAAGCAAAGTTCTACTTTATTTTTATCACTTGTATACGTTACTTTTCCATCTTTTTCTTCATCAACCTTGCCTTCATTATTAAAGTGGAAATATTGATTATATTTGTGAGCTGAATTTCCATAGAATTCATCAACTATTATATAAATATCTGGTTTAATATATAAAATACGACGATTTATATAGACACTTCCCATGTCTATATCATAATAACCTAAATTTCCCCCCTCTAAATAATCATATTCTTCACTTGATATCATTTTTTGATTTATACCTCTTGCAAGCTTACTACATTCCCAAGAATCCTTGCAGACAATAAAATCTTTATCATCAACTGTTATTGTATTATGTGCTGATGGATCTTTAAATTCGTATCTCTCCGGTTTATCTACATAGGTATACCTTCCTGCATCAACTAATATATCCTCCCCATTAGAAAATAAATCAATATGAAGCTTATCAGAGTGTCCATGTCCTGCTCCCAGCGTTCCACAATGGAAATGGAAAAAGTTTTGTTTTTCACTCCAATCTGAATGAAGATAATAATTACCACTTTCTTTTAATTCAATAGCAGTTTTATGTGGCTCCACAGCTTCAAGATTAGAATATTCTTCACTAGCCTTAAAGCCTAAATCCCATATACAGTCAAAATCAAAAGCTTCATATCCTCCAAATTTAAGAACTGGATCTTTATATAAATACGCACCTTTTGAAATTATATCTCTTACATCTATATCATCACTGTCTCCCATTAGAAGTTCAAAATGATTTGGTTTTTTGTGATACATACTTGCATAACACATTTTATAAAGATTTTCATCGATTATTTTAGGTAAAATTATATTATTTCTATCTGATAAAATCTTTACATCTAAATAACAATGAGTAACTTCATTGTGATACATAGGAGACTGCTCCCAATGAACTCCATCACCATAAACTTGTATTGTTATTTCTTCTTCCAAACGCTTAAGCGCTTCATTGCAATATTCTATAGTACGTGCTGTTTCCGGTAGCATAACACCAGCTATAAATAATCCATGGTTTTGAAGAACTCCCCAATTACTTACAAGTCTAAAGGTATCATAAATATCCATTAAATATTCAGCATGTTCAATTATAGATTTTTCAAAGATTTCGCAAACTTCATCTGTAAGTGCATGGCTTTCCTCAAAGTAGCAAAAAGCTTTTAACCAATATTCAAGACGTAAACCTGCTTCAATAGTACGCCAAGCAAGTTGATTTTTAGGATCTTCTAACCTAACATTTTTTACCCAGTGAGTCATTTGAGCTACAAAGGCTTCAGCATATTTCTCGTCACTAGTTAAAGCATAAGCTTGTCCAAGGCATATCCAAAAACGGTGTCTATTAAATTGATAAATCCATTCTGGATCATCTGCTGGTATATACATCCAATTTATTTCTTCTTCAAATATTTCAGGAATATGAGTTCTTTCCATATCCCAACGTAGTTCAAATAAAAATTTTTGATTCACAATATCATCGGCAACTTTTATAATTTTTTCAGCTTCTTCTAAGCAATTTGCTTTTACATATTCTGCAATCTTCTTTATATCATCAATAAAAAATTTCTTATTCTTTTGATTAAAAAACTCATACTTTGTCATACATTTTCACAACCTTATTAATTATTTTATAACACATTTATACCCAATTTCTAAATTAGACTACTGAAAATTGTCATTATTTTTCAAAAATCTTTTTCACCTTATGTAACTATATTCATTGTAATTAATATCTTTATATCACTTTTAGCTATGAAAAAATGAAACTCGACTCACTTTGTTCGCTGAGTAAGTTCCATGAACCAAATATAAAAGCTCCAAGGAGAAAGTTCGAAGAACGAAATGCAAGAATAAAGTTAAATTGCATGTGCAATTTAACTAAGTTCGAGGACCCAAATCATAGATTTGGACTCTCACTTATCTCACTTACCAAAATAATAGCTTTTCACCCTTTAATATTGAAATACCTTCTACAAAGAAATAATCTCCATATATTAGTGGTACATCTAAATTCTTTTGCTCTGGAAAATGTCCTGTACCATGTTTAATTAAACCTTCTTCCTCTATATTATTCATTGTTCCACATTCAAAATATAAATTTTTCAATATGCCTTCTCCTGCATTTAAATATAAAGCTTTTTCTACATCTTTCACACATTCTGATAAAAGTAATAATCCACATGCAGCTATTGCACCTGCTGAAGAATCTGGATATTTATATTTTTTAGCTTCTGTATCCTCTGGTACTCTAAAATCCCATACTGGATACTTTTCACCTTTAACATTAGCTATAAAATAATGAGCTGTTTTTTTAGCTGCATCTAATATTTCTTCATTTTTAGTATATTTATAAGAAAGAGTAAGTCCATAAACGGCCCATGCACAACCTCTTGCCCATGCGCTATTTTCAGCAAACCCTTGTCCACCGCATTTTTCTATCACTTCTCCTGTAGACGAATCAAATATTACCATATGTTGTACTGAACCATCTGGTCTTATAAAATGATTTAATACCATTTCTACATGTTTTTCTGCAACTTGCTTAAATCTAGCGTCTCCAATTTCTTCTGATGCCCAATATAATATAGGTAAATTCATTAAACAATCAATAATTACAACTCCACTATTATCTTTACGTCCACTCCAAGCATTCCATGCACGAATATAATTTCCCTTTGAATTAAACCTTGCCATTAGTAAATTAGCTGCAAGTAAAGCTCTTTTTCTCGCCTGCTTACTTTGGGTTATTTTATAATTAGCTAAACTTGATAATGTCCACATAAACCCTAAATCATGGTCTATTGCTTCAGTATCACTAAGCAAATGATTCATTTTTTCTTCGCAAGATTCTGCATTTTTTCTTAATTTTTCATCTTTATTTTCTAGATAAACTCTCCACAATATTCCTGGCCAAAATCCCGCTGTCCACCACTGTTCATTTTCTAATTGATATTTTTTATTTGGTGCTGAATGAGGAAAGTTACTTCCTATTCTCTCATTATTTAATTTAGTTTTTTCTTCTATAAATGCCCATGCTTCTTCTTTCCAGCTATTATACATTTTAATACCTCCTAAATAATCAATTATTAACTACCTTCAAATAATTAACTTTCTATCTTATTTCATAATAAAATTTAAATTCCGTAATCAATTCTTTATTTTCCTTATTTGTTATTAATCCAAGTCTATATATGATTACAACTTGATTATAATGATCAGTTACTTTTTCTTTTTCTATATAATAATCAAATATGTTGCAGTCATATTTGATTATTATATTTCCTTTTGTTCCTTTCCAAATAATCTCTCCATTTTTAATAAGCTCTGGTTTTATATAGCTTATAAAACCTTCATTTACTTTAGTTGTAGCTTTACCAAAAATTGAATCTTCTATAGTCAACATTGTTTTATTATTTTCAAATCTTGCTTTTCTATAAAAGTTCTTTATTTTTGCAGCTGGGTAGACTTGAGACAATTCTAAATTAAATTCTATATAATTACTATTAATATCCTGTTTTACAATGGTGCTTTCTATAGCGCCTTCTTCTTGCTCACAATTATTTATAAATGGTACTGAATGCCAATATGATCTTGTGTGATTATAAGTATATCTTTCACTTCCAAAGTATCCTTTTGTATATGCTCCTGCCCCTAAATCCGTTAAGATTATTTCTCCATCTATAGCTGCAACAAAGCTTCCAACATCATTATGATTATGAGGTTCATGGTTGCTGCCTCCCTTTATAGCAAAAAACAACTTATCTTTTCTATGAACCATCCATTTAGCATCTTGAAAATAAATAGAACAGTTTTCTAATTCCTTATTTAATATTTCTCCACTTGTCCACCATAAATTTCTGCTTACATGGCCCCATCTATAACAATGATCAAAGTCAAAAGGACTAATTTTTTCTATTAATGGCACTTTTATCTTGAATTTATTCTGCAAATATGATAGTAATCCAGATGGTAAAGTAATATTAGGTGGCACATCAGAAAAAGGTAAAAATACTTTTTCTGAAATTTGAATACTCTGTGGAAAATTTGCTATAGCTTCAGTTTTACTACTTTCTTCTTTATTATCTTGTAAATATATTTCATTTTTCAATGCTTTATAGTATATATAATATCCAAAGCCATAAGACCAGTAGCCTATACCCTCCAAAGTTACTCCATCATCACCAAAACCACTAATATAGCATTCTAAGGCTCTTTCAACCTTATTTAATATTAATTTTTGCTTTTCTTCCTTTTCCATAAGCAAAGCAGTTATTCCAATACATCCACCACAAACTGCACTCCAATTATGAGTAGCGCTTTCCCATTCCCAATTTTTATTTATAAAAGGATTTATAACTCTATCCTTAATTTGTTTCTTAATATGATTGCATAATAATAAATCTATTTTATTTTTATGAATAATTATAATTTCACTTAGAGTTTGTGCTGTTTCTGCTGAAAATAGATCTATTACCTTCGCTGGATTATCTCCAAAAGTGTCTTCTCCATATTGTAAATGTGCAGCCAAGCACCAGCTGAATTCATTAGATATTGTCCATAAAAGTTCTTGAAAATAATCTATAGCATCTTTTGAATTATTCCATTGTAAATACAATCCTAAAGCAGTTAATTGCTTTCTTCTTTCAAAATATGACTCTTCAAACTCTTTTCTGCTTCCACTTTTATAAAAATCTACATAAGTACTATAAGACACTTGTGGTATATTTCCCTTTATTATAACCTTTACATAAGCTTCA
Source organism: Clostridium puniceum (assembly GCF_002006345.1). Lineage (GTDB taxonomy): Bacteria > Bacillota > Clostridia > Clostridiales > Clostridiaceae > Clostridium > Clostridium puniceum. The sequence goes on from NZ_LZZM01000022.1 coordinate 54,763, forward strand.
ATTTGATCCATTAATGGTGCTCTAACAGTGTTCCGTCTTATTTCTTTATGAAAATATTCTTTCATGGTTAAATATTTCTCCCTCCTAAATTTTTAGAAAAATAATAACGCTCAACTTCATCTTATCACTATAATAAAATTTCCTTTACTTCTTATAATAATATTCAATAAAAGCTACATTACAATTTAATTCTATTCAAATACCAATTTAATATAAATAGACTTTCTTTTTATTTCCTTCACTTTTTGTTAATGTTAAAGTAAACATTTTCATAAAACCTTTAATTCTTTTAATAACATACACTTTCTTATGATTTCCTGTATTTTTTTATAAAGCATTATCAATTACATATAGTAAATATATAAGTATTAATTAATTTGCTATATTAAACTGCTTTAAAGTAACTAAATATATGTAATTTATTTATTGGAATTTATATTGCAAAAAGTAATTCTCATTAAATTAGTTAAGGTGTTTTAATTTTGTTTAACAATCAAAATTATAATATATAATAAAATAATATTTTTAAAATCCTAACTCCTCAGCAACCATAATAATAGTTATTCTTCCTGGTTCTTTACGTCCATTTTCTATTATTCCTGTGTAATTGCATACTGAAGCTTCTATTTCACATTCCATACACCTTCCAGTTTTAACACACGGAGTTTCATGTCTAACTCTTGTGGCATTCATTGGTGCAATTTTTTTTATTCTTTTAAAAGCTTCATCTAAATCATCAACTATCTTATTAGCTCCTGCTACTATAATTACTTTTTTAGGACCAATAATCATGGATGCAACTCTATTTCCTGATGCATCTGTATTAACTAGCTGTCCTTTCCTAGTTATCGCATTAGTACTTGAGATAAAGTAATCAGAGAGCAATGATTGCCTATAAATTTCATAAATCTCTTCATATGGTTTAGGCTGAAATCTATCAAAAAATTTATACTTTTCACTTCTAAATTCTTCTGTCATGTTCATAGCTCCAAGAGTTTCTGATCCACCTACAGATATGCTCGCTCCCTCTGGTATTAAACTTAAAATTTTCTTTTTGGCTTCTTCCTTATCTTCAGCATAATAACTTACATAACCCTTTTCACTTAATACTTCTACCATTTCTTTAGCTATTAATTGATATTTCATTTTTTTATATTTATTCATATTATTAACACTCCCATATTATATACTTTAAATTTAAATGTTCATAGCTACATATTTATTTACGTCCATATTTATATATATTTTTAATGTGCATAGTTACCATTCATTAAAATAACAAAAAACTAAATTTATTAATTTCTTAAATCAAGTATATTTTAATAAGAATTATTATTTAAAATATCTACTTTAACTTATTCATTAATTTCCTTTAGTTTTTAATATAGCAAATAATTAGAACTTATATATTTTATATTTTTAAAATTCTTGGTTGTGGTTAATAAGTTCTATATTATGTTTTGCACTCTTTTATATGTGTTTAAGTTCTTAATTGCGCTTCGCGCTTTTTTTAGAAGTGTACATTTTTAATAACTTCACTGCAATATTCTTTTACACCTACAGTTCCATTACTTTTATACACTTTATTTAAATCGCTGCCGATACCGCTGCAATCAGCTCCATTTTGTATCCATTCACCTATATTATCTTTATTTACTCCACCTGTAGGCATTATATTAATATCTGGGAATATAGATTTTGCAGCTCCTATAAATCCTTTTCCAACAACGTTTCCTGGGAATACTTTTATAAACCTTACCCCCATCTTATATACTTTATTTAATTCTGACATTGTCATAAGTCCTGGAATTATTAATGCTTTTCTTTGATTTGCATAACTTATTATTTCTTCATCAATGCATGGTGAAACAATAAAGTCAGCATTATTTTCAATACATTCATCTACAGCATCTCTGGTTAAAACAGTTCCAGCTCCAACACACGCATCTTTATATTCATTCTTTAATTCCTTTATTAACTTTGGTGCATTTGGAACACTCATAGTTACTTCTATAATATTCATTCCACCTTCAATAGCTGCTATACTGATTTCTCTTGCGTCTTCATAGGTTTTAGTTCTAATAACAGCTACTGCTTTTTCTTTTTTTAAAATATCATAAACTTTTTTAAACATTTTTAAACCTCATTTATTATATATATTTTTTTAATAACTTAATTTTCATCCAGCCTCCTATTTTATCACAAATGAATAAATAATTTGGATTTTGAATGTTCAAAAGTTTTTAGTTGTGCTTAATAAGTTTCTTATAACGCTTCTCACTTTTTATATGTGAAAATATTTTACTTTCACTTCATGCTTTTTATATATATGTGCAATTTTAACGCTCTACTTTTTTAGCTTGTCCTAAATGTACCAAAACATCATCATAATAAGGTAATCCTTCATTATCACCTTCAACACCAACTACTAATGAACCAACTGCATTTGCAAATCTAACGCATTCTTCTAAACTTTTACCTTTAACCAATTCAGTTAAAAAGCCTGCAGCAAATCCATCTCCAGCACCTACTGTATCTACTAAAGCTTTTGGTTTTATAGCCTCTACTTCATAAACATTTTTACCATCTGAACCTAAAGCTCCTTTAGCGCCTTTTTTAACAACAACTTTTTCTATTCCATAGCCATGGAAGGTTTCTATTGCAGCTTCTATAGTTGTTTCTCCCAGTAAAATTTCTATTTCTTCATCACCGATTAAAATAACATTAACATCTGGTAATATTTTTTCTATATATGATTTTGCTTCTTCTTTAGTCCACATTTTTAATCTTATATTTGGATCAAAAGATACGGTTAAATTATGTTTTTTCGCTAATTTTACTGCTTCTAGTATAATATCTTGATTGTTTTTAGTTATTGATGGAAATACTCCTGTAATATGAAGTATTTTTGCCTCTTTAAAATAATCTTCATTTAAATCTTTACACTTCATTGTACTTGTTGGAGATTTTTCTCTATAATAAAATGATCTACTAGATCCATCAGCTAAAACTTCTCTGAAATATACTGAAGTTGGGTATCCATCTACAAATTTAACTTCTGAAGTATCAATACCTTCTCCTCTAACTGTTTTTAAAATATACTTTCCAAAATCATCATTACCAAGTCTACTTATCCATCCAGCTTTCAACCCTAATCTTGAACAACCTATTGCAACATTTAATTCTGCTCCACCAATTTTTCTTTCAAAAGTATCTGAAAAAATAATTGGTCCTTTTTTTACTGGACACATTGCAATCATTGCATCTCCTATAGTAATTACGTCCATGAATAAAACACCACTTTCCATTTTTTCTTTATCCGATAGCTAGCATCCGTAATCCTCCACTTCTTTAAATGGGAGATGACGGCTGCACGCTCCTGGATAAGTTCAACTAAAATTCAGATGGAGTTTACTCATCTGAATCAAGTTTCACTTTATTTTTAGCCTTATCAAGTATATAGAGATAGAACTTAAAATTTATACTTGATAAGGCTATAATTAAATTTTTCAATTATGGTTAATTTCGAAATTAATATATATAATTAAGGAATACTATCATCGTATATAGTTAATAAAATTATATACTAACTATAATTTCATTATTCTACTATACTTTTAATGTAAGCTTCTATTTCTTTGCACTTACAATTATTAAAGAAATATTCTTTGAATTTTTCTCCGCTTACAGCTCCCTTTAATAACTCTTGGTCTATTTCTTTTAAAATTGTTACCATATCTTTATGAGTTACTTTTTTAACTTCATCTAGTATTTTCTTGTTTCTTTGTTCTGGAATAACTCTGTCTTTTGGATATCCTTGTCCACTTTCACCTTGGAATAACTTTTCAAAAATGTATTCTAGATTTAATTCAGCTCCCCATCCAAAGCCTTTTGCAAAAGGTAATGCAATTGCATTTCCATCATTAATTTGTGCAAACATATAAGCATCTGAAGGATCTACTATATGACCGCATAATACTCCCGGGAATGAGTTAGCTGCAAGCATTGCACCTTCTCCAGTTCCACATCCAGTTATTACATAATCTGCTGCTCCTGAATTTAAAAGGATAGCAGCTAATATACCATTTTGAACATACGTTAATTGTGCTTCACCTTCTACGCCATACATTCCATAGTTAAATACTTCATGACCTTTTGGTTCTACTACTTTTTTTAATGATTCATATATCATTGGGTTTTTTGCAGCTTGACTGTTTTCATTTATTAAAGCAATTTTCATTTACTTTTCCTCCTAATTATCATGTTATTTTCTACCATTATTTAGGTTGTTTTCCAATGTAAGCTAAGATTCCACCATCTACATATAAAATATGACCATTTACAAAATCTGATGCATCAGATGCTAAAAATACAGCTGGTCCTGCTAAATCTTCTGGTGTTCCCCAACGTGCAGCTGGAGTTTTGGCTACAATAAATTGATCAAAAGGATGTTTTGACCCATCTGCTTGTGCTTCTCTAAGTGGTGCAGTTTGTGGTGTTGCTATATATCCAGGTCCAATTCCGTTACATTGAATATTGTATTCACCATATTCAGATGCTATATTTTTAGTTAACATCTTAAGTCCACCTTTAGCAGCTGCATAAGCTGAAACAGTTTCTCTGCCTAATTCGCTCATCATAGAACATATGTTGATTATTTTTCCATGTCCTTTTTTAATCATTCCAGGTATTACTGCCTTAGATACTATAAATGGAGCGTTTAAATCTACGTCTATAACTTGTCTGAATTCCGCTGCTTTCATTTCAAGCATTGGAATTCTTTTAATTATTCCTGCATTATTTACTAAAATGTCAATTACGCCAACTTCTTTTTCTATCTTTGCAACTAATTCATTTACAGCTTCTTCATCTGTAACGTCACATACATAACCATTAGCCTTTATTCCTAATTCTTCATACGCTTTTAAACCTTTATCGACTAATTCTTGGTTAATATCATTGAATACTATTGTTGCTCCAGCTTGTGCATAAGATTTTGCAAGTTCAAATCCAATACCATATGCAGCTCCTGTTATTAATGCTATTTTGCCTTCTAGTGAAAATTTCTTTATATCCATTAACTATTCCTCCTCGAAAATTAATACTACTTATTTAATAATTTAATTATACTATGATAATTTAACTGTTTCTTGTTATATTTTCATCAAAATATTGCAAATCTTGAAGTACTAAGTATAATAAAAATAAATAGACTATTATTTAGTGAGGTGATTTTAATGAAAGAATTTACATCCTGCAAACAATCTATTAATAATTGTATAGAAAATAAATATTTCTCAATTGCACATTTACATAGTGAAGAAGAAACTATGTCTATTCACATTCATGATTGCTATGAAGTTTACTATTCTATTTCTGGTGGAAAACAATTTTTAATAGATAATAAACTATACGATATTAATCCTGGAGACTTATTTGTTATAAATCAATTTGAAAGCCACTATGTTTCTCAAATAAGCAAAATGGTGCATGAAAGAATAGTAATTTCTATTCATCCTGACTTCTTAAGATCTATTTCTACAGACAAAACAGATTTAAGTTATTGTTTCAGCCATCGTGACGAAACTTTTAGCCATAAAATTCAATTAGATAAGGAACAACAAAACAGATTCATATATTTTATAAATAAGATTATAAGTGCAGAAGGTTTTGGTTCTGATAGAATTGAGTATTCAAGTTTTATAGAACTTATGACTTATTTCACTAAATTATTTGTTGATAATGAAGATACTTTGTTATCATATTATAAATATAATAATCAAATTCAAGAAATAATTGGTTATATTAATGACACTGTTCTTGAAAATATTACCATTAAACATTTAGCAGAACACTTCTTTCTAAGTGAATCTTATATTTGTAGAATTTTTAAATTGGCTACTGGAACAACTATAAATAAATATATTACTGCAAGAAGAATATCTATTGCAAAATCTCTTCTCTCAAATGGTTCAAATATTAATGATGTATATATTGAATGTGGTTTTAATGATTATAGCAACTTTTTGAAGTCTTTTAAAAAAGCTGTTGGAGTTTCTCCTAAGAAGTATTCTACTTTTAGTATGAATTAGTTGTTTTAATAAAATTATCTTAATATTAAATTAAACTCAAAATATTAAAAAGATAATTTTCCTTAAAATTCAGATAGTTTTATATTTTGTAAGCATGAGCATCACAAAATAAAGTCCATAATAAAAAATGCATTTATCAACATTATTAAGTAAATTTATTATTATTAATAAATTTACTTTTCTTTTTTATCAATTAAATTTACAACATATCTATTGATTTCCTAATATCTTTCATATTCACTTCCTGCTCTGAAATGCCTGAGGCTATTTCTCTAGATAAACTCTCGTGTTGTTCAAAAACATTAATAACATTCGACTATCAGCCAGTTTATCAGTGTCTATTACTTTAATATGCACATTGGTAATATCAATTGCTAAGTTTTCCATATTTGACTTGAACTCAGATAATATACTTTCAGTATTCTGTAATTCCTTATTTTGTAATTCTGTAGAAGATATTAGTAAAGTTGCAATAGTATTGATATCTTTCAACTCTTTAAAATCATTGCTTAAATCTTCATTAACAATAATATCCTCAATATTATCCCTAGAAAAATCTGTTACTTCTGTAGTATTTCTCTTAAAAATTTTCATTATTTATTCCTCCTAGTTTAACAAAAAGTTATTATTACAATTAAAAATACACCTAACTTTTATCATCTTATCTTAAAATGCCCTATCCACACACGCCTAACAATGTCAAAACAAGTCCTAAAATAATAATTCCGAATAGTATATACATAGGTTTAACCCTTTTACTCAAAAGTATAAAACATACTAATACTGCGCTTAATGGAAGTACGCCTATCATTATAGAATCTAATACTTTTTGAAGCTCAAAATCTGTCCCTCCAATGGTAGCCTCAAAAGTAGTTGAAAATTTAACCATTTGATATGACATAGATCCAATCATCATTAACCCCATAATTGATGCTGCTTTCGTTATTGATTGAATTAATCCTGATTCAGTTGCTTCTCTTATATACTTTGATCCTAATTTATATCCTAATACTCCTCCATAATAACGAATAAAGAAGCCTGGTATATTATAAACCAATAAAAACAATATAGGACCTAGTATATTTCCAGCTTGAGCTAATCCTAATCCAATTCCAGTAGCTATAATCCTCAAGGTTCCTGAAAAAAATGAATCACCAAGTCCTGCAAAAGGCCCCATAAGACCTACTTTTACTGCATTAATAGAATCTGTATCAAATTCACCATTGCTATTTGCATTTTCTTCTTCCATTGATAAGGTAAGTCCCATAATAAATGTAACCATTTGAGGAGTTGTATTGAAAAACATAGAATTTCTCTTTAATGCTTCATAATATTCTTCTTCATTTTTATAAATTTTCTTTAATAATGGTTTAATTGTCCATGCATAGCCCATACCTTGCATTCGTATATAATTTATTCCTGTCATTAAAAAATTTTGACGCCAAAACAATGTTCTCATCATTTTTTTTTCATATCGAGATAATTTAAACTCACTCTTACTCATTAAAAAAGTCCTCCATTTCTGATGTTTGACTTATTTTTGAATTATCATTGACTGCAATTTTTTTCTTATCAGTATAATCAGATATGCATATATAAACTGATATACATGCTGCAAAAATTGCTACTCCCATATTTGATAAATTCAAGTAAGCTGCCATAGCAAATCCTGCAAAGAAAAATAATGCTATATTCTTTTGCCATAACATTTTTAATAGCAGTCCAAATCCCAAAGCTGGCAAAATTCCTGCTGCTGTTGTTAATCCATTCATAACCACAGGAGGAATTGCATTTACTATAGTTTCAATTGTATTTGTCCCGGCTACGATGCCTATAAACACAACTATTGCAAAAGCTGAGGGAAAAATTAATAACTGAGATAAAAACAATCTATTGAAATTTTTTTCATCTTTATTATCTAAGTGTCTATCCAGCTTCTCAACTAAAGCAGTAAAGAATAATTTCAAAATATTATAAAAAAATGCTCCTAATATGCTTATTGGAACAGCTAATGCAATTGCAACCTGAACATTTTGCTTTAGTAATATAGCATATGCTGTTGCTAAAACTCCCCCTATTGCAATTTCTTGTGGAACTGAGCCTCCAATTGTAATTGCACCTAGAAAAACTAATTCTATAGCTGCACCTAAGGTTATTCCTTCTGCTGGATGACCTAAAACTATACCCACTAAAGTACCTGTTACCATTGGTCGGTTAAGTTGTAGACAAAATACCCAATCAAAAAATTTTACTATAAAGATAACTAATGCAACTAATAAACCTTCAACAACCATTTACATTACCTCCTAGTTTTTCTCTAATAGTATTTCTAATAATTTCATCTGACCTGTTGGTACAATCTGATACTCTACTCTCTTTCCATATTTAAAAATTTTATTAAATTCCTCTATATCCTCTTCTGTTAAATAAATCGTATCTGTTACTTTTTTCTTTGCTGATAAATCGCTTGATAAAAGTCCATAATTAGAGATATTTACAAAAGGAATATCTTCAACTTTTTCTATTAATCTTCTTGCATCTTCTGGATTATTTACTACAATTAGAATTTTTAAATTCTTTGCCCTTGGATCATTTAATACATTTACAGCTTCATCTATAGATAAAATACTACACTTTGTAGTATCTGGTACTGCCATTTTTAGAGACATTTTTTGAATATCATTTTTAACTACACTGTTATTGGCAACTATTATACGATTTACTCCTAAATATTTTGCCCAAACAAATGCTACTTGTCCATGAAGTAATCTATCATCAATTCTTATCATTGAAATCATTGGTTATTCCTCCTTAAGTAAATTTGTTACAAATATATTATTTACCTTTTGTATGCAGACATATTTATTTTTATTAAAAAAAATCATTTTTATCTTGAATCTGTTTTATATTTTCAGTATTAGAAAATAATTTAATTCCATCCTTGGCATTATTAATCTTTTCATTTAATTCTTCATCAGAGGTATCCATTTCTAATAATACCTCTATTACTAATGAAAGATTCATACCACTTATTAATTTTATATTACTAAATTCAACTAATTCCATTGCTGCATTACATACACTACCGCCAAATATATCTGCTATAACAATAAAATCATTTCCTTCATTATTTTTTGCTTCATTTTTTATATTATTTATTATTTCAGAAGGATGTTGTCCCGGATAAAGCCCATAATAAAATAAATTAGATCTTTCTCCTGTAATCATTTGTGCTGACTTAGCCATTGCTTCTGATAATTCTCCATGAGAAATTAATATGATTTTCGTCACTTCCTCTTCCCTACCTTCCCTATATTATTTTACAAAGCAATTAACACGCCAACTTTTTCGACACTATATAATTATTTTATATTAATTTCAGTCATAAACTTATTCTTAACTCAAATCATTTTTTAATGCAATTTGAATTTATATCCATAACACTATTACATATATGGCTTAAAATAATCATATATATAAGCTACTTCACTTATTGGCAGTTCTACTCCATAATGTCTTTCTATTTTTATAAAACTGTCTTTGCATGCCTTAATAAATCTCTCTTGTTCCTTTTCAAATAAATCTAATTCAAAATACGTTTCTATAGAAATCTTTTTTACTAATCTTTCAACCAAGCAGCTTAAATGCACATTTAATCCTATAATAGATTTATATTTCAATTGAATTTGAAGTCTTTCTTGTAAACTATTTAGACAATTATTAACTAACTCCAAAACTTTATCAGCATTTAATATAGTTAAATATCCAACAACATTTTGAAGTGAAAAATTCATCAGCATGCTATTTTGAAGTCTTTGCATTTCTTCAACTGTAAATATTGTACTAAAAGCTTCATAAAGAACATCTAATCTATTTCCACCTATAATATCTTCAACTGCAATATAAGGTATTTCCTTAATATTTGGATTTAAGGTTCCTGCAATAAATATGATCTCGTTTTCTGAAAATACTTCATCATTTATTCCATTTCTCAACAATTTATAATAATCATAAGGCATTATTTTAAGATTAATTGATTCTGGCAAACTATCTATAAACAGTTCAGACATATTTCTTGCTGCTTCTATTCCTGTCTCACTTACAAAAATAATTGCTTTTTCCCTAACTCTGTTTTCTATAATTTTAAAGTTGCAGACAGTATTACTGCTTGCATTTTCAAGGATTTGAAGCATAGGTTCATTATTTAAAATCTTTGCTCCAACCTCCAAGGCCATTTTAGTAGTTATATTGTTTATAATTCCTATATTAAGATTAGGTATTATACTTATCTCTTTGTATATATCTTCAAGAGATCCCATATCAACTAACAAAATTATATCTTGTGATAAATGCCTCCTTCTAACTAAACTTTGAAGACGTTCCCCTATTTCGGAAGCTGTAACATCCAATGGCATATCAATAGCCTCAAATACATAATCATCCAATAACTTGTTTACTGCATCAGCAATACTGCTGGCTGTGCTATAGCCATGACTCAATACAACTCCCATTATTTGTTGTACTTTTATTTCTGGATTAAAGAACTTTATATTTAATAGTAAAATTATTCTATTAATTTTACTAACTTTCATATCAAAAATCATTTCAACTTTTTCTGAAAAATCTTCTGCTATTAAAAATTCATATTCATATTTATTTTTTAACATATTATAGAGTTTATTTATTCTATCTTTTTCAGTTCTTTCCCATTCAAAAATTTGTGATCTATAACTTCCTCTTTCAACAAAATATCTTATTAATGGTATTAATCCATTGTTTTGAAATTGAATCTTATATCTTGAGCATATTTCTTCTGTAATTTTCTCCATGGCAGTTTCATATGCTTCTAATCTTAAATTTTTATTTTTCTTATCAAACATTAGATAATCATAGTACTTTGTAATTATTTTTTGAGCATGTTCCATAAAAGTTTTATTATCACTTTTATATTCTATATATAAATCATTTTCTCTTAACAAATCATTAAAAAAAAGTATTATTTTTTCTGCTCCATCTTCTATTTTTGTTTTTGAAGGATCTAATAATACTCTTTCTCCTTCCTCTTCATCGATAGTTATAAAAAAAGATGAATATGATATTATATTCTCTGGTAAATGGAACATCTTAAGTATTAGCGCTTCACTGTCTTGCTTCTGGTGTAAAAATGCATTTGCACAGCTTCTTTTTATTGCACTTTTTAACTCACCAACATTGGCTCTAAAACGATAAGACATTAAAGTTTGAAAATAAGATTGAGTTACTTTGATCTTTTGGTTTATCAGTTCTGCTTCATTTTGAATAAATGAAAATATTAACTGCTCTTTTTCATCAATTGGTCTGTCTTCTAAGGCTGGAATATTAATTGTTACTGGAATACGTCTAAGTAATGTCCTAAGCAGCGCTTGTTCTGGATCTTTTGTAGTAGCAAAAATTAATCTTGCTGAAGATTCCTTCCAATTTTTATTATCTCCCATAAGATGATATATTCCTTTATCCATAAATAGAAATAATTTTTCCTGACATGATGGGTTAAGGCTATGAATTTCATCTAAAAATAATACTCCTCCATTAGCTGCTTGAATTAATCCCACATTTTCAGAATCTGCCCCCGTGAATGCTCCTTTTTTATATCCAAATAGATTAGCTGTAAGTAACTCTGGATTATTTGCAAATTCTGAACAATTTACAATTACAAATTGCTTATCATCTTCTATTATCTTTTGCTCAATAGCATAATTATAAATCATATTTGCAAGATAACTTTTTCCTGCACCACTTGTTCCTGTTAAAAGTATAGGTAATCCATTAGGTGGATATTTAGCTGCTGCTTTACATTGATCTATAACATTACGAAGACTTCCATTATATCCTATAACACTTTCAAAAATGTCCCCATTTAATTCGTCATTTTTATTATCTTCTCTATTCATACAATAATCTGATTCTTCTGTTTCTGGTTCTTGTATTTTTCTAGAATAGAAATATACTGGCCGGGAGCTTGTTTTTTCTATAATGCCTTCTTTAGCCCATTCATTTAAATATTGGCTTGCTAAATTTCTACTTACATTAAACTTTTGAGCTACAGCTTGTGCTGAAAATTTGTTTATTTCTGCCTGCAAATTTTCTTCATTTAATGATTCTGCGGAATTTTTTTCTATATAATCTAAAACCAATTGCTTTGTCTTAGCTGAATTAAACATATACTATCATCTCCATTCACTGATATTGATCATTATTTGTATACAGTTACATCTTATCATAAATTAACTAAATTTTTAATAAAACAAAAGATTAACATATGAAAAATTAGCTTTTCATATGTTAATCAAAATTATAACTTATATTTAACAATAAAATATTATAAATATATATTATTTAACCCAAGCTCCATTTGGGTTTAGTGAATATCCATCTATAATTGTATTTACTGCCATAGCTCCATTACTATACAAATAGTACCATTCATCATTTAATTGTTGCCAGCCTACTGCCATAGCTCCATTGTCTTTTAAGAAATACCAAATACCATTTAAATGTATCCATCCTTTAGCCATAGCACCACTATCCTTTAAGAAATACCAAGTATTATTAGTTTGATGCCAGCCTGTTGCCATGGTTCCATCATTCTTTAATAAATACCATTCTCCATTAATTTGTTTCCATCCTATTTGGACATCACCAGTTGAATCCATTAAATACCAATCACCATCTATTTGGTTCCATCCAGTAACAGGTTGTCCATTTTTAATATATCTTTTATTATTCATTGTATTTTCCCACCTATTAACTATTGGGTCAGCTTCATTATTAGGTGAACTTGTGTTTTCTTGTGAATTATTACTTAATGATGAACTTGAGTTACTGCTTGTAGATTTTTTTGCGATTTTTCCTGTAATATCTTCGAAAGTATAATCCTCATAAATCCCTATTAATTTAATATATTTTCCTTTATCATCACTAACTAATTTATAATTTTTACCCTTTCCAACTAGTTTACCATCATAATCATCTTTACTGGATAACCTATACCATTCATAAGTTACACCTGCCGATGTAGTAAACTCAGCTCCATTTTCCATTAACGCTGCACCTTGGAGGGTCTTACCTACTCTTTCTGTTCCTTGAATTTTCACCGACACCGGAACTTCTTCTGTTTCAGAATCATCTGGTTTTGTAGGTGATTGTGGCTCTTCATTATTACCACCAACAACAATAACATTTACACTTGCCTGTAGATTATTCGGGTTAGTTATATATTTAGGAATTTTTAAAGTTCCTGTAAATGTATATGTCCCCAAAATCTCTCCATTATAAACTGGATTTCCACTATCCCAGGTTACAGCTGCACTTGTAGTTGTCGAATCGCTTAGTGTCACATCTATTGTTTCTGCTAATCGTATTTCATCTTTATCTGTTCCTTTTTCTACATTAATATCATCTATTGAATCTACATTGGTTACTTCTATTGATGATGATACATCTTTTAAAGCTTCTTCTTCAGTGTTATATACTAAAATAAGTTTTTCATTATTAGTTAAGGTTGATATATCATCTGATACATCTGTACCTAAATACATGGTTAATTTAAAGTTACTAGGACTTACATTTGTATAAGTTATGTCATTGGTATAAGTTATGGTGCTATTAGATTTAGTTGTTAAAGTTCCATTAGTTGAAGTTTTTGTGTTATTATTATAAGTAGTTATAGTGTTGTTATTAGCATCAGTTATATTAACATATACAATCCTATTGTCATGTGAAGGTGATCTTAAAAAATAAAAAGCTGCTCCATTCGAATATAAGGTGAACTTCTCATTGTCTCCTTTAGTTTTAGCATCAGCTTTAATTACATTGTAATCCCCCATTTTTTCATCCTTAACTGATAAATAGGTATCAGTTGCAACACAGCGTATTGAGTAAGTTCCATCTCCATTGCTTTCTAATTGATAAAATGGAGCATCTTTTCTTTGTGAACTTGCAGTTAAAGTACCATCTGCGTGAGGTGCAAAATAAGAATTTAATGTTTCTTCAAGATAGTTGCCGCTTGAATCTTTAGTTAAATTCCTCTCATACCATGGTTCTAAACGAGTTCTAATTAAGAAATATGGTTCACTGACATTAGTCACTTCTCCATTATAGGTTGTAAGAGTTCCAAAATTCAGCTCATCATTATGAACATACCCTTGAGGCCTCATAGAATCTGCCGCCTTGCTCATCCATGTTACATCAACACCAGCTATATTTCTGTAATGTGATAATGGCAACTCATAAACTGGTCTTAATTCTCCACGATTAAGCTTTTCGCTATCTAGATGAGTCCAATAGCTTTTTGATGTATTACCAAAAACATTCGGTAAAGATGCAAAGGTCACTTCTCCATACAAATTATATTTAGCTGCCCATTCAAATGCTTTAGCTAATCGATTATCATACAAACTATATAAATCTATTCCTTGCTTATTAGCAACTTCACACACTTCTGCCATATACCCAATTCCTAATTGAGCATGTCCCTGATCTCTTGCACTTTCAACGGATTGACCGGTATCACTAACATATACTGCAATTGAGCCATTTACGTGTATATCTTGATATAAGCTGACTGCTCTATCAAAAATTACTGAATCATCACATAATACACCAATAGCTATCATAGAAACTATTGCATTAGTATCCCAATTTCCATTTGCCACCATAGGACTTGCTAAATCTTGTATTGCAGGATATATTACATTCCTCATCATATCTTGAAATTTAATAAAATCAGATTTGCTATATCGAGAATAGCCTCCGTGGTAATATCTGATGATTTCGGCTGCATTAGCTAACTTATAACTGTTCATTCCAGCTCCAAGTATTCTGTCTCTTCCATCAACTACCTTTAAGTTATCAGCCCAAGCATTAAAAATATTAACTGCAGCATCTGCATATTCATCTTCACCAGTGATTACCCATTGTAATGCATTAAAATAAGCTGCACTTGCTGACTGTTCAAAATCTGCAATATTGCCTGAGCCCTCAGGAGTCCCTCTACCTATACCTGCATGTGTGGCTGCTACAAATGCAGAAGATGAAAGATTATTGGGTACTGTATTATTTAATTTCATATAATCAGAATACCACGGTTCTTCTTTATTGGTTACATGCTCTTTTATTGTATCAAGTTCTTCCTCACTGTGAAGTAATCCAGGATGATTAAATATTCTAGCCTCTACTGTGTCGCTTTTTGAAATGGTACCATTTGAATATGTGACAGTTATACTTTTGATCTCTTTTGTTAAACCACTTATTTGTGCTGTAAAAACTCCATTACTTTCCGTTATTGTAGCACTTTCACTTACTGAATATTTACCCATGTCAGTGTCACCGTTTACAGCTTTCCAAGTAAGATTTGCACTAGTTCCTGATATCTTTTGCACAACTTCTAACTGATCTTGGTTTGCCACATCAATAAATTGAAATTTAAAATTATCCATATTGGTTTTGCAAGCAGTCATATTACTTCCATCTACTCTAACAATTGTCTTAGAAAAGGTTGGATCATCTCTAAGAGTATCAAGATGTGAATACATATTATACCCACCTGCTACATACTGATTTAAATAAAATCTTTCATTCCAATTAACATCATCAGCAACTGCTTTTATTCTAAAAGTATTTGAATCAACCATGTTATAATAAGGCTTGTCTGTGTCAGTTTCTGAAAAATAATTCTGAATAGAAAGATATTTATTGTTACCTAGACATTTAATTGCATAAGTTGTAATCGTAGATCCATAAGTATTATCAGTAGTTACACTAGTTAACTTATATTGATCATATTGATAAA
The DNA here is from genome assembly GCF_002006345.1 of Clostridium puniceum. GTDB lineage: Bacteria > Bacillota > Clostridia > Clostridiales > Clostridiaceae > Clostridium > Clostridium puniceum. The sequence continues at coordinate 70,684 of NZ_LZZM01000022.1, forward strand.
CATATAATGCAAATATAGATGCATTATTTTCATCAACATTGGCTTTTAAACTTCCATCTGCTTGCACTTTAACATATGAATTAGCATCCCCGTCAAAATTTTTTATTTTAAATGTTTTAGTTGCTATAGAAGCATTTTCAAGATAATCACCTATATTATTTCCTGATGGTTGAACTGGTACTTCTGCATTTTTTTCAATAGCAGTTAAATATGGGACACTACTAGAACTACTAGTTGAATATATATCAGTTGCACCAACTGAAGTGTTATCTACAGATGTAGTTGTAAAATGAACTGTAACTGATGTTTTACCTCTATCCGCAGCTGAGGTAAACAATTTCATTAGATCCACACTAAGCTTTGAAGTCCCATTTGTAATTTCTAGATTGTATTGTGTAGCACCTACCAAATCCAATGGTCTAGTGTTGTAAGTTATATTATTTTTTGTCCACAAAGTAGTAGTTTCAGTCTGAGTTGTTTTATCTCTTAAATAATCACTGCACTCATTATAACTCAATGTATTAACACTAGCACCACTAGTCTTTGTTGCACTTAATACTATACTTTCAACATTTTCAATATTTATGGATGATAAATCAAATTTTATGTATGCGTGACGCAATTTACCTACAGTTAATTTAGTAGGAACAGCATTGCCAGAAGTAGTCACGCCAGTAGAAGTACTATATCCGGTATACATTACTGTATTAGCCATTCCAGTCATATTGGAAACAAATGCATCATCTAGAATATATGTTGCAGCATAAACTTTTGTGCAATATCCAAACCCAAATGCTTGTGACAAGAGCATTATACTACACATAAGCAATATATAAATATTTTTGATTCTTTTCTTCATATTTTTTCTCCTTGCTATTTAATAAGAAAATATTTACTTTTACATTAATTTGCAATTAGTATCTTAAGCGAAAAAAGTATTTTCTTCATCCTTATATCCCCCTCCTTATCAAATAAATTAAACTTAAAATCTCTCATCTCTAATGCATATCCATCAATAACTATATTACTTACTCTACTTATATCATCCTAAATAATATGCAATACATCTACTCATTAGTGTCAAGATACTTAATTATTTATATTTAAAGCAATATTTATGCCAACATATTTCGACACTAAATTTATTTTAATTGTTATGCCATTCCCCATCAATACCTACATAGTATTTTCTAACATAAGTATTATACGCCATAACACCATTACTATATAAGTAATACCATTTGCCATCTACTTCTTGCCAAGCTATTAAAGTTTGTCCATTGCTATCTACTAATTTAACAGTACCATCAGCATTTGTAATTGAAGTTACTGTTAGAGTATTTGTTGGTTGTGTAGTAGTTGTATTTGTTATTGAACTACCATCTGATATTGAACTTGAACTGTCACTACTTGACTATCTTTTAGCAATATAGAGCCTCCCCTCATCACGGTTACTTAAACTATAAGTACTACCGTCTGTACCTATTTCTGCTCAATCTTCCTTGCCATCATCCTTATTTTTTAATCTATACCATTGGCAAGATAAAACTGAAGTAATTTTATTTTGATTTTCATCATAAACTATTACTTCAAGATTTTTCCCACTTTTAAATTGCCTTTAATTGTTATTCCTTCTATTTATCGCTATAGTTTCATCATTTTTAGCATTTGTAATTGCTATTTTAACATTACTTGTTTTAGAAATTAAATTTTGGGCATAGCTTAATGCATCTTCAATTGATACTGTTAAAGCATCTCTTGCATCATTTAACGCACTTATTGCAGACACATATGCATTATAAAAAGCATCTTTAACACTTTCAAGTATTTTAAATCCACTAAAATCTACTTTGTCTGCAGAATCAATTGCATCATTTATGCTTTAACTATAGCTGCTGTTGTTACTTAATGTTGTAATTCTGTATAAGTTACTGTAATAGTTGATAATGCTTTCTTTGTTTCGTCCACTGTTGATATTGCTGTAATTATCTAATCTCCTGCTTCTGCATCTGAAGCTACAGTTACTTTTCCAGTCGAATCGCTACTAGATCAAATTACGGTCTGCGGAGCCTCTCCTGTAACATCTACTGATATAGATAAATTTTCTTCTGTTCGAATATATATGGTACTATAAATCCAGATAACATAAAAAGTTTTGAGAACATATCCAATAAAGATGGAATAAGAATTAAGAAAAACTACATTCAAAATCTATGAAATACGTTAAAATATTGAAGTTATTATCTTCCATCAAAAAATATAGGAACTAAGAAAAAGAGGTTGTAGCCTCTATAGGGAATATTTCGTATTCAAATATTCCTATTTTGCTACAGCCTCTAATTGTATTTATTCAATATCTTGCCCATTAGAAGCAATTACCTTCTTATACCAATAGAAAGAGTCTTTTTTGAAACGGTTAAACGTTCCTTTTCCATAATCATCTGCGTCAACGTAAATATATCCATATCTTTTTGACATTTCAGAAGTTGAATTGCTTACAATGTCAATTGGTCCCCATGATGCATAACCGAAAACATCAACTCCATCTTTAATAGCTTCTCCAAGTTGTTCAATATGTTTTTTTAAGTAGTCAATACGATAACTATCATGTACTGTGCCATTTTCATTAATTTTGTCGTAAGCTCCTAAACCATTTTCAGCAATAAAGATAGGTTTATGGTATCGATCATATAAATTGTTTAAAGTAATTCTGAATCCCATAGGATCCATAGGCCAACCCCATTCGCTATTTTCTAAATATGGATTCTTGATTTGTGCAATCAAATTGCCCGCATCCTTCGTATCAGGATTATATTTGCAAACATATGTCATATAATAGCTTATAGAAATAAAATCAACACAACCTTCTTTTATTAATTCTAAATCTCCTGGTTCTATATCAATACAGATATTATTCTCTTTGAAGTAACGATCCATATAGTATGGATATTCACCTTTAACTTGAACATCAATATAGAAATAATTTAAATGATCTTCAAACATTGATTGATATACATCTAACGGATTAGAAGAATATGGATATTTTTCTAATCGACAAACCATACATCCTACTTGTAAATCCTTATTAATCGCATGTGCTTCCTTTACAGCTAGTGCAGATGCAACAAACTGGTTATGTGTACATTGATATTTGAAACTTAGTTCATTTTTAGTGGTTTTCTCAATTAGAGCACCACAGCAACAATACGGGCTCATCAGCACCATGTTAATTTCATTAAATGTAAGCCAATATTTAACTTTGTTCTGGTATCTTGTGAATACAGTTTTAGCATATTTTTTAAAGCATTCAACAGTTACTCGGCTTTCGAATCCATTATAATGTTCAGTTAAATACAACGGAATGTCGTAATGCAATAATGTAACTAATGGTTCAATTCCATATTTATGCAGTTCATCGAATACATCATCATAAAATTTTAGTCCTTCTTCGTTTGGTCTTTCATCGATTCCATTTGGATAAATTCTAGGCCAAGAAATAGACATTCTAAATACTTTGAATCCCATTTCTGCAAATAATTTAATATCCTCTTTATAATGATTATAAAAATCAATTCCTCTACGTTTGGGAAAATTAAATTCTTCTGGATGTTCTTTACGGTATTTTATTTCATCTGCTGTCACTTCTAAAATTGACTCACCTCTTAACTCTTTTGGAATAAAATTAATCATATCTGTGGTGGCTAGACCTCTCCCTCCCTGATCAAATCCACCTTCTAATTGGCAAGCGGCGCTTGCTCCACCCCATAAAAAATTTTTTGAAAACATTTCTTTCTCCTCCTTATTATATTATTGTTCCTCTGGTTTATACAGAAATATTGTTAAAATGAATGTTGAAATCATTCCAACAACAACAGCGATAATCATATAAATCAAATTGCTGATACCTTTATCTCCAATAAAAGCAATGAAGCTAAATAATGCAAAGCTTCCAGGAAATGCATAGCAATAACACTGAAATATTCCAGCAATTACTCCTCCGATAAAACTTCCTCCCATGACTGCATATAATGGAGTTTTATATTTTAATGTAATACCAAACAGAGCAGGCTCACTAACTCCAGCAATAATAGCAGCTACAGAAGCAGAAGATGCATTAGAACGTATAGTTTGGTTTCTAGTTTTTAGTGCAACAGCAGCACAAGCTGCTCCTTGATTAAAGTTAGGAATAATACTTGCAATACAAATTAATGGATCATAGCCTAATATTGCAAAGTTTTGTAAAGCAATTGGGGGGAATGCCATGTGCATACCTGTTAAAACAAGTATTGGAACAAGAGCTGTTAAAATACCTAACCCAAAGAAACCTGTTGTATTGTATAGCCATTGAAGACCACCAGTTAAATAAGTTCCAATCATTGCTCCCATTGGAGCTAATAACAATAACATTAATGGAGCCATAATCAGAAAAGTCAATAAAGGTTCTGCAACTGAACGAATTATAGCTGGAGAATATTTAGCAATAATTTTTTCAACTTTTGCACCAATCCATATTGTTAGTATCATCGCAAATACATTACTACCATATGATTTTGCTGGAATTGCTAGACCAAAAATAGATCCTCCAGTACCCTCAGAAACCATTGATACAAATGTCGGATGTATTAATACAGCTCCCAATGTTATCCCTATTGCCATATTGGCTCCGAATTTTTTTGCTGCATTAGCTCCTACCATAACTGGTAAGAAATAAAACGGAGCATCACTTACAAAAGATAAAGTAACATATGTTCCGCTTTCAGGCGTAAGAATATTTAATTGAGTCAACACTAAAAGAATAACCTTAATCATTCCACCGCCAATCAATGCGCTAACACAAGGAGCCACACATCCAGCTATACCATCGAAGATACTACTTATGATTTCTTTAAATTTTTTTTTGTGTTTTGGTGAAGCAGCATCAATTTTTTCATCTATTGATTGTTCCTTATTTAGTCCATTTCTTTCGAATATTAAACTATATACATCTGCTACATCTTGCCCAATAATTACTTGTAATTGTCCACTTTGCCACTGGGATCCTAATACGCCTTGAATTTTTTCAATTTCTTCTACTTTTGCAAGACTTTGATCTTTTAAATTAAATCTTAATCGAGTTACACAGTGAGTAAAATATTCTATATTATCTTTCCCACCAATAAGATTAATAATTTGATTTGATAAATCATCATATTTCTTTTTTGAAGCCATTTTTTTCTCTCCTTTTCTATATAAAATATATACAAACAATAAGATGCGCGCTTTTCTTATTGAATTTGCCAAAATAAAACCTCAGCACAAAAACATAAAAACATTTTTTGCACTGAGGTAATGCCCTATTGGTTACAATCCTCTCTTGAACATAATCGATTTACATGTAATATTAAATACAATAACTCTTCACTACTCGGATTCCACCCAAGATTTTTCATTATATATTTTTCTATATCCAGAACACACTCATAAGTTTCCGGATATTCATTTTTCAACATTTCAAATGCCTTTTCATTATCACTAGAAATATTTGTATTACTTTCCTGACGTTTTAGTAAATATTGCATATGTGATACAAAGCGTGAATAATTAAATCCTTTCCTATCAATATTCAGTTTGGTTTTATGTTCAATAAGTTTGGTAATATCAGTAATCACTTGATTTTCATTGATTTTGCTACCTTGGGGCGCTTTTATATTCTCTGCATTAATAAAATGTAATGCAATACTTGCTGCTTCATCTTTTGATAAATGTATTTTTTTAATTTTATTAATAAATGCTATTGCTTTTTCTCCAATATCCATTTCAGTTTCATATAAATGTTGGACATCATAGCTAAAAGGCATTTTGATTATCATGTTTTTGTTATATCTTTGTATTGCAAAATTGATATGATCAGCCAAAGTAAAAACAATGTTCGAATTAATTTCATTCATGATTCTCCCTTTAGAATAATCGACAATCTTCGCTGATATTTCAAAAATATCCTCTGGTATTTCATTTAATAATCCTAAGTATTTCAGATTTACATTGTAATAAGTATGTTTAATCTTACTCATATCATTTAATTCATAAGGAGTTTTAGGAAATCCAATTCCATTTCCAAAGGCAATTAATTCATTTCCATTGTTGTCCAAGCACTTAACGACATTATTGTTAATTTTCTTAATTACCCTCATACCATTGACCTCCTTGTCTTCATTCAAATGATATTACCACATCTATGCCCATTGTAACATCTTTTCTGGGATTTTTTATATTAAATTTGTATTCTGATCCATTTGTAATAATCATAGGTGTTGTAAGGTCTATATCTGATTTCTGCATAACTTTTCTATCGATTTTAATAATAGGATCACCTTTCTTAACCTGGTCTCCCTCTTTTGCTAGTTTTGTAAATCCATTTCCATTAAGGTTTACAGTATCAAGACCAATATGAACAAGGATTTCTGCTCCATTTTCTGCTTTAATTCCAAATGCATGAAGTGTATTGGCAATCATAGTAAGTTTACCATTGCAAGGAGCACATACTGTATCTTCTGAAAAAGAAAATGCAATTCCATTTCCCATCATTTTTGAGGAAAAAATTTTATCTCGTACATATTCCAGATCAATACATTTACCACTTACAGGTGAATATAACAGTAATTTCTTTTTCTTTTTAAAAAAGTCTATCATAATTCTCTTCCTTTCTAAAACAAAAACTCTCTTGAATGATTACATAAAACAGCTTATCTGTCTTAGGTAATGCCTCCAAGAGAGTAACAATCCTATTTATATTTACAAATAAATTTTAACACCTATTTAAAACGTTGTCAAATATTTTTTGGGCTTTTTAAATAAAAAAAGTTGTGTGAGAATCTCTAAGTTTTATGGATAGGAAAGTTTTTTGTGAATGAGTATAATAGTTTTGTGCTGCTTTGATTATAAAATTTTTGAAGTTGTTAAAATTACATTTACTAAATTAAATTCAAATATTAAAAATGCTAAATGCCGATCGCGCAATCATGCAGACGAGCAAATAGTTTCCTAATATATATTTTTTATTAGTTATCCACAGATTGGTCAAGAATATAATTTCCTCGCATTAGAAATACTATAATATATACGAATATTTCGTTTTATAATATGCAAATCTAACTAGTGAAAATTTAATATTTGAATAGGGATATTGATGTTAATTTCCTTGGATCATCCGCATACCCACTCTTTAGACTGTCATAACTATACCAAGGATCTTTTGGAGCTATTAACTCTTCTCTCATATTCTCAATAATGTCCTTGGTTAATCCAACATCATGGTGTTTAAATCCACTTGCGTCAATCACCTCATTAATCGTTGGTTGATAAGTAGTTATAACTGGCTGGATTCTGCTACATTTATTTTAACTTTAAAAGGTAAAATCATTGCAATAATACCAGTTTAAATGTATTCTCAAAATTTAATTTGTTTGTAAACCTCATTTTATTACCTTAATGTTTACTATCTATTCTTCTATTATTTATTAACAATTATTATGTCAACTTTTATCGACACTATGACAGCATTTACAAACAAGCAATAAAATTGTGATTTTTAAAATACGCTCTTTAGGTCCATTTTATTCTTTTTTGATCCCTTTGTTTAATTTACTATATTTTTAATACATCTAAATCATATATGACTTTAGACACTATTGAAGACTAGCATATGAATAATTCATTCCCATACTAGTCTTCAATAATGTCTTCTACTTCTTATACAATTTCTCTTTTAAACTTATAAATGTCTCACTTAAGAAATTCATAATTGTGCTGAAGCACTTTTTTATAGGTGCTTATTTTTCACATATACTGATTTTTTTCAAAACCCATTGCTTTGATGTATAATCACCTTTAAGCACTGGTATATATAAGCCAACATACATTAATTCATCTCCACCTAAAATAATGTCCTCACCTAATATTTCATATTGGGCATCACATTCCAAACCAACTAATTTTAATGGTTTATCTTCCTTATTAGGTTCTACATATTGTTTTACGTAGCTTACTATAGCCTCAGATTTATCTCTAGATATACTCATCCACGCTGCTTCACTATCTTCAAATGGACTTAGTAATCTATAGAAATCACCAAATTGAACTGTTTCTCTTATTTCTTTATATAATTTAATTTGTTCTTTAATTATATTCTTCACTTCTTTACTTAATTTTGTCACATCAAGTTCATAACCAAAATTTCCTGTCATGGCTACTACTCCTCTTGTTTCTATAGGAGTATTTCTTCCTACTTGATGATTTGGAATTTCTGATACATGGCATCCTATTGATACAGTTGGATAAACTAATGATGTACCAAATTGTATCTTTAATCTTTCTATGGCATCTGTATCATCACTTGTCCAAGTTTGTGGCATATAGTAGAGCATTCCTGGATCAAATCTTCCACCGCCTCCAGCACAACTTTCAAATAATACATCAGGAAATCTAGTTATTATTTCTTCAAGGATTCTATATAATCCCAACATATACCTATGAGCTGTTTCCCTTTGTCTTTTAGCTGGTAATCCTTTCGAACCTATATCCATCATATTTCTATTCATATCCCATTTAACATAAGAAATTGATGCTAAATTTAACACATTGCTTACTGCTTCTATTACATAATCACATACTTCTTTTCTAGATAAATCTAATACAAGTTGATTTCTAGCTTCTGATTTAAGTCTGCCTGGAACATGAATACACCAATCATCATGTTCTTTATAAAGTTCACTATTAGGAGAAATCATTTCTGGTTCAAACCAAAGTCCAAATTTTAAACCCATCTTATTAATCTCTGATGCTAAACTAGTTAAACCGCTCTTTAATTTCTTTTCATTAACAAACCAATCGCCAAGAGAACTTGTATCATCATTCCTATTTCCAAACCAGCCGTCATCTAAAACAAAAAGTTCTATTCCAAGTTCACTAGCTTCTTTAGCAATTTCTTTTATTTTTCTTTCGTTAAAATCAAAATAAGTAGCTTCCCAATTATTTATAAGAATTGGTCTCACTACATCTCTATATTTACCTCTGCATAGTCTATTCTTATATAAATTCTGATAAATATGTGACATGCCGGTTATTCCATTTGGCGAATAAACCATTACTGCCTCTGGAGTTTGAAATCCTTCTTCTGGTTCTAATACCCAATTAAAATCAAAAGGATTTATTCCAATTTGAACCCTAGTGTTACTATGCATATCAACTTCTATGTTTCCTAAATAATTACCACTATACACAAGATTCACTGCATAGACATCTCCATTTGTTTCTGTAGTTTCCTTTCTTACCAAAGATATAAAGGGATTTGTTCCATGACCGCTTGCACCTCTTCTACTTTCAGTAGATTGGCTGCCTTGTGTAATTTTATTTCTAATAATACACCTTTCTCTGGCCCAAGCTCCACCTAGATGTAACATTTCAAATTTATCACTATTAAAATCAACATTTGCACTAAGAGCTCTTAATATCCTGACCTCTTCTTTTCCTTCATTTATTAACTCAACAGATCTAGTTATTGCATCAAAATTTTCAAATACGCTATATGTAAGAATAACTTTAATTTTTTTTAATTCATCTATTAAGTGTATTTCTAAAGTTGTTGCTTCATTATTACTTTCAACATATGTTGCAGGTAATCCATTAAGCGCTTTCTTACCTTTATAAATTTTATAATGTGCATATCTTAAATTTGTTGTAGTTGAACCATCTTCAAACTGTAATTCAAAAGCTGGCACTCTTAAGTCTGTATTTCCATAACTCGGATATTCTTGTGGTACTAACTCTAATTTAAATTCTTTTATGTTATCCGTATTACTTATATAACTCGCTCTCTTTCTCTTATCTATAATATAACTTAAACTATTGCTATTTAATTTTCTTCCCCAATATAAATGGGCAACATGACCTGTTTTCAATACTTTCAAAGCATAGCTGGTTTTTTCAGATTTTATGTGAAATATTTTTGAATTTTTTTCGAAAATAATTGGCATTTTCCCATCTCCATTCAATAACGCTTTTACATATCAGTCACGAATCTTATGACTGTATTACATATGCTCCACTACCATCTTCAGCCTTACTAAAGTTTCTTTTAATATTTCTAATTTTTTTATTATTTATATAAACTGTATATTTTTCATCTTCTACTCTAAATAATGGAATAAATTTAATGCTTGAATTATTTATAACACTAAAAGTTAATTCCTCATCATTAGTTTTACTTAAAACTAAATTAATATTTTCATTATTTATTTCTCCAATATATTCTTCACTTCCAAGTTCGGCCAATAATATAGGTCCATACATTATTGCTACAACACCATCACATCCTAGTAATGGAACCAAATGAAGTTTAGCTTCTATTTCTACATTGATAATGTCATTATTATTAAACGTATATTCAATAATAATAAATCCATCCTTTTTTATAATTTCTACTGATTTATCATTAATACTTATTTTTTTCACATTATGCTCTTTAAATATAAATTTGCAGAATTTAGGCCTTTCTGCTGTTATTGTAAATGAAGCTTTAAGTGAATTAGGATAATCTGTATGCTGAGTAATAGTCATGTTTTTTTCTATCCAATTAACTTTTGACTCAACGAATAAATTAATAAGCAATGAATCTTTATCCTTAAAATAAATATTTTTTTGTACTTCACTCATAGCTTCTATACCTGATCCTGTACAACACCAAAAAGTTTCATATAATGTACTGAATATCTTTTTTGCACCTGTTCCCATAGGTTGATGATATTGCGATAAACCTGTTTTTGAGCTGGCACTGTTTAATACTGAATTGTATTTTAATATTTCAATATGATCTAAATACTTTATATCATTAGTCCATTTAAAGAAATCTTCTGCTATTTTTTCTGTATTATGGCTACAGCAGCTTTCACTTTCTCCGCCAGTAAGCTTGTCTGTTAAATCACTATATTTACCCCAATGTTCAGCTTTTTGAGAGCATCTGCCTTCAATAAATAGCGATGCTTTTGAACTACTGCTTCCATTTGCAAAAGTTCTTCCAAGAAGAAATTCATAAAAATTTTCTACTGCTGTTTTAAAACGCTCTTCTTTTGTAATATTATAACGGTGCATTGCAGCTGTAATCATTGGCAAATGGGTGTTAGCATGAAGATTATCTAGTAAATCCAGCCCTTTTTCTAAGTTTCCTGTAAAGTATTCTCTATCAAATAGTTTTGCTAATTCTAAGATTTTCTCATCTTTATTTATTTCATATATGCTATATAATACATCGCCAATACCTCCAAATTCATTCTTTGGATTTAATCTGACGGGTCTTAATATGTTGTCAATCTTCCAATAAGACAATTTAGAGAACCTATTATAGATATAATTAGCTAAATTTTCTACAAGCTTTAGAGCTTTCTCATTTCCAATAAATTCATATGCATCAACTAATCCTTGTAGTATTTTGTGTAATGTATAATAAGGAGCCCAAACGTTACGATCTTCTTCTAACTCCAAAGTATCCATTACATTTTCTTCAAATGCACTTAAATAGCCATTAGGTTTAGCACATTCTTCAAAAATATCTACTATAACATTTGCTTTTTCTTTTAATTCATCATCTCCATCGCTAAAAGCAAATTGCGAACAAGCCGATAAAAAGTGTCCCACAAAATGCCCTCTAAGACTACAATCTTCTGCTTCCCATCCTCCTAGTGGCACCGCTGTCGACTCAATACCTGCATTTTTTCTAAGTGTATGCATTAGCCTGTTTATATCAAATTCTTTAATATATTGCTTAACTAATTCTCTTCTACTGCGAAAATATTTATCACCAAGTTTTACTTCATTCATTTTAAATTGTTCCATAAATGATTTCCTCCCTTATACATGATTTAATTCACAATCTTAATGATATCTTATTCCTATAATCAAATATTTTAACAGCAATTATTGTGCCAAATTTTTTCGACACTATTATTTAATATACACAACACTTGTAAAAAATCACATAAATTAAATATGCAATTTTAAAATATGTAACTTATGAGCCCTTTATAAATCTAATTAGGGTTGCTCAGTAACCCCTAATTAATAACCTGTAGTTTTCACTGAAAAAAAGATCTCAAGATGACCTTGGTCATTTTGAGATCTTTTATAATAATATTTATTAACTAAAAGCAAAGTTACTCTGCTACTTCATAACGCTCACCAAAAATCTTAAATTCACTCGGTTCATATAAATTGAAGTTAATATTTGGATCAATACTTCGTTGTGGATCAACCATTTCCATTTTAAAGTAACGGAATTGAGTATTTTTATACTCTTCCTTGACATTAAGTCTTTGCTTTTCTTCACTATATTTTGTTGTCCCATCTGTTAATCTAATCCAAGTAGTTCCATCATTAGATCCAAATATAGCAGTACCTGCTGAAAATTCTCCAAATCCCATTCTTGACTGAATGTCAAATGCAGTTGCTGAAACTCTAAAATTTGCTCCAAAATCAAAGGTATAATATAAATCAGAACCTATTGGAACTACTGGATAACTATTAGGATTATCATCTACAAGAGTAGGTAAATAACTGCCTGTAGATGATGTAACAATCTCTGGATAATTAATGCTTCCATCTTTTAATAATGGAGTTAATAATTTAAGCTTATCAACCGCATTCTTTAACTTCGATAATGAACTATAAAATTCATCATCAGTGCTATTATTGTCTACTAACTTGATTGTTTCTTCGTACACTTTTTTATATTCATAAAGAGTTGACGACTCATAACTTTCATTCCTATTATACGGCTCAATTACTAAATCTACTGCTGATTTTCTATCATTTGAAACTTCAACTTTTACGTTTTTAGTTGTAACTGTAGTCCCATCAGATGCTGAAACTATAAACGAATATGTTCCTGCTTCTGTTGGAATCCAAGAAAATTCTCCAGTATTCTTATTTAAATTGGCAAATTTGGGTTTATTATCAATCTGATAAGTAACTGCCGCATTTGTACTTGAAACAGATGCTGAAAAATCAAGAGTTATAGAAGCAGCTGATCCAACATATGTGAATAAATTCAAATCTGAATTTCCAGCTTTAAATGTTGGAACAGTTAAATGCTTGCTCGCTTGTACATCAAGGCAATCTATATCAACAGTAGTACCTGCTCCTACTATATTAAAGTATAATAAACTGTAGTCCTTATCTAACTGACTGAAAGAAACCTTATCTGTTCCCATATCATAAGTAATATATTTCCATTCATCATTAGTATCTGGTAATGTTAGCGTAGTATATGGTGTCGAATTAATTTCCTTACTCATTTCTAATTTAGCTGTACCATTTGTTCTAAATTTCAAGCCAACTATACAAGGTTTTGTACGATCCGGATAAGACAAACTTAAAGGTACAATTTTGCTTCCTTTTTCTGTCGCCTTTACTTCTACATAAGAAATATCCCCTTCTTTCTTTGTAGTAGAATTATTATCAAAGGCAGCATATCGTTCATCAATTTGTATTAATGCTGAATTTGGCTGTTCCTTAGGAAGATACTTTGTTCCTTCGGCCTCTGCCGCCTTTGGAATATAGAGCCAGAAATCTCCTCCACCATCTACATTATCCCAAGCACTTATAGCTTTTCCTTGATAGTAATAATTTGTAGGTAGTCTCTTGGAAAATGCTTCTGCAAAGTATGGCGCTTCTTTTTCCATATCAATTCCTAATGTATATTTATAGTAATAGTAGGTATCCCAAAAATTAGCTGTATTCATTCTGCCTCTGTAAGAGTCTGAAAATATTCTATAAATAACTGTTGGATTTCCATTTATATCCGTATGCGCTGCTAATGGTGTCCATAGGGTATCATATCCCAACATATATTGCCAGAAATAGTTGGCTGCCTTTAAAATTCTATTGTCCAACAATTCATATGATGTCACAGCATCAGCTTTTGTAGAGGCAGTTCCATCAACTGGATCTACTTTAGTACCTTGAGCAAGTAACAAACGTGATATAATTGCTGTATTAGTTAAATCACCACTACCATGGGCTTGATCTCTTCCCATTTCTGCATGCTGAACTCTTGGTTCCTCTAATTTTTCTCCAGTAACTATATCTGTATCTACTAATCTGAATAGTTGCTTAATAGAACCATTTTGACCTTGATCTTTAGCCGTCTTATTAATAGTAAACCACTCAACACCCTCATTATACCTTTCTCTATTATCAGTAAATATATAACCTGCCATAGCTCCTAAAAGTGGATAAAGATGCTGATTCATAAAATGATTATTATCATGTTGCAGCGTGTCAATAACTGGATTTATAAGGTTATTTGTAAAATCAGTAGTATCTTTATCTGTCCACTTTAAGCTCTCTGTCTTACAACTTGTATATCTTAAAATCTCTGCTGCAGTTACCATACGATTAAGAGGAATTCCTGAATGAATGCATGCATCTGTATAATATTTATATTTTGTTGGATCCATTTGAGACCAAATACGAATAATATGCAGTGCATTTTTTCTATAAACTTCATCACCAGTTATATAGTATAAAATTGCCTGTGTATATGAGTTTAAAGCATCTGTTATAAATTTTGATTGCACCTGCTTACTATCAAAAGTAGTAATTTCTGGTTTTGTTGGATCTTTACTGTTCTCATTATTAGACTTAATTTCTTTTGATGCAGCTGGAGATAGTATCATTTCTTTATAATAGCTATACCAAGGTTCTTTTTGTGTCAATACTTCCGTTCTCATATTTTCAAGAATATCTTTAGTAAGTCCAATACCCGGATGTTTAAATCCACTTGCATCTACTGATTCGCTAATAATTGGTTTATAATCTGTAATTAATAGTGTAGGTTCTTTTATACTTGCTTTAATTTCCATAGGCACTCCCATAACAACAATACTAAAACAGATAACTCCTGCAAGAATACGTTTAAATTCACTTCTAAAATTAAACTTATTTATAATTATCATTTTCTCCACTCCAATTTGCTCAAAATATATTTCTCTCCAAACACTTTAGACAAACATTACAATCACTTTTTTCAGAATAACTATTTACAATATCACCTTCTTTGTCCATCTTATATTTTAAAATATAAATTTAAATCATAATTATTTAAGTCATAATACCTTCCGTCACTATATTGATATAGCAATTGTCATGCCAATTCTTTCTGACACTATAACAACATCTCTAATTATGGTAAAAACCTACATTTCAATACCCTTATATATACTTCAATTACTTTTCTATACATTTATTATTTTTATATTAAAAAACTCATTATATACTATTAATTCTTTTAAATAACTGCCTTCGACACTACTATAGACACTCCTTTTAGATTTTGGATATTTTCAAACTAAAAAAACTAGAATAAGAATAACATATTTTTATAATTTATCTACATTCTAGTCCTGGTAATATTTTTAAAGTTCTTATTTAATTAAATTTATATACATTTATAACCTTTTTAAGTTCTTCTGCAAGTGCGATTTGCTCTTAAATTGCATTAACAATAGTATTTACTTGATTTGTGACTTCTTCTACATTTATTTGTATATCTTGCGACTTACTTAAAATCTCATCTGCATTTGAACTTCCAATGTTAATTCCATCAGTTATTTGGGTAATAACATTTTCAATAATTTTACTTGTATTTTTTATTTCTTTTAACAAGTTGATAATTAACTCAGAATCTTTTCCATAGTTTGTTGCAGTTTCAATTAATAGTTCATAATCTTTATTAACATTCTTCTCTATAAAAGATAAAGAAATTAATCTGCTTTCATTAGACCATGTACTTTTAATCTAGTGATTACATTATTTAATTGCATAACCATTTTTTCAAAGTAACTGCATCTTTTAGAAATGCTTCATCAGAATCATCTTTTACAAATTCTAAAATAAAACTTTGAATATTTAAGTCTGCTTTTAATTCAGAAATATAGAGTGGCCATTCTTTTCCTTCTAATAAAGGGAATCTCTCTTTCATATAATTCCATTTAAATACATGAATATTACCAATATATGGTTTTAGTAATCTAATTGATTTGCAGTTTTCTTCAACTGAAAGTTCAAGACTAGGTTGCCAATATGTTCTTAAGTTTTCACAATCAGTTAATTGCAATAAATGTAATGTACTTTCAGTTGTATGAGTCAAGGTTTTTCGGTGCTTTTCCAAACTAATAAAAACTCCCTCTTCATAAGCTATTTTACATATTACTTTGAGTTCCTGAGACGCTTTTATAAACTCCTCACTTGATACCTTATTTATATCTACTTTTCCTGCCCATATTCTTATACAATCAGTTCCCATCACATTGGCTGTTTTTAATATTTTTTTAAAATCATTCACATCATCTTGCAGCAGTGTATGATATGACCCATAAGATAATACCTTAAGTCCTGCCTCTCTAGTTTTTTTAGCAATTTCTTTTGCTTTTAAAAGTTCACCTAAGGGCACATGTACATCTCCTCCCCATTCAATTCCTTCAAGCCCAGCTTCAGTTGTAATTTTAATAACTTCGTCAACACTCTTTTTTCTAAAGGTTACTGATGTCATACCATTCATAAATTTGCTTCCACTCCATATACTTCTATCTGACTTAAGGCCGGAAATTCAGAAGGTTCATCTGACATAATCAAATTAGATAATTTTATCCATTCTACATTTCTCGAAGTAATTTCAAAACATTGCCCCTTTCCTGTTTTTTGTAGATTAATATGTTCTACACTTCCATCAGAAAAAGTTAACTCGGCTTCTTTCCACCAATTATCATGTGGGAAGTCTGCACGTAAATATAACACTACGCTATCTACATTTACATTTCTTCCAAAATCTATTTTCAGCCATGCATCCTTATGCTTGTTAATTCCCCAAGAGGAATGCGGCCAACTTCCATGATTTGATGTTTCAAATACTCCATCAATTGTATTTCTTGCAAAAAATACGGGATCTTCTGTTATTACATTTGTTGAAGCATGCGGAAATATACTCTTATTCTCTTTTGTATCAAAAGTATTTCTAGCTAAATTCTTATATGCTTTGATTTCATAGTCTCTGGCTATTCTTGCAAAGAACCAATGACGTTCTTCCGTAAATGCTTTTAAGCCATAAGGCTTACGTTCCTTATCAAAAGGAATTTTAAATTCTGCCTGATGGCCTTTTAAGTAAATGAAGCTCGATTCAAAACTATCTTCTAATCTTAAAACAACAAAAATATCTTTTTTATTGCTTGTTAAAATAATTTTATCTCCTGGATTGTATAATCCACGATATGTTAAAGTAACTTCATCTTCTGCTGTGTTTCTTAATAATACTTCTCCATCTTTATTTACAATTTCTAAATTAAATTCAACCATACTAAATCTCTCCTCTTGCGAACAATTCCAGTTTTGCAAACATATCTTCCAAAATAAAACGTACATTTAAAGTATGATATACTCTTATATCTCTATTTTTACCAGTATAAGTGTATTTAAAATCTTCAGTTACATAAGGAGCTTCAATAATGTCATAGTATCCTTTTTGTTCTTCTAACAATACGCCTACTGCTGGTGAATCCCCAAGTATCCATGCTTCTGTATTAATCCATGGCTTAATGTGAATATTCTCATTAATAAACTCTATCATCTGTTGTATTAGATAATTACCTAATTCTCCTTGAGTTTTTACTTTAATCATTAGCTCGGCCATACTAGCTACCATTGTTTTATAAGCATTACTTGGAATCTGCCACATGTTTGCAGTAGAGTTAAAGACAATGTTTGCTGCTAAAATATCATTTCCTAGATTAAATTCTGGACTTCCTTCTGGATAACGCCCACCTCCAATCCAGACAATATTCACTTTATCTTGAATTTCAGGATACTCTTGCAGCGCACAGGCCATATCAGTAATAGCTCCTAAAAAGATAATGTATAAAGGATGAGAATCATCTTTTAACGCTTCTTCTACAATCAACCTAGCGCCTTCAGAATACTCATATTCAGTTTCAGACTTCATTTTTTTGACTGAACCTTTCACAACTGGAAATTTTCCTTCTTGTTTTGTTAATTTAACTATCAATTTACATTCTTCGTAGCTTTTTATCATTGAATTTTCTCTACCAAAATGTGCTCCAATAATTCCTTTTACAATAAATTTTTCCGACAGTAATGCCTGTACTATAGCAAATTGATCATCTGCTTCATTTTTAGCATCACTATTAATAATTAGTCTTATTTTTCGATTATCTGGTACATTAATTTTCATGTTCTTTCCCTCTCGATATACATATATATCTTAGAATTACTTTATATTTTAATTACTAATGTATTTAGTTGATTCATTCTTTCATGATACTTTTAGACTTGTTCACAGAATTCTTGATGAAGTTAACTATAACATCATCTAGTTCTTTACTTAGATCTACTAAATCTTTATATTCTTCTTTACTACTATCCCTTAAAATTTTAACAGCTTCCATATTAAGCTTATCTCTTAAATTTTCTAATTTTTCTTCAAGCGTAAATATCTCTTTTGCTTTATCCAAAATATCCCTCCTTAAAATATTATTCATGATACTTAATATATTTATTCTTTTATTTGCTTAAACCAATTAAACATAGCTGAAGTATCCTTATTAAATGCATCAATAGCTGTAATCCCGCAAACTGCACCTGTATATGCCCAGCCAGCTGCATACTCATCACTTAAAATTGAAGCATCTAAAACTGGCTCAATAGCTTTATATTCCTTATCATCACAAGCATAATAAAACTGTAAATTTTCCTGTTCAACTTTAGCCTTCAGATAAATATTTTTTATACTGTTCTCAACGTATATATAATTCCCCTTCAACGGTTCATTAAATGAAAGGTTATCATTAGTTAAAATATTAATTATTCTTTTCTTTGCCTTCTCATCATATCCAACATATAAGAAATGCCAGACTTTTGTATTATAATAACAAGTTAATCCTGCCATTTGTGAATAGTGATATGGGTTAAACTGCACACAAGTTTCTGAAGACAATTTAAAACTCTCCCACTTTCTAGCAATTAAAGATTGGTCATGTAAAGAAGTTAATGAATCGCCACCTTTAATAATTAGTCCATTATTAGTTAGTTTAACTTTTCTGTCAAAAGGTGTTCGAAGAGACATCCATCCTTCTTTAACCATATCCATGTCAATATTAAAGTTTGTTTCATATACCGTTGATTTCTCTTGTTTTTCCTTAGCACACTTTGGTGCTTCTACCTCCAATGCTGGAGTATTATTTCCTTGAATCATACGTGGCCATCCATCAATCCACTCTAACTTTTGTAGTGCAGTTTCACGTCCTAATACACATACATCTTTATTATTTAAATAACGTGCACACAAATGTGTCATGTACCATTCACCATCATCTGTTTCTACAAAATTTCCATGTCCTGATTTCTTCAATATAGTATCTTTCACCCATGCTGTGATTAATGGGTGATATGGTGAGACTTCATATGGCCCCCAAATACTTTTAGCTCTTGCAACACAAATAGAATGGTGTCTTCCAGTTCCTCCTTCTGCTGCAATAATGTAATAATAGTCATCTTTTTTTATAATATGAGGTCCTTCTGAGCCACCTGTCCCACTGCCTGGAAATACTATCTTTGACTCTCCAACCATTCCTTTTTCGAAATCAAATTCTTGAAGTATTAATCCATTAAATTTATTATGTCCTTCTAATGGACGTGGATCCCATTGTGGATTTATAACATAATGTTTTCCATCTTCATGATACATAGATGGATCAAATCCAGATCCATTAATAAATACTGGTTTACTCCAAGGACCCTCAATGCTTTTTGATGTTATTACATAGTTATAAACATCTTTAAAATATCCATCTATTTGTTTAGCAATTGTATAAACTAAATAGAAATTATCTTCATAGAAAGATAAAGCTGGTGCCCAAATCCCAGCAGAGTCTTGAATTCCTTTTAAATCTAAATATTCAATATTATTTAATGGAACACATTTAAGCTCCCAGTTTACTAAATCAGAAGACTCATAAATTTGTACTCCTGGAAACCATTCAAAAGTAGAAGTAGCAATATAATATTTACCATTTCCTTTACAAATACATGGATCAGGGTTAAAACCTTTTAAAATTGGATTTTCTATTTTAATCATAAAATTATTCCTCCTAAAAATATAAAGGAAGAAAGATGTTTTAACCATCCATCTTCCTTTTTTTATTTAATCCCAACTAAAAAATAACAGATAAACATACTTTTTTGCTTGTGTTTTATCTTAATACATAATCGTAAATAACCTTAGCAACACCACATTCATCATTTGACAAAGTCACAGTATCACATATTTCTAATAATTCTTCACAGGAATTAGCCATTGCAACGCCTAGACCAGCTGTTTTAATCATATCAATATCATTTTCATTATCCCCAATGCAGATAACTTCTGATAAGTCTATGCTTAAATACTTTGCTAAATCTCTTACGCCCTTTGCTTTGTTAATGCCTTTTATATTTACATCAATATAGTGAGTGTCTGACTTTGCCACATCAAAAAGTTTTATACCTTCTAATTCTTTTCTGACTTTTTGGTAGGTATTATCATCTTCTTCTCTTATACTTACTTTTAGCAATATACCACTATGTTTTTTTAGTTCATTTTCTAATTCACCATTATTACAAACAACTACTTTTCTTTGTTTAACTACAGATTTTTCAATAGCTTTAAGCCATCCGCCCTCTGGTTCTTTATTAGTTACATTGAATGTAGGCGTTGCAAAAAAAGATCTTACATCATACTTTTCAACAATTTTACGAATAATCTCTACTTGACTATCATTAAATGCATATCTTGAGATTTCATTATTCCCATCAACTATATAAGAACCATTTAAACAAATTCCATAACCTTC
The DNA here is from genome assembly GCF_002006345.1 of Clostridium puniceum. GTDB lineage: Bacteria > Bacillota > Clostridia > Clostridiales > Clostridiaceae > Clostridium > Clostridium puniceum. The sequence continues at coordinate 91,611 of NZ_LZZM01000022.1, forward strand.
TATTCCCAAATCGCGTAATATTTCTTGTACAGATGCTGGTGCTCTTCCTGAGGCAATGGCTATTTTTAATCCTGCTTTCCAAGCCTCTTGAATCGCCTTTATATTTTCTCTTGGTAAATCCTTGTTCGAATTTACTAAAGTTCCGTCAACATCAATACAAATTAATTTATACTTCATGCTACCAAATTAAAATATCTTTATCTAACAATCTAAGTATTGCTTCTATAAAGAAATAATCTCCATAAATAATAGGTACATGACGGTCATGTTCAGTTTCGTAAGATCCTGATCCCATAGCGACAATAGAATCATAATTTATATCCCAGTTACAGAATTTTTCATCAGTTGCTTTTAAAATATTTATAGCAGCATCAATATAAAAATCTTTTTCCAGTTCAGGCACATTTTTAGCAATTTCCAACATTCCACAAGCTGCACACACACCAGCAGTAGAGTCCCAGTAAACTGGTTCTTTTGGTGCTCTAAAATCTACTATTGCAACATTTCCAGTCTTCTCTACATTAGCCATAAAGTAATGAGCCACTTTTTTAGCCGTTGCTAAATATTCTGGTTTTTTAGTGTAATGATAACTTAAAGCAAAACCATATATAGCCCAAGATTGTCCTCTTGACCAAGATGATCCTGATTCATAGCCTTGTCCTCCAGGTGTTTCTAACAATTCACCATTAGTAGGATCTAAAACAATAATATGATTACAAGATCCATCATCTCTAACTGTATTTTTCATAAGTGTATCAACATGATCCATTGCTAAATATGTAAAACGTGGATCACTAATAGTATCAGCTGCCCAATATAATAATGGAACATTCATCACGCTATCTACAATAACCCATCCTGATCTATCACGATTCCAAGAACGAATAAATTTTCCTCTAGGATTATATCTTCCAGCTAATAAATGTGCAGCATGCATTCCACGTGCCATTGATCTTTCATTCCCTGTAATACGATAATTGGCAACTGCTGAATGTAACCACATAAATCCAACATCATGATGAAGTCCAGTATATTTATCAAAAGCTTTATCTAATTTTGCTTCTACACCTTCAGCAGCTGTTTTATATTTTTCTTCTCCAGTAACATGATACATTTGCCATAACATTCCTGGCCAAAAGCCATTTGTCCACCAAACTGTATCAGTTTCTGCTTTATCTTCTCTATACACACCATCTTCTGCAATGTATGGAATTTTATCTCCTATACGATCACATTCTGCTGACATTTTATCTTTAATTTTCTTAAAGGTTTGGTCTAGCCATTTTATATTTTCTTCATTAATGTTATGTTTCATAATTATTCCTCCATTATAAAGAATGCGAGGCAGTAAGTACACCTCGCATAAATTTTACTATTTTGTAATCCCAGTAAGTGTAAACACTATAGCAGCTATAAATATTGCAACTAATGCTCTAACAGGTTTGTTTTTCTTACGTAAGTATGCAAAACAAATCATTGTCAATGATAATGGTAATAATCCTGGTAATATTTGATCAAACACCGCTTGTAAGTTAAACTTTGCACCTCCAAAGTCTGCTACATAAGATGTTTTGAAGTTAACAAATTGAGCTGACATAGCACCTACCATCATTAAACCTAAAACTTGAAATCCCTTTGTAAATGCTGCTATTTTTCCAGTTTTCATAGCATCAGCTACAAATGAACTTCCTAATTTATACCCATATACACCGCCAAACCAACGAATTAGCATATTAGGTACATTAAATACTAATAAGAAAAGAAGTGGTCCTAAAATTGATCCTTGTTGACAGAAACCTAAAGCAATACCAGTGGCAACAATTCTTAATGCTCCTGTGTAAATTGAATCACCTATCCCAGCAAAAGGTCCCATTAGTGATACTTTAACTGCTTCAATTGAATGTGAATCAAATTCTTCCCCTCTCTCTAATGTTGCTTTACGCTCTTCTTCCATAGAAATCGTTAATGCAAATATAAATGGCGACATTCCTGTATTTGTATTAAAGAAATCTTGATTTCTTGACATTGCTTCATAAAATTCAGGTGTTTCTTTACCATAGATATCTTCTAAGAATGGTATCATTGTCCATCCATAAGTTGTTCCTTGTTGTTTTGTATAAGATGTACAGAACATTAAGAACATGCTTCTCCAAAATACTTTTCTAACCAGCTTCTTTGCTTTTTTATCTAATACAATTTTACTCATTGAAGAAATCCTCACTTTCATCTCCATTTGATACTGTTACAGTTTCTTTTTTAGTTTTTCTCAATTCTGAATATATTACGAGCGCAGCTACTATAGCTCCAATAAATGATATTTGCACCAAAGATAACATTTTAGTAGAAGCACCTGTTAATTGAATAGCTCCATCTACAAGCTTAGCACCTGTTGTATTGTTATAGAAGAAGAAGGCTCCTAAAGCAAATCCTGCGAAATAATATGCTGCAGAACTTGTTTCCCATAATGATTTTAATAATAATGCCATACCTACAGCTGGTAACATACCTGCAGCAACTGTCATTGAAGCTTGTACCCAAGATGGAATTGCACTGATTAACGCCTTAACAGCATCAGTACCAGCTAAAATTGCAAAGAATCCTAACAAGAAGTAAGCTGTCTCAAAACAAATAATTTGAATTAACCATAATCTTTTAAAACCTTTTATGTTTTTATGTTTAATATAACTTTCAAACTTTGGCACTATAGATGTTACAACTATTTTCATAGAAGAATACAATAATGTTCCAAGCATTGAAATTGGTACTGCAAGTACAATAGCTTCTTCAATACTAGTTCCTAAAATCATTGCAAATGCTGCACCAAAAATTGAACCTAATGTAAAATCAGATGGCATAACTCCACCTAAACTAACATTACCTAAGAAAACTAGTTCTAATTGGGCAGCCATAATAATACCTTCAACTGGATGACCTAATAAAATACCTAATAATGATACACAAGCAATTGGTCTTTGAAAAGCTGTACCGCCCCACCAGTCAAAAAATTTTGCAAGCATTACTACTAATCCTACAATAAGTGCGTTCATTAACATTTTATTTCCCTCCTAATAATTGTTTTAATGATTGTTTTTGATCACTTGGTAAAGGTTGATATTCAAAATCATATCCCATGTCAAATATTTTATTGAAAGTTTCTTTGTCTTCGTTAGTCACATATACTGTATCAGTTAGTTTTTCTTTTTCAGATAAAGCTCCACCAATACGTCCATAGTTCGCTAAATTTAATAATGGCTTTTCATTAACTCCTTGAAGTACTTCATAAATATCCTTTGGATTATTACTTAACACTAAAATTTTCATACTTGCAGCTCTAGGGTCATTTAATAACTCTACTGCTTTTTGAACCGGTAAAATAAATGCCTTTATTCCTGCTGGAGCAGCCATCTTTAAAGCACTTGATTGCATGTCATTTGCTGCAATTTTATCATTTGCAACTACAATTCTGCTGATACCTAATTGCTTACTCCACATTACTGCTACTTGACCGTGAATTAAACGGTCATCAATTCTAACCATTGAAATCATATTTATCTCTCCTTTTTTACTTTTTAGAAAAAGTTTTCATCTGAATTACTATTTTGCGAGCTTGCAAAGTTTTGAGATACATTTATAATACCTTCTTTGCAGCTTTCTATTGCTTCTGCAATCATTTCATCACTTACTGGAGCAGATGCAAGTACCATTTCAATAACAAGTGCTATATTCATACCACTAATTAATTTAACATTAGGTAAACCTGTTAAGCTTGTACATCCATTACAAACGCTTCCTCCAAATAAATCTGCAATTATGACATATTGTGTTTCAGTATTTGCTTTTGCTTCTACTTCAATTTCATCTACAATAGTTGAATAATGTTCACCAGGCATCATTCCATAACATGACAAAGTTTCATTTTTCCCAATAATCATTTGAGCAGAATGCATCATACCTTCTGATAATTTACCATGTGATACTAGAATAACTTTTTTATCCAAATTAAAAATCACCGCTTTCTTTATAACCTTATTGTCATATTAAAGGTATTAATTTAAATTTAAAATTTGCCTTTTAGTACATCTCCTTCTTTATCTATTAAAAATTTAAATAATATATAAGCAAAAATTAATTTAATATTATCCTTCGTATACTTATTTATTAAGCAATTGCCATGCCAATTTTTGTCGACACTATAAATAATAATTATAAATTGTGATTTAAACATTGAAAAACAGGCATTTCACTGTGATTCTTATCTTTTTAGATATCTCTCCCATTCTATAATTTTAGACACTTTGTTTTAGATTCCATATATTCTTAGACACAAAAAACTAATATTAAAGATTCATAAAAATATTTTTTTTAATTCACCACATCAATATACCTTATATAGGCTATGAAATAATTATTACAAAAACAATAGGAGAGACTAATCTAGACTTAAATAAAGCCTATACTAGTCTCTCCTATTATTTTTAACATTATAAGTATTTTATATTTGATTTCTTTTTTATGCTCATCTCTTATATAAGAAACTTATCTTTAATGTACGTTACTCTCTACCAATGCTTGTCTATATCAGGGCAATAATTCTTCTTAACAGCAGCTCGCATTTCCACAAAACAACCACAAATCTTACACATTCCATTGATTAAATTATCACATTCCTTACATATATCAAGTCTTCTCTTATATTCTTCCTCTTCTGTTTTAAAGTGCTTATCTAAATTTTTAATATAATCCTGCAAATGCTTATATTCTTTTTCTTCAAAAACCTCATCTAATAAACATCGTCTACAAAATCTTTGACTCATATTATTCTATAACAAAGTGAATTACACTACATTTAGGAATCTTAAAGTCAATTCCTTTACCAGTAATCTTAAAGTCTTTAAATTCTTGTGCTTTTACTATTTCTGGCTCATCAAAAGTATTATAAGCACCCATTTCATTTGTTAAAATAGTAGCTTTTACAGTTTTAATTTCTTTTTCTATAAAAATACCTTCAATATCATAACCATCAGAAATAGATAGATTGTTTATAGTAACATTAATTCTACCTTCTGCATCTACTGATACTGATTCATGTAAATTAGGAACTTGATTTTCCTCTTCAACCCCAATATTTTCAGTATCTATATGGCTTTCAACAAGCGTTGCATCTTGATGGTTTTTATACATATTAAATACATGATAAGTTGGAGTTAATATCATCTTTTCTCCTTCTGTTAAAATAACAGATTGAAGTACATTTACTAATTGAGCAATATTTGCCATCTTAACTCTATCACAATTTTTGTTAAAGATATTTAGGTTAATACCTGCGACTAGTGCATCTCTCATAGTATTTTGTTGATATAAGAAACCTGGATTAGTACCTACTTCAACATCAAACCAAGTTCCCCATTCATCAACTATTAATCCAACTTTCTTTTCTGGGTCATATTGATCCATTATAGCACCATGTCTATAAATTAATTCTTCCATTTTTAATGTCTTCTTAAGAGTTATATACCAATCTTTTTCATTGAAGCCTGTTGCTGCTCCCTTTCCTGTCCAAAATTCTCCTGGAATTGTGTAATAATGAAGAGATAATCCATCCATAAAATTACCTGCAACCTTCATCACACCTTCAGTCCAATTATAGTCATCTACATTAGCTCCACAAGCTATCTTATAAAGTTTATTATCAGCATAATTTCTGCAGAAAGTTTGATATCTTCTATATTCATTAGCATAATGTTCTGGTGTCATATTGCCACCACAACCCCAGCTCTCATTACCAACACCAAAATATTTTACTTTCCAAGCTTCTTCATTACCATTTTTCTTTCTAAGATCAGCCATTGGAGATACACCTTCAAATGTTAGGTATTCAACCCATTCAGACATTTCTTGAACTGTACCACTTCCTACATTTCCATTAATATATGGTTCACATTCAAGCTGTCTACATAATTCCATAAATTCATGAGTACCAAAGCTATTATCTTCTACTACTCCCCCCCAGTGAGTATTAATCATTTTTTTGCGATTTTCCTTTGGTCCAATTCCATCTTTCCAATGATATTCATCAGCAAAACATCCACCTGGCCAACGAAGCACTGGTATTTTCATTTCTTTTAATGCTTGTACTACATCATTTCTCATACCATTTGTATTAGGAATTTTAGAATTTTCACCTACATATAATCCTTCGTATATACATCTTCCTAGATGTTCTGAAAAGTGTCCATAGATTTCCTTGTTAATCTTTCCTTTTTTATCGTGTACATTTACAAATAATTTGCTCATAATATCCTCCTTTTATTTAAGTAAATACTTTAATATTTAAGTTTATAATGTAATTATTCATAATATAACATTTTCTATTATAGTAGTCAAACGTTTTCTAAATAATTGTGAAAGTTTATAAAAACTATTTTTTTATATATTTTTATATTAACTTTTTCCTTTTATTTAAACTTTAGTAGGTATATAATTACTATTAAATATAAATTCACAAGAAAAATATTTTGTTTAACACATAGGAGGAATTTCAATGGATCGTACTATATCCCTGCGTGAGGGGCTAGCAAATAAAACTTTTAAAGAAAAATTGGATTATATATGGACTTATTACAAACTTCATATATTAAGCATTTTAATTCTAATTTTTTTTGTAGGTTCTTACATATCTTCTCAAATAAATAGACAAGAGGTATATTGTAATATTACCTATGTTGGTAATTCAATTAATGCAGACGAATTGACTCCTGCAAAAGACAAACTTAATGATATCTTATTAAATAATAATAAAAAATCAGTTATAACTTTTGATTCAATATTTACTGATGACAAGTCAAATGCAGGACTTGCTATGACTCAAAAGTTACATGTGAATATTGCGGCTCAGCAAATAGATATTGCAATTGTAAATAAAGAATTTTTTGAGCAAAACTTTTCTTCTGAAATGTTTTTAAACTTGGAATCCCTTAATGGATTCTCCACACTACCTTTATCAAATCATGAATTAATAAAAAAGACTGATAGTAATGGTACTAATGGAATTTACGGCATACATGTTAAGAATTTAAAGCTTTTAAATGATATTCATTTTTCTAATGATGATAATGTTCTTGTGGTAATTTCTAATACTGAACATAAAGATGCTGTTGTTAATGTATTAAAGACATTCTTAGCTTAAAAAACTTAAGTGTATATATTTTAAAGCTATAATTTTCTAACTGAAAATTATAGCTGCCAATAAATCCAAATTAACTAAATTTAATTTGAAATTCTTTATTAAATATATCTAATTTCAAATTAAAATCGAGTATATATGCTGATTTACAAACCTTATATTTTCTGCTATGATACATTTATTATTTACACGGAAAGGATAAATTTATGCTACATTTTGAATCTATGAGAGCTGCCAGTGAAATGTTTAAAGCACTAAGTGCACCTATGCGTCTTAAAATAATGGAAATTTTATATGAAGATGGTGATAAAAACTTAAATGACTTAGCTAATATGCTTGATTTAACTAATAGTGCTATCTCGCTTCATATAAAAAAGTTAGAAGAAGTTGGTTTAATAGAAATTCATACTATGTCTGGAAAGCGTGGTTCTATGAAAATTTGCAAACCACTTCATGATATTATGATAATTGATTTATTACCTAAAAAAATAGATGTTTCTTCATACCAAGATGAAATTGGTATAGGTTATTATTCTAATTGCCAAATAACAGCTACTTGTGGTATCTCAACTAAAGATAATATCATCGGTGAATTTGATGATCCACGTTACTTTTTATTTCCAGAGCATTTTGGAGCATCTATTCTTTGGTTTACCACTGGATTTATAGAATATAATTTACCAAATCGTTTAACTGCTGGTCAAAAATTAACAGAACTTCAACTTTCTTTTGAAATTTCATCTGAAAGCCCTGGTTATAATGAAGATTATCCATCTGATATTCATTTTTCTATTAATAATATAAACTTAGGCTATTGGGTAAGTCCTGGAGATTTTGGTGCTAGACGTGGAAGATTGACTCCTGCTTGGTGGCCTGAAATCTGTAATCAGTATGGAAGACTTAAAACTTTGTCAATTAACAAAAATGGAACGTTTATTGATGGCGGATATCAAATTTCTAAAACTACAATTGATGATCTTAACTTAGATTACACCAGCACTATTTCTTTCCGTTTTTCTGTTCCTAAAGATACGAAAAATGTTGGAGGCTTCACATTGTTTGGAGAAGGCTTTGGAGATTATAATCAATCTATTAAAATGCAGACTTTTTATGAAATGAACGAATCATAATTATTTAATTTTCTATTTTTGTTGCCTATAATTTAAAGCAAACAATAAATATTCTTACCGTTCCAGTAATTATAGAGAAACTCAAGCAATTACTATGAGAAATTGCTTGAATTTCTGCAATTTATGGAGAATTAATCTTCAGGTTATAAAATAACATATTTTTTTAGTGCTGCTGCCACTTCATCTTTATCATTTGTTAAAGTCACATCATTTCCATGCTTTTTAACCTCTTCTGGTGCATTCCCCATAGCTATTCCGAGCCCAGCATATTCGAGCATGTCTATATCATTATAATTATCACCCATTGCTATTATTTCTGATTTATCTACATTAAATTTCTTTTGTAAAATATTAATTGCAGATGTTTTTGATGATTTTGTTGGCATGATTTCTACGTATGTTGGTTTTGATGGATATATGTTTAAATCAATAGCTTTAGTGCCTTTTTTTAATAAATCTATTTTATCTGGAGCTGCCATACATAAAATTTTATTTGGTCCAGTCCCTTCATTTTTCCATATTTCTATTAATTCCTTAAAGTTTGTTACTCTAGGAATAATATTTGTTATATCACTTTCTTGTTTAGCCCAATAATCTATTTCTTCTATATACCATTCATCATCTTTATATAAGCTAATGTGTATATTATGATCACAAGCTAACTTGTATATTTCTTCAAGATTAAAAATATCTATATTTTCTTTAGCTAATGTCTTATTATCCTCATCTAGAATCAAAGCTCCACTGTAACAAATAATTGGTTGCTTAATTCCAAGTTCCTTTTGTAAAAATGTTATTCCCTTAGGCATTCTAGCTGGAACTAAATTAATTTCTTATTTTAATAATTCTTTCCCTTATTATTGCTTAATAATCCTGCATAATTACTTAGTAATAATTAATTTAATATCATATGCCTCTATAATATCTACAAAAGCAGTCGGAGGTATTTTATCAGTTATAATAACATCTATTTGTTCCCATTTCGCACCTCTGTAATAGCTTAAACATTTAAATTTCTCATATTCAGCAAGAATAATTACTATATCAGATTTTTTTACAGCTGCTTGTTTAATTAAAGCATCTTCTTCATCAACATAATAAATGCCATCTTCTGTTATAGCTGCTGCTCCAAGTATTGCTACATCAAATCTTATTCCATCAAAATACTTTACATAATCTGCTTTATAAAAGAATCTATTTCTTTTATTAAGATATCCCCCGATAGAATTTACATCTACATTTTCCTTTTCTGAAAGTATCTCAATATTATCAAGGGAATGAGTAAGTACCCAAATAGATTGGTTTATCTCTTTTGCTAAAAAACTTACTATTGTAGATACATCAAAAAAGTAATGTTTTCCTTCTTCAATAAATTCTATTGCTCTTTTAGCAATACTTTTTTTCTCTTCCGAATAAGCTTCAATTCTCTCTCTATATTCTTTAATAGTGTTTTTTAAAACAGGTAAGCTAAGTCCTCCATGAGTACGAATTGCAGTTCCCTGATTTATGAGTTTTACAATATCACGACGTGCAGTATCCCTTGATACATTGAACATTTGACAAATATCGTGAATAGACATGTAATTATGTTCATTTAAATATTCTAATACTTTTAAAAGTCTTTCATCTTGATACATTTGATCACCTGCTTCCTAAAATTAAATACATTTATGTAAGTATTTTCTCTTCAATTATAAGTAATTATAAGTTATTTTTCAATATTTTTAATTATATTTAAGTTGTTTTATTTTTATGATTATAAAAAAGACTATATATGTGCTTAAAACATCATATATAGTCTATGTATTTTCTATATTAATTTTTTACAATTCTATTTATCCGTTTTATAAAGACTTTTTAATAATTCAATTTCTTTTCCGTGACCTTCAAGCTCATTTGGTGTCTCAAGAAAAAATGGCAAATCACGTAGTTTAGGATGATTGATAATATTAGAAATTGCATCTAAACCAAGAGAGCCTTCTCCAATTTTTGCATGTCTATCCTTATGGCTCTCAAATACATTCATGCTATCATTTAAATGTATGGCTAATAGTTTATCTAAACCAATTATTTTATCAAATTGTTCTAAAACTCCATCTAAATCATTAACAATGTCATATCCAGCATCATATACATGACAAGTGAACTAGGATTAGATTTATACTCCAATTAATCTTATTTACACCTTAAATATATTACATTATACCCAAATAAATATTCGTCATCTTTAATAAAATAATATACTTATTTTTATAGAGTGTCAAATTCAATCTGAACGAAAAAAAATAAGTCAAGAATATATTTCTATACTCCTGCCTAAAAATAAAAAGAACTCAGTAACGCTTGTACACTCTTACTAAGTTCTTTTTTAATAATCTTAAAATTTAATATACATTGAAACCATCATTATGATTATATGAAAGCCCAAATGTTGAAAATGTGAAAGCTCCATTTTGAGATTGACTAGGGCTCTTATATTCTACTAGCTGTGGAGTTTCTAATACGTCTCCGCTACCACTATAATAATCACCACCAAATGCTTGTTGTTTAGCTATTAGCTGTACATGACCAGAACCAATTCCACCAGAATCCAATTTGTATTTTGTTGATACATCTGGCGATAAATTAACTGTAAATGCTCCAATTGCAATTGATACATTTGTGCTACCCGATGAGACTTTCTTACCATCACGAGGAGCATAATCATTTACTTTAGCATCATCAGGCACACCTACATAAGTATACATTGAATAAACTTGAGAGAAATTACAATTACATGTAAAGTCCCCATAATTTAATCCCCAAGTACGATCCGGCTTATAATAATAAGTTTTAGCTGATACTTCAACAGTTGCATCAGTATATGTGTATGTTGCACCATCACCGCCTTCAATCTTATAATCTCCTGTTGTAACTGGAGTAGATACTCCCAAAAGACTTCCTTTTGAAACTTCAGCAGATACACTTGCTCCTGTTGTAACTTGATTAGATAAGCTTAGAGAGTTGTCTCCTATTTCAGTTATTTTTTTAATTTTTGGAACTGAATCTTTTAATTCAGTAGATTGATACCCTCTATATAATGATAAATCTCTCATATACTTATTATTATTCTCTTTATTATCACAAAATATAAAATTGAATAGATATGAATCATCATATTTTTCTACTTTTATTCCTTTTAAAATAGAATCTCCAGTTTGTTTAAATCTAGAACCTATTTTAATATCTAGTAAATTGCATATATCTTCTTTACTTATATTATCACTAACAAATACAACTGGTTGTCCAGTATTTAATACTTTTTTAGCTAATTTAATATTCTCTTTGTTATTTTTAACTGAATCATATTCTATTATAAGACCGTCTTTTACCATATCATCACTTATATTAATTCCATCAGTTGACTTTTGTACGTCCATCACCTCCCTCTTAGCATCTTTATTTGTTGATTCCTTTTTTTAAACTGACGAGTTCAATGTTGTTTGCTTAGAACTTCCATCCTCATCGCTAATCACTATTTTTTCCATAGGAGTAGCTCCTATATATAGTAGTTTATTATTTATACTTTTAGTTGTTGCTAATGCACTCACTGGTGCAACACAAGTAGCTATTATACATGAAATAGCTATTAAAGAAACTATTTTTTTCATAGTTCTCCCCCCTTTTCTTTTTACAGTTTAACATATATATGTACAATCTCCCAATATATTACATCGATTGAATTAGAAACCATATATTTTATAACAACATTTATTTTCAAGGTATTGTATTAAAGGCTTTAATAAAACAGAAAAGAGCTGTCACAAATGTAACAACTCAATCTATTATCCTTCACATAAATTTGATTTATAATATAAAAATCATAAATTTCATAAAACTATATTTCTTAAATTTAAGGAATAGTTTTAATTAAAATGTTTCTTTAATACTTTTAATTTGTCATTATAAACCCCATCAGTAAAATATCCCATATCTCTCAATTCCTTTAATATTTTTTCATATTTTTCATATTGTTTATTAATTTTAGGATTATATTTTTCCTTATTATAAATATTTATTATTTCTTTAAGTTCACTTTCATTAACAACTCCTATGTCAAGTAAATTTTTTAATCCAAAATTAATTTCATTGCTAACTACATTATTAAAATTTTTTTTTGAATTATCTATTAAAGGTTTTATTGCAAATCTAACAGAAAAGTAAATTATGCTAAATAGAAAAAAAACACTCACAATAATTGAAATTATAATCATATCCACCCTATTTTATCTCCTTCCATATCTATACTCAATTGTATAAATTATATATTTTCATCAAAATCCCTCTTTAAATAAATATATATACCACACTTTTGGGCTAGTCGTTTCTCTCTAGCTCATGCTGTAACCTCAATCCTTCTGTTGAATCACATTGACTACATTTATGTTGAATTTTATTTCCCTTTATTTCTTGCCATTCTTCAGTTTCCCATACCTTTGTTTTATTCTCAAATAAGTTACTACCTATTTTAAATTGGTCGATTTCATCAATTTATCAGTCTTGACTAATAAATTTTCTTAATATTTTGCTAATTTCATATTATAACCCCTCTCAGTTTCCTTATTATTTATCATTTTACTATATTATGTAATTTAGGTCAAAAAAACAAAGGTAGCAGACAAGATTTTTCACCTATCTACTACCCTTTAGAACGATAACAAAAAAATTTTTAGGTACTGTTTAGCTCCAACAGTTACTCCTAACATTAATCAGTTAACTTTATCCCCTATGCCTCTTACTATAACGTTAAAATTAAACTTTTATAATGTATTGTCTATATAGTTTTTAAAGCTTTATTAAATTATCATTAATACTTAATTCTAGTTTCTTCTTTTTATCATATACTAGAAATATTCCCTACAATCTTTCTTAGCAATTTTAAGAAATCTTCCCTCTCTTCATAAGTGTCTAATGAAATTATTATATTCCCATAAACTTCTTCTTCAAATTTAATATGCTCATCTTGTGCTACTTTACCTTTTTCAGTAAGTTCTAATTTGTAAGAGCGTCTATCTCTTTTACTAATAGCTCTAATAACAAAATTACGCTTTTCTAATTTATCTATTATACTAGTCAGTGTACTTTTAGGAATATTTAATGCTTCTAAAATATCTTTTATAATAACCTCATCTTTTTCGGAAATAATTCTAATTATAGCTAGTTCATTAGTACTAAGTCCTTGTATATTGGAATATCTTGATTCTATATCTTTATAATTAGACTCTACCAACATACGATGCCACAATATATTTAATTCATTTACTTGTCTTTTGCATTCTTTATCCATGATTGTCACTCCAAAATTTATTTCTGTTTATGTTCTTATTTTAGCATTAATAGCAAAGCTCTTGCAATTAATCTTTTTAAATTCAAATGGTTCAAAATCACACTTTACTAGAAGTGCTTCAATTTCTTTCTTAGAATATATTCTATAATCACCTTTCTTAGATACCTTACAAAATAGATTTAATATTTGTTTAAGAATTACTGGTGCTGTTGGTTCTCCAATAATTAATATCCCCTTATTTTTTAATACTCTTTTTATTTCTGATAAAACTTTTTCAGGATTTGGATAATGATGAAATGATGCATTACATACAACCACATCAAAAAAATTCTCTTTCCAAGGTATATATTCTGAGTCACCAACTTTTAACTCAGCCTTATTCTCAAGATTTTTATTAGCCATTTCTATCATTTTTTCCGAGATATCTAGCCCATATAAACTCAATTCTTCATTTGCACAAAGCTTCATCAACACATTGCCTGTACCACATCCAACATCTAATAATTTTCTAGGACTTTCACTCATTATCCTACTAATAATTTCGCCATACATTGGAGCTACAAACTTTCCGTCACCACTTTCATCATAAAATTCAGCGTACCTATTAAAATTCATTTTGAATTTTCCTTAAAAATATTTTTATTACTTTCCATAAATAAACCTCCTCAAAAAATAATCCCACATAAGTATAATACCATATAAGTATAGTTCTATATACGTACTATATTTGTATATTACTACTATCAAAAGAAGATTTCAACTATTTTATTATATATATTTCTAAATAATAAATTATTTACTATAAAAATAGTCTTAATAGCATTCGTTGCAGGTAACTATTAAAGTTCTAACTCTCTCACTTTTTTTATAAACTTCACATTTATTTATAGTATTGTTAGTCCTAAAATATTTGATACACGATAAAATATCAATTTTATTACATATAACTTACCTCCTTTAAATAGAAAAAAGGAATACCCAAAGCTTTTATTGTTCTAAGTATTCCATCTTAATTTATCATTAATTTTTAATATTTACTTATATTATAATAGCTTCATAAGTTCTTTCATATTTGTCATATCAATTCCTATTTCCTTACCTAATTCAAACATTTGTTTAAAATTATCATTCATTTCATCGATCGCCAGCAATGCATGAGCTGTATAGCGTTGCATTATAGAGTTTTCCTCAAAGTTTTTCTTAAACATTGGATATAAATTAGAAAAGGACATTTTGAACATTTCAACTTCAGGATATTGTGATAAGTCAACACCCCTTTTTTCACATAAATTATAACATTCATTCATTGCTTTAAAGCAAGTTTCCACTAATTCTTCATCTTCTAGATATCTGATAATATCATTGTACTTTGAAAGTCCAACTCCAATTGGACTTGCTCCTACATTATGAATCCATAACCAATGAAGTACATTGCTTGGAATTTCAGGTATAATTCCACACGTTTTAAACATCTCAATTGCGTTATCAAGTAATGGCTTTTGCTCTTCATATACTGCACCTAACATAACATCATTTCCTACATTACCCCAAAGCAAATTACCTTTAAATGTTCCTCCGCCTCCAGCATATCCCATAATATATTGTTCTTTCTTTAATAACTTATCAATTTTATCCGTTCCACTCCAATTTAAAGTAAATAGTAAATAATTAGCATTGGGTGTTTGCTTTATTAATGTTTCTAGTATATTTTTTAATTGATAAGTATTTACTGGCACTATTATCAAATCATAATCACAATCTACTCTAGATATACATTTGTATGTGTACTCTCCAGTTGTATACATATTTTCTTCTTTTTCACGTTCATCAATAATATCATAAAGTATATTTCTTTCATTCATAATCTTAAGTTTATCTTCACGAACAAAATGTATAACTTCGTGGTATTTTGAAAGAGCATGTCCATAAAGTGTTCCTATTACCCCTGTTCCTACTATTAAAATTTTCATTACTTATCCTCCAATTTAAATGACCTACTAATAAAATTAAATATATTTTCTTTCATACCCAAAGTGCATGTAAGAATTTCCTCAAATGCAATAACTTTTGAAACCATTTTTTCTAAGTCCCACTCAAATAAATTTACATCTAAATAAAAATTAGAAAGTGTTAAAATCATTTCTGCCGTTTCAAAGGGATATTTTACATTAAAAATTCCATCTTCAACTCCTTGGCATATTATTTCAGCATAAATAGGTGAAAATTGTTTAATTATATTTACCATCAACTTTTGATGAAATATTATATTTGACGAAGAATGCATCTTTTCATTCTGTTTACTATTATCTTTAGCAATTCTACTACCTATTAAAATAATTTTCTTAAGTCTTTCATCAGCCCTTATTTTTTTTGTATCTTCTTTGCTTATTTGACTAATCCAATGTTTAACCTTCATTTCTATAGCCGCATTTGCACATTCTTCCTTTGAATTAAAATAATGATAAAATGCACCTTTTGAAATATTTAGTGAATGAATTATAAATGCAAGTGTAGTATTTTCATAGCCATTTGAAATAAATATATCCCATATTAATTCCAGTAATTCATTTCTTTTGTTATCAAAATTCTTATTTGTTCTTGACATAAAACCCCCTTATAATTAAACCGACCATCGGTTTAATTATAAGGGTATATTCTATATTTTGTCAATATTCTTTCTCAACTTCTATCCAATATTAATAATTCCATCTAATTCTTTATATTCTTTCGAGTTTTTGTACAATTCATCACGAATAATACTTTTACTAATATCAACCTTTAAAACTGATTCCATAGTTTGATAAAAGAATCCAACCTCTTCATCATACTCCTTATATCCAGAAAACATTTTATTGGGAATCCGCTCTTTATATAATAGATACTCTAGTAAATCCTCTTAATTAGTGATTTTAAAATAATATTGGTATTTAAATTTTTCTTTCAATTCTTGATTAAGTATATCATTATATCTTATAGGTTCGTAATGTATCAACAATATGCTTTTGTTATCTTTATATTTTAGCCCCAACGCAAAAGGTAGCCTATACACAAATTCTAAACCACCAAATAATTTAGTTATTACATCAATAGGAATACTTATCTCAAAATTATCTTTAATTCTCACTAATGCTATCTCACATTTATTGTCTATATAAGACATATACTTTTTTTCAATGTTATTCATTTCTATGCTAAGAACCTTTTTCCCATAATCCATATCTAAATTTAACTTATTTATATCCAACAACTCATATATTTCTTTATATTTTTTTTATATTTCTCGTCTAAGTTCTCATAATTGTTAAATTGTAAAACTACCATATTACTATTTTGATTAAAAGTGATTCCAACAACACATGATGGCATATATTTTGAACCTAATAACTCTTTGAATTGAGAGCACTTTAAAATTACTGTCAAAAACTCATATTCATCATAGTAAATTTTAATTATCTCCTGTTTATATTTACTTATTAACTCTATAAACTTATCATCTATATCTTGTATTTGCCTTTCCATAACTAATGCTTTGTTAGATTTTTTTACATTCTTTTCATTGCACTTTTTAATTTTTGCTTTATTACCTCTTTCCTTTATACTAACTGACTTCCAACTTTCCTCTATATTAAATTTTATATCATCAACATTACACATATCGATAAAGGGTTTGACTTTCTTGGCTGGACATTTAAGAAATACAGTGGAAAATTAATAGTGAAACCTTCTAAAATTTCTATTAAAAACATAATTAGGAGATGCTCAACAATAATCC
>NZ_LZZM01000023.1 GCF_002006345.1 Clostridium puniceum
ATATTTACAATGCTGCCGCAAGCGGTACGCCGATCGAAGAAATTTTTGAGTCATTAAAAATAGCCTAAAAATCTGTTTTTTTATTCAACTGTAAAATTATTCAAGTAAAAATGCACTATTATAGTATTGAATTAAAAAATGTATTGTTTGGGAAAATTAGAGAAATATTTACACCCGATAGTGGTTTAACTCTTGACCAAGTGGTCGCTGATTTGTCAGCTCAAGAAGTTTCAAAAGAAAGGTTCTTGAACATACCATCGGTGAGCGGGAGTGTAAATTTAATATCGGGTACGATTGCAAGTTTACCCATTAAATTATATAAGAGTGAGGGCGGGAAAGTAACGCCTATCGAAGATTATAGGGTTAATTTATTGAATGACACCACAGGGGACACCCTAGACGGCTTTCAATTTAAACAAGCCCTAGTCAATGATTTTCTTTTATATGGTGAGGGTTATTCATATGTTAACAGGCGATTGAGTAAGGTTTACGGCGGGTGTGTATAGTACATCATACGGAGATAATAATAATAACGCATATATGCAACCATCGGCTGGGTACTATGACGGGTCAAGTTGGGCGAAGGTTAACCAACCCGATTTAATATCAAGTAATATTTTAAGCGGTAAAAATATAATGGGCGTTGGTGGGGGTTAACCCTAGCCAGTTTAGGCGGAAAATATACCGCTTTCGGCACTACTACGAGCCAAACAATAAACCTTAGTTTTACGCCCGATGTAGTAATCATATATTTAATAAATCAAACGGATGTTACCAATTATTCAACAGGAACAGTTTTAAAATTGGCGGTTTATGAAGGTTCAACGGGACTTAATTACCAAATTAAGGATGCCGCGGGTAATGCTAACGCATATATTCAATGGGGTAGCGGTATTGCCGTAAGTGGTGGAACGGTTACAGTTTCAAACCTTGCGGTGGGTGTAACCTGGAGATATGTCGCAATTGCATATTAAAAAATTGGAGGTAAAAAGCTAATGAAGGAAGTAAAAGCAAAAGTATATTATGAAATAGCAACGGGCAATATTTTACTTATTACGCCCGAGGGTCAAGGCGGTTTGATGGAAACCACCAAAGAACAAGATATAAATATATATCCCGAATTAAAAGATAAAAATATACATGATATTGAGTTTATAGAATTGGAGTTCGGAACATTAGAAAGTATATTTATTAATATAAAGTCTTACCATGTGGACGTAGCCACAAAGCAATTAAAAGTGGACTATTACACCCAGGAAGAAATTGACGAAATGACTAATAATATTCCATTGTCAGCCGAGCAATTACTAGAACAGGACAACGCAAACTTATTGCTAGAATTGGTTCAAAAAGATATTTTAATTGGTCAGCTACAAGGGGGCGTATAAAATGGATTGGTTCGAGAAAATCCAAAGATATTACAACATGGGATTATATAAAAATGAGCAAGTTAAAATATTTGTAGTCGGTGAGAAAATCACGGCGGAGCAATACAAGTTGATTACTGGAATAAGATATTATTCAACAAATTAATTTTAGGGCAGTTCTTCAGGACTTTTTAAGAAGTCTTTTTGGTACGTTATAAGTGTAGCAGATAATCTTATAAAAGATTAGAAAGCTATCACTTATTTTTTTACTATAATATAAAGAGTAATTGGTTTACGTGAGTCTTTTAGGAATTTTACTTCCGTAATAAAAACTGTTAACCATCTCTTGTTATAGATATTCGATTAAGCAGGTTGAAACCAATTTAGTGGCTTTCGTGTAACTAACCAAAATGAATAGTAATAAGTGTGATGGGTACAATTATTAATTTATGAATGGAGAGAATGAACGTGATAAGTGTAGGAATAGACATATCAAAAGGAAAAAGTACAGTATGTATTATGAAACCATATGGAGAAGTAATTAGGACACCATATGAAATAAAACATACTGAAAAAGATTTATCCGACCTGGCAGATATTATTCTTGATTTTGATGAAGAAAGTAGAGTTACACTTGAAGCTACTGGAGCATATCATTTACCTGTTTTAAGTTATTTGAAACAAAAAGGTATTTTTGTAGCAGTAATTAATCCATTAATGATGAAAAAATATTCAAGCCTTACTCTCAGAAAAGGAAAAACAGATAAGATTGATTCTATAAAAATTTCAAATTATGGAATAGATAATTGGTTTCATCTTAATGATTACTGTGTATCTGATGTACTGTATGATGAGTTAAATACACTTTGTAGGCAATATAATCAATATGTAGCTATAAAGATTAAATGCAAGATTAATTTAGCTAATTTATTGGATAAAACAATGCCTGGGATTACTAACTTATTAAGAAACAATGATTATATTGGGAAATACAAACTTAATTCATTTGTTAAAGAATATTGGCATTATGATAACATAACTAAAAAAAGTGAAAAACAGTTTATCCAAAGTTATTTAAAATGGGCAAAAAGAGAAGGATATCATGCTAACGAAGCTAAAGCAAAGAGTATATATACATTGGCAAAAGAAAGCATAACAACTCTTAGCGCTCAAATGAAATCTACAAAAATGTTAGTAATTGAAGCAACACGAGTTTTTAAAGAAGTAGAAAAAACTATAAGAATGATATTGTTACAAATGCAAGAATTAGCAAAAAAATTAGATGAGTATAATGTAGTTAGAGCAATGCCTGGAGTAGGAGATGTTTTAGCACCAAGATTAATAGGTTCTATTGGAGATATAAGGCGATTCCATAATGGTAAAGCTCTAATAGCGTATGCGGGAATAGATGCACCACCATTTGAATCAGGCAATTTTAAAGGGACAAGGCAAAAGATATCGAAACGAGGATCTTCATATTTGAGAAAAACAGGATATGAAATAATGACTTCTTTAAATGCTATAAAACCGATAGAGGATTCAGTTGTATATGACTATATGTTAAAGAAAGAATCAGAAGGAAAAGCTGAAAAAGTGGCTAAAATAGCAGGATTGAATAAGTTCTTAAGGATTTATTATGCAAGAGTAAAGGAAGTATATAGTAAGGTTTGAAAATAGAATCTGTTAGAGAATAATGTTGATATGGACATATGAAGAACTTGTAATTAAATACAATTATAATATAATGTGTATATATAATAATACATGATAGTAAATTATGTTGCAGAAGCAGTAAAGGAGGATTTTTATGGAGTATGAAATCAAATTAAATTCTTTATACATATGTGTAAAGGATATGAAAAGGGCTTGTAATTTTTATGAATCAATTCTTGGTATACCGACAGAAAAAGACCATGTTGGTTTGTTTATAATAGGTGGTTTCAGATTTTTGTTGTTTGATAATGAAGAGGTTGGTGAAAAGGTTGTTTATGGTGATAATTGCCTTCCGAGTTTTGAGGTAAGTGATATTAATGCTTTCATAAAAAAAATAGAGGAATTGGGGGTGCAAATAGTATTTCCTTGTGTTCAAATATTAGATAACTGGGTATTGGAATTCAGAGATACAGAGGGCAACGATATTGAAGTATACTCAAAAGTTAAGAAACAAATTTAATTGAGTATTATATGAAGTTACGTTAATTCGTAAACATTCTTATATTGTGTATACATCAACAATTTAGATTAATAGAACAAAAAAATAATTTGCGTAAAATAGACCAAGAAAAAATTTAATAAATTAATTGGTCTATTTATTATGTAAATTTTTATTAAAGAAAAAAAGGTGAAAAAACCTGCTAAAAAGTATTGACTTTGCTTAGCAGGTTTTTATTGCCTTTTTTGGAGGGGTACAGAATGGAAAATGTTAATGTAGCACTTACTTTAGGTTGTGCAATTGCGGGGGCTTATATAGGGTATATGACCTATAAAAACACATACAGAAAGGATATACAAACCGAAACAGTTCAACAAACAAAAATCGAAGTTCAATTGTCTTATATCAGTCAAGGGATAATCGACATTCAAGGTAAATTAAATAGCCAAGATAAATTTAATACAGATATAGCGGTCAGACTTGCAACGGTTGAAAACACCGTCAAGTCGGCTCATCACAGAATAGACGAATTTGCAAATAAGGGGGAAGTATAAAAATGAATATAAATTTAAAAAACAGATTAACAAATAAAGGCTTTTGGGTGGCTTTAATAAGTGCAATAGTTGGAGTTACTCAATTATTAGGTTATAAGGTATTCCCCGATAATTGGGCGGATATACTTAATTCAATATTAGGTATATTGATAATATTAGGGGTTATAATCGACCCTACTACACCAGGGATAAGCGATAATAAAGGGGGTCAATAATTATGATTATAGGATTAAGGGGCGGACATTCCTCAAATTGTGTCGGAGCAGTTGGCATTGTAAAAGAATATGAGCAAATGCAAGAATTATATAAGGCAGTAAGCCAGGTATTAACTTCATACGGTCATACGGTTATTGATTGTAATAGTAATGAGCAAATGCAAATGCGGAACTATCAGAAGGAGCGACAAAGGCAAATAATGCGAAGGTTGATATATTTATCAGCTTACACATGAACGCCTTTGACGGGTCTGGAAATGGGGTTGAGGCTCTTGTCAGTTCTGCAAATAGTGGGGCGGTTTCATATGCTACAAACTTATGTAATAACTTTAGTGCGTTGGGCTTTAAAAACAGGGGCGTTAAGTACGAGAAACTTTACGAAATGAATCATGTTTCAGCCCCTAATATAATTTTTGAAATGTGCTTTTGTGATAGTACCGTCGATATGGCTATATATTTTAATTGCAGTTGGAAAGCCCTTGCATATAGGTTCTGTAATGCCATTGATATTAACATACCCATTCAAGCCCCAACAGACTCAAGAGGGTACATCGTTACGACCTATTTACCGCCCGATTCTGCCACATATGACGGGGTTAATATAAATAGAGCCTTAGAGCATTTCAAGGGCGTTATGTGTTACGTGAGGGGCAACGGTAAAGGCGTATGGATAGAAACGCAGTACCTACCACTTAATAAATGCAATGAGTTAAAAAGTTCTTTAGGCTCATGGTTCTATGAAATAAAAAAATCGTAAAACGTATATTTATAGGCGTAAAAAGAACTTTATGTAAAATATCTCATTTTAATTCATAATTTCATTAACTTAGGACAATATGTATTTATTTGGCATAATTATTGTGATAATGTTAAATAAGTCTAACAAAATAATAAAAGACAAAATGAAAAACGGGGGGAAGAAACAATGAAAAAAAATAAGTTACTCGCTTTTGTATTATCATTATGCCTAACAGTGGGGTTATTACCTACATTATCTGCAAGTGCGTCAGTTAAGGACAATAACACTGTTAAGATTGAATCTAAGGTTGACAAGAGCAAAGAAAAGAAAGATACTAAACAAGATACAACAACTACTACTTTAGATTTAAGTGGAATTACTACAACACCTATCAGTGAAGATGCATTAAAAGAATCAAAGGGTGTTAAAGGTAAAATTGGTAAAGCAGCATTAAAAGCGGCTGCTAGAGTTTTTCGTTCAAGTGGATTAAAAACTACATTGAATGGTTTAAAGTATTTAGGATTTAGCACATCTACTGTAAATAATATGGTGAAATACTCTTATGAAATAGCGGATGTTTTGGATGAGTTATCAACATGGACAACTGTTGTTAGAACTACAATTGCAGACCAAATTCTTTCAGCTCTAACTAATATGGGGGTTGGATATACTACTGCTAATGATGTTGCATGGTGGGTATCACAAATTATAGATTGGGGGGTATTATAATTGAACGATACTGATATTAACAATAACTTGGAAAAACGATTGTATGAATTAGAGAACAAGCAAAAAATGCTATTTATAGGAATCTGCAAAGCGATGGAAAAGATTGGAATAAAGGAAGATGATAACTTAGAATTATTTTGTGCATATTCATTGTCATATGAAGATTTTGAAAAGTTTAAGTCATTTTTAGTAGAAAGTTCAATTAGACTTCATAATGAAAATTTAAGTAAAGTTCAATTCATAGATAATTACAACGCTATCTTCCCAAATAAAAAGTTATTATTACCTAAGTTAATGGAGATAGTTGACAAATCAGATGAATTTGAACATATACGTAATTTATATTTCGATAGAAAATAAGTATTTATAATTAAGGCTACTGATAAATGTATCAGTAGCCTTTTTTGTGTTCCCATATAAAATTCTATTTATATTTATTGTGATATTTCTTTAAATAAGAAACGTAAAAATAAACATTTCGTTGCTATTTTATATCTTTTTTCATATGAAATTGAATTAGTATCTTTCATAAAGCTTTCTAAATCTTCCATTGAGACATCGGCATAAATGGATATTGTTTCTAAATTAAGCTTAAGTCCATATGCCGTTAAGTATTCAATTGCCCCTTGTACTCTATCATCATCTTTTACCATTGTTATATCCATAGCTAATGATGAAATAACCCGTGTAAATTTAGAAAATTGTTCAAGAGATAAAAATAAGTCTAGTTCCTCAATTTGTCCATTATAAAATTTTTCTAATGAATTTATATCAATGCCCGTGGCTCTACTTAAAAAACTTAATTCAAATTTAAAGTTTTCAACTAAATCGGTTAATAGTTCTCTTAATGTACGTGGGTCACTTTGAATTTCTAACATGGTTATTATCTCCCTTTATTACTATTAATTAATACTAAGTCATATTAACTTATAACTTATTCCTACAAACTAAAACATTTATGTAATAATTTATAATGGAAATGAAATATATTTACATTATAAACCTATAATGTAAATGCTGTCTACTTTATGTAAAAATAATTGTTTACTTTTCCAATGCATGAGTTATAATTAAATTACTAATTAAAACATATTGTGTAAAAAAGTAAACCCCACCGTAAAATAAAATTACGATGGGGTTTTCTTTTTGTAAAAATAAGAATATATAATACGAAAATTAACTTAAGACTTATTGAATATTAATCTAAATTAATGTAATATACTTATATATAGGAACATATGTTAAATTTTTCAAACAATAAACCCTGCAATTAGTGACCGGCAAATCATAACATTGCAGAGTCCAAAGAAATGCTAACAACATAATGCAAGCAATGTAATTATAGTATATTCATGTGAGTTTGTCCACGGTATAGAATTTAATTACATAATGTGCAAATTTTGCATTTAGTTTTTAGCATCTCTGTAAAGAGAGAGGGGAAAACGTAAATGTTTAATAATGAAATTATGCCAACACATGAAAAAATAAAAAAAATACGAACAATGCTTAACGTAACTCAGGAAGAAATTGCAGAAGGTGTTTGTACTACAAATTGGCTAAGTCAAGTTGAAAAGGATAAGAAAAAGTTAAGTATTAACTTAGCTACTGGAATTGCTGGAAATTTTAATAAAATTATAAATGAAAAAGGAATAAAGATTGAATTAATTATGCCAAAAGAACTTATGCAAGATGAAGATGAGCAAGCAAATTATATTTTCACTAATAGCATTATGAAGGAATTAAAAGAAATTAAAGACATAGATTTGTTTGACAAAAAGTTGTCTGAAGCTGAAGAATTAATTGAAAAGTATAATATTACAGATAATAATAAAATAAAGTTATATAAATTATCTGCTGATTTTTACTACAATAAAAACAGGTATTCTAAAAGTGATTATATGTGCGATATTGGATTAAAAATGAGCATCAATAATAGTATCGAGGAAGTGACGTTTTTTATATATAAATCCAGAAATAATATAGCTACAATGAATTATATTAAAGCATTACAGCAATTAGATTACGCAGAGAAACTAAATAATCTTATAATGGAAGATGAACTTTCTATAATGATATTGTATTATAAGGCGACTACATATAAAAAAATAGGTGAGTATGATACCGCTTTAGAATATTTTGAAATACTAGAGAAATTTGAGATAAAAGATAAAAAGATGTTATTAAAAATAAAAATGAACCATTCAAATTGCTTGAATGATTATCATAAATTTAATGAAGCAGAAGAAAAGTATAAAGAAACACTAAATATTTCTATAGAATACGATAATAAACACTTTATAGCTATGACTTACAGGAATTTAGCTGAATTGTACCTTAATAAAAAAATTTACAAATCAGCATCAATGTATATTAAAGAATGTTTGAGATATAGCACATATAATGAAGATATGGGAGAGTATCTATATTTTGCATCTAAGATACTTGAAAACCTAAATGAAGATGTCGAGCATTATCTTGTACAAGCATTAGAGATATGTGAGCAAAAAGATATAGAGAATGTAAACCTAATTGAAAAAATACTCTATGAATTGACATTGATTTATATAAAAAAAGAGAACAAAGAAAATTTAATGTTAATGGCAGATAGAGCTAAAGAATTAAATATAGATTACTCTTTAATCTACTCAGAGATTAGTGAGTATTATAGAGGTCGAAATGACGAGAAAAGCAAATATTTTAGCAAAAAATCAAGGGAAAAAACAAAACAGATTAAAGGAATCTAAAAAAAATATTTTTTTATCGCAAATTATATTAATATATTACAAACTTAAACTAAGGCTTTGTCGCTTAGTTTGAATTTTGAAGGAGGTGAAATTATGAAAAAAATTGTACTAGCAGTTCTTGCAACATCAATGCTACTATCTAATGTTGCGTTTGCTTCAACAAAAACTACACATACTAAGAGTACTCAAAATAGCACAATATCTAAGGTGACACAAAATAATGGATATCAATTAATGACTCACGATGCAAATTAATAATGACAATGAGTAATAAAAAACACTGCAAAATTTAATGAAAAAATATGGAAAAACTTTAACTAAATTCAAGTGGATTTGGTTAAAGTTTTTTAAATTTGTGAAAAATTAAATGTATATATATAATTGAGTTCATAGCAAGTATTTAAAGTAAATAAGGAGATAATATATGGGGGAAAATGAGGGAATTAAAATTGAAAAATGATGAAGCTATTTCTAAGTTTAACCAAGCTATGGAAATAGCTAGAGCAAATCTACATAAAGCAATTGAAATATATGGACGGAGTTCTAACGAAGTGATAATTGCCAGTAGAAATTTAGATACATATATAAACATGAGCATGAAAAGAGAAGTTTGACTTTGAGATAGATATGTGGAGACATATGTTACACATAGCAATAACCAACAATAAATAATATTTATAGAAAGGTAAGGGTTTTATGGTAATTAAAGAAGCAATAGAAATATTTAGGGAAGATACTTCAATCGAAACGTTTAAAAAAGAAATTGAACTATTAAAAAGTGCTGGATACAAAATATCTAAGGAAACTAACGATTATGTATGTTTTGGTCAATCCACAACAGTAGTTGATTCAGATTTACTCATTAATAAAAAAATGCAAGTAAAAATATAAGAGAGCCAAAAAAAGAGCCACTTTGTAAATATGAGGTCTAGAACGACATTAATATATATTAATCAATATATGTAAATGTTGTGGAGCAGTCCTTCACGTTTTATCAACAATATGAATAGAGAAAAAGGGGATTGTTCGGGGATTGTTCGACGATATTAAAGCAAATTTAACGGGTTTTAGTGAATCTGTGAGAAACGCTAAAACGTAGTAAAATAGAGGGTTTCAGAACATAACAGAAGATTATAGAATATAACAGAATTCGACTGGGGATTCCCGCTGGGAGTACCAAGTTGCATTAAGAAACGGCTTAACCATGAGGGTTGAGGCGTTTTTGTTTGTGTGCCCAGCATGGGCACGTACTAATCGGTGAAAGTCCGTAATGGGGGCTGATAGTGCCAACCATTAGCTTAAGACAAGGGTGTCCATCGCGAGGTGGAATCTGAAGGAAGTCGGCGGCAAAGCCTTGGTCTGAGGTACACGAATCATATTTGAGGCTCAATTCTGTGGGTAAACTTGCAAAACAAAGTAAAGCCCAATAACTATCCGAAACAGAAAGAGTAAATGTGGCAGATGGATGAGACTAACTATATGAAGTCAATATAAGTTAATAAAAAAATCATATTTTTTAGTCAATAAAAAAGTGCATGACAAATAAAGCAACTATGTTTCTTGGAAATTTAAGGAATTACATTTGTGGAACAAATGAGGTATTGGTTTTTAAAAGATAAAAAATAACACGTATTAGTTTTTTGGCTACATGGCTCATAGCAATATAATAATGCTTGCCTTCACTTT
>NZ_LZZM01000024.1 GCF_002006345.1 Clostridium puniceum
TTTTTAAAACCTTGAAAGTGCTTTAAAACAACAGAATATCGTTTATACATTCGTACATTTTTAGTCTTTTTCATTGCTGATTCTAGTTCTAATATTGCATTTTGATTATCTTTTATAATAACCATTTAAATCACCTCACAAAATAAATCTAGATTTATTTTGTGCAAACTCATCGAATAATATAAAGCTGTTTTGCCAAGCTATGAATTTTATTAATTAGAACTTATATATAATATTTAAAAAATAAATTGAGTTTTATACTTCGATTGAATTTCTAAGATATACTTTATCTAGAATTTAATTCTTGATTGAATTAAGAATTACTAAAAGTAAAAAGAAATTTTAGATAATAATTAAATGTCTATATACACTATAAAATTAATATATCACAAAAATATTTTGAATTACAATGATTTGTAGATAAATATCAGAAAATTAACAAAATTTTAACCAATAATGATAATTTTATAAGATAGAGTCTAAAAAAGGAC
Source organism: Clostridium puniceum (assembly GCF_002006345.1). GTDB lineage: Bacteria > Bacillota > Clostridia > Clostridiales > Clostridiaceae > Clostridium > Clostridium puniceum. The sequence continues at coordinate 492 of NZ_LZZM01000024.1, forward strand.
TCTTTTTTGCTTATATTTTAATATAAATAAGCTACTGTTTATAGTCTTTATTAATGAAAAAAATTTTAATTGAGTTAGAAAATGATGAAATTCCTTAATTTACCTAGTCAGATTAGATTCTTATAATGCGAAATGTATTATATAGATCAAAAGTTTTAAATTAAATATGAGTTATAAGGAAACTAAAAGAATTTTCTCATAATCTTAGTTTTAAAATAAACAATATTGATAAAAGGCATTTAGATGCATATGGATGCTAAAAAGTATTAGGAGGGATTGAAATTGGAAAAAGTATTATTTAAAGAATTAGATAATTTAGATATTAAGGATACTACTTTATTATTAAATGAAGATATTAATTTATCAGTAGATTATTTTACTAGGAAGAATATTGAAAAATCAGTAATGAAAAAGAGTGGTATCTATAGAGAAAATAATAACTTGATACAAAAGATAAATAATATTTTAGGAGGAATTTTTATGAAAAGAAAGATAGCAGTAGTATTATCAGCAGCAATGATTTTTAGTTTAGCAGGAGGAGGGTATGCATATGCTAAAAATCCAGTAGCATATGTAAGTGTAGATATTAATCCAAGTGTTGAATTATCAGTAAATGTTTTTGATAAAGTAGTATCAGTTGAAGCGTATAACGAAGATGGAAGAAATATATTAGAAGGAGCTAATTTAGTAAATATTAAGGTAGAGGATGCAGTCAGCATTGTAATTTCTAATGCGATTTCGAAGGGATATATAAAAGAAGATGGCTCATCTGGAATTGAAATTACTACAGCAACAGATAAAGAAAAAGTTGGGGCTGAATTAGATGAAACTTTAAAGGAAGTAGCAGATGAAACTTTAAGTGATAATGATAAAGAAGCAAAGGTTGAAACTGAAAATGTTGCACTTGCGAGAAGAGATGAAGCAAGAAAACTTGGAATAACACCTGGTAAGCTAAACCTTATACAAAAGCTTCAACAATTAGACCCAGTAATAACTATAGAAGACTATAAAGATAGCTCTGTAAAAGATATACAAAAGAAAGCTAAAGAATTAAGAAAAGATATTAATAAGGATGAATCGGATTCTATTAATGATGAAAATATAAGTATCCATACTAACAATGAAAGTGCAAATATTGATACTAATATAGATACAGTTAATGAAGAAAAAAATAATTCTTCTCCTAATAATACTAATAATAAAGAAAATAATGTTTCAAAAAACCAAAAAGATGAAAACATTAATAAAAATCAGAAAGTAGAAGATGTAGCTAATAAAGCTGAAAATAAAAATAATGGAAATACAGAAAAGAGTAATAGCTCAAATTCGCAAAATAGTAGTAAAGAAAAAAATAAAAATAATTAATAAAATACAAAGGATTATTAAAACATATTTATAAACTTTTACTAATAAATCATGCATATAAAGGGAGTTATAAAATGGACCCATAGGGTATGTTTTATTTATTTCTTTTTATGTTTAGCTTTTATTTTATATAGGACTTTTATAAATTATATAAAATTTTAGTTATAAATTATTAAGTTATTTTTCTAAAAAAGGAGTAAATAAACTAGCTTAAGAAAAAAATATATAAAATGTATTTTTTCTTAAGCTTGTCAGATTTTCTGATTCTACTACGAAATATATTATAAAGGAATCAAATTTGATAGAAAGAAGGTGCATTTTGATTTCAGATAAGGAATTACTTAACATATTGAATAATAAACCTGAAATGGGTTTAAAAATAATGATGGATGATTATATGGCACTCGTTTATACAATCATATTTAATAAACTTTCTGGTATTTATTCAAAAGAAGATATTGAAGAATGTGTAAGTGATGTATTTTTTGAAGTGTTTCATTATAAAAATAGAATTGATTTAACCAAAGGATCAATTAAAGCATTTTTATCAGTTGTAGCAAAAAGAAAAGCAATAGATATGTATAGAAAAAATAAAAATAATAAGCATGTTCCTATAGATGATATAGCTGAAAGTTTATATACAACTTCAGACGAAGTGGCTAATTCTATTTTAGTCAAGGAAAGTAATTCTGAATTAATAGATGCAATAAAGTTACTTGGAGAACCAGATAGTGAAATAATAATAATAAGAAAATATTATTTTCACCAAAGTTCAAAAGATATTTCTAAGGATATAGGTATTAAAGTTAATACTATTGATAAAAAAGTATCAAGATGTATCCAAAAGCTTAAAAAAGTATTAGGAGGACTTGTATAGATGGAAGATAAATTATTTAGAGCATTAGATAATTTGAATATTGAGGACACCAAGTTATTACTAGAAAAAGATATTAATTTATCGGTAGATTCATCTACTACTAAACGGATTAAAAAGTCAGTAATGAAAAAGGCTGGATATTATAAAGAAAAGTCTGAACGCAAAAATAAAATAAATAATATTATTGGAGGAATACTTATGAAAAAAAAGATAGCTTTGGCATTATCAGTAGCAGTGGTTTTAAGTTTAGCAGGAGGAGGATATGCATATGCAAAAACTCCTGTAGTATATGTTAGTATGGATATTAATCCAAGTGTTGAATTAGGTGTAAATGCTTTTGATACAGTAGTATCAGTTGAAGCATATAATGAAGAGGGAAAGACTATATTAGAAGGTACTGATTTATTAGATTCTAAAGTGAATGATGCAGTCAGTACTGTAATTTCCAATGCAATTTCTGATGGGTACATAAATGAAGATGGTTCATCAGTGATTGAAATTACTACATCAACAAATAAGACAACAGGAGCTGCAGTAAAATTAGATGAATCTTTAAAAAATATAGTAGATGAAACCTTAAGTAATAATGATGTACAAGCTGAAGTTGAAACTGAAAATGTTGCACTCGCAAGAAGAGATGAAGCAAGAAAGCTAGGTATAACACCAGGTAAGTTAAATCTTATACAAAAGCTTCAAGTGTTAGACCCAGCAATAACAGTAGAAGAATATAAGAATAGTTCTGTAAAAGACATACAAAAGAAGACTAAGGAATTAAGAAAAAATGTAAGCATCGAAACTACTACGGAAGGTAGTACAAGTACTGGTACAGCAACTAACACAGTTGATAGAACTACAACTAATAGTACAACAACTAATGGAACTAAAGCTGATAGTACAGCAACAAATGCAGTGACTTCAACTGGAACAACAACTGATGCTGATGAAGTTTCGATTATAGAAACAGAAAAGAACAATAAGTCTTCTAATAATAAAGCCAGCAATGGACATAATAAAAAAGAAGAAGTTAATGTTAGCCAAGAACAAAAATATCCAGAGGCTGCAGTTGAAAAGCAAAATAAGAATGATAATTCAAATTCACAAGGTAATTCTTCGAAGGAAGATAAGAATAGTAATATAAAGACAGAGAATAATAGTGATAGCAGTTCTTCAAAATCAGAAAGTAGTAATAATAGTAAAGGAAATTCTGCAAAATCAGATAACAGTGGAAGTAGTAATTCAAATTCACAAGGCAAAGGTAAAAATAAATAAAATATTGTTATAATTTTTGAATAAAGATAGGATATTTGTAAAGCAAGTATCCTATCTTTAACTTATATATGTTTATTTATAGGGTAGTAGGAACTAGAATAATTATTTTATAATTTATTATTTTTGGTAGCATATATTATAATTTTCAGAATTTAAAAATATAATTAGAAAATTTATTCTAAACGAAATTTACATAACATATATTTATTTAGAACTAGGTAAGTATGTTCTAAATTATTAATATATATTTTGCAAACGTACTAATTTATTGAAAATAATGTTAAAAAAATAAAGGGAAATTTAAATTCATGTAGAATAAATACTATATAGAAAAAATAAGGGAAACAAGGGAGGACGGGGAAAATGATTAAAACATAATTAAATAGAATAGGGTTAAAATTTAAATTTCCTTTGCATAATAACGTTAGCATCAAAAATATGGCAGCATATATAAACAAGTTAATTTATACCTCATAAATACTTGATAAATTAATTGGAAATAATTAGAAATGCGTTTACGGAATAATTGTAAAAGGGGAGAAAAATATGGGTAAAAGATATGTTATGTTTGTGGATGAGAGAGGTTTTTTAGGTACGGAAACAAATGATAATCTTTCAATGGTAGGGGTAATATTTGAATATGATTATTCTATTGAATCAAAAAATAGAGAATGTGAATTGAGAAGAAAATTAAGTGAATTTAAAAATAAATTATTTGGTAATGGCAGCAGTATTTCATTAGATGATTTAATACTTCAAGAAAATGTTTATAGAAATATTAATAAGATTCAAAGAGCACAATTTGTTAATGAATTACCACAATTGTTTAAAAATTTAAAGTTTACTGTAATAGTAAGTACAATAAAACAAGAAAAAAATAAAGCAAATGACTCGTATTCTAAATTAACTAAAATATTATTAAAGAAATACTATTGTTTTATTATGAAGAAAAGTGGAGAATCAGGTGGCATAATTATAGAAGCTAGAAAAGGAAATGCCAGCTATGAGATTCAACAAAACTTTTTTGACATATATAATGAAAGAAGTATGCGCTTATGTACATTGGATAATATTCAAAATAAAATTAATACATTCATTGTGTGTGAAAAAAATAACGAAGCTTATGGACTAGGAATACAAGTATTGAATGTATTAAATAATGCACTTTTTAGAGTTTCAAATGGATTGAGAGACGTAGATAGAAAACTAATATCATATATAGACTATGGTAATAAAAACAAAATATTTGATGTGATAAACCATAAAATATATAAAGATACTCAAATAGATGTTTCAATTAAAAAAATGCAAGGAGCAGCTTATAGTAATATAGAACTATTTAGCAAAGAATTAAAAACTTTAAAAGAAGAGATAAAAGTTAGAGATAATAGAATTGATGAAAAAGAAAAAGAAATTAATGATTTAACTGATGCAATTAAAGTTTTAAATAAACAATTAGAGGAAGCTTTATTGAGTAGAAAAAGTGATAGTATAATATTCCAAATTCTTTCTGATATAAATTTTAAGATGAAGGGACTTGAAGATAAATCTATGGCTGCAAAGCATTAGATTATTAACTTATTGCAAAAAATCTATTTAATTAAATAAAAAACTCCCCATAAATTTTTTGATAAATTTTGGCTCTCTTAAAGTATACCTGCTTTAAGAGAGTTCTTTTAGTTTAGACGAAAAGTCATTAGGTATTTTGCTCAGCTTATTTTATTCAAAATGTTTTTTGCTATTGATTTTAAGATAAAAGGATTTAAAAAGGTTATAGTCATAGAAAACTAAGTTTATTATATATGTTCTAAAAAATTTTGTTCATTAAGATTTAATTTCTATATTAGAGTAATTGGATAAGACAACCAACTAAATTATGAACTTTCTTAATTAGAACTTATATATAAATCTAAAAATAATTGTAATGAATTATTAATTAGATATATAATGTTACTACGAGGAGATGATAAAATGAAAAAAATAATTTTAGGTGGTGGATGCTTTTGGGGCGTAGAAAAGTTTTTTGCTATAATACCAGGAGTAATAGAAACAGAAGTAGGATATGCAAATGGAAAAACAGAAAATCCAACTTATGAAGAAGTATGTCATAATGATACAGATTTTGTAGAGGTATGTTACATAACTTATGATGAAAAATTAGTTTCATTAGATGTATTGTTAGATAAGTTTTGGAGTATAATTGATCCAACAACAATAAATAGACAGGCAGGTGACGTTGGTACTCAATATAGAAGTGGAATTTATTATATTGATGAAGTAGATTTAGATATAATTACTAAAAGTAAAACAGAAATACAAAAGCAATGCAAAGAACCAATAGTAACTGAAGTTAAACCATTAGAAAAATATTATACAGCAGAAGAATATCATCAAGATTATTTAGAAAAAAATCCAACTGGATATTGCCATATTAAATTTAACTAAAGTATTTTGTAATACATAAGTTCTAATTAATTTGCTATATTAAAAAATATGTGCAATAACTTAATATATGTAGTTTATTTATTGACATATATAATAACAAATAAAAGAGAATTCATACAGTAATAATTATTTTATTGGTTCTCTTTTTAATTTAGGTGAAAAATCACTAGGAGATTTATTAAACATATTTTTAAAGGAACGAAGAAAGGAGGAATAATCATTAAAGCCACATTGGGAGGAGGCTTTAGTGATTGCTTCTCCATTTATTATAAGATCTTTTGCCATTAAAAGTCTTTTTTGCATTACATAGTTATGAAGAGTATAACCAGTTTCCTTTTTAAATTTATGCATAAGATAATATTTACTGATATAAAATTTTTGAGATAAAAATTCAATTGAAAGATCTGTACGTAAATTAATATTAATATATTTTAATATTTTTTCAATTTGCTTATCATATTTTAGAGAATCATTATCATTTAAATACATGTTCCCAAGATGTACTCTATTTAAATAAATAAGCAATTGAACAAATAATGAATTACTTAAAAGTTTACTGCCAAAATCATTTGAATTAAAAGATATTTGGAGTGATTTTATTATAAATTGCATATGGTTTTGAAATTTAGCTTCAAGTCTAATAAGGTTGAAGCTTTTTTCATTTGCTAATTTAAAACAGGTTGAAAGGTCGCAATTTTCATAATTATGATCTTCTATAAAATCTGAATTAGCCCATATAATTATTCTTTCATAAGTTTCAGAAGGATCAATTATAGGTTTATGAACATCATGGTTGTTTACGAGCAAAATATCCCAAGGTTTTAAATAATAAGTTTTTCCTTCAATTAAATATGTAACTTTTCCAGAAAGAAATATTATTATTTTATTGAAATCATGGTAATGAAATTCGAAGTCTTGATTTTTTTTGTCCTTCAAATGAAATAGTTGAAAATCTTTATTTAAATAACCTGATTTACTACTAGAAGTTTTTTCGTCCATAAAAACAAAACCTTTCTAAATAATTTTTTATTTAAATAAATCATAAAGCACTTTTTACAATATATCAAACAATATATACACTATTTATTGTGAATATGTTCTATATAATTAGTTATAGTAGAAAGATTTAAAGGAGGATTCAAAATGAAATTATATGAATTAATAAGAGATTTGGATTATACATCAATTAATGGGGATTTATATATGGATATCGCAAATATTTGTTATGATTCTAGAAAGATTAAGGAAAATTCAATATTTGTATGTATAAATGGAAATAATGTCAATGGACATAATTTTATAAATAAAGCTATTAAAAATGGGGCAGTAGCAATAATAGTTGAGGAAGAATTTCAGTTTAAAAATGAAAATATAGCTCTAATAAAGGTAAATAATACAAAAAGCGCTTTGGCAAGCATAGCAAATTTATTTTATAAGGAACCTTCAAAAGAAATTAATTTAGTTGGTGTTACAGGAACAAATGGGAAAACTACAGTTATACACTATATAAAAGATATATTAGAAGGCTATGGAAAAAATACAGGGCTAATAGGTACTTTAGGTTATGAATTAAAGGATAAAGAAATAAGTATAGAAAAGATAAATCCGACAACACCAGAAGCACTAGAACTTCAAGCTATCTTTAGAGAATGTATTGATAAGGGGGCTGAAAATGTAGTTATGGAAGTAACTTCATCAGCGCTCGCAAAACACAGAGTTGATTTTTGTGATTTTAATGTAGGTGTTTTTACAAATTTATCTCAAGATCATCTTGAAGAACATGGGACGATGGAAAATTATAAAAATGAAAAAATGAAGCTATTTTATAAATGTAACCTTGGAATTATTAATTTAGATGATAAAGTAGGTAAGGAAATTATAGAGAAATGTACCTGTGAAATTTTAACTTATGGAATTGATGAAAATGCAGATATTAAGGCTACAGAAATAAAATATAAAAATGATTCAGTAATGTTTACATTGAATTTTAAAAATATTAGACAAGAAGTAAAAATAAATGTTCAAGGAAAATTTACAGTTTATAATGTTTTAGCTGCTATAGGCACATGTTATGGAATTGGAATAGATATTAATGAAATTCTGAAACTAGTGTTAAATATTAAGCATGTTCCGGGAAGACTTGAACTGGTAAAAAATAATGCAGATAAAAATATAATAGTTGATTATGCACATACACCAGATGGTTTAGAAAAATTATTGATGATGGCAAGAGATATAACAGAAGGAAAACTGATTACTGTATTCGGCTGTGGTGGAGATAGAGATAAAAGTAAAAGAAAAGTAATGGGAATGGCAGCAGGAATTTTATCAGATTATTGCATAATAACTTCGGATAATCCAAGATGGGAAGATCCAATAAAAATAATTGAAGAAATTGAAGATGGAATGGAAATTATAGATTCAAAATATGAAAAAATAGTTGATAGAAGAAAAGCTATTGAGAAAGGTTTAAACTTGTTAAAAGAAGAGGATTTATTAATAATAGCCGGAAAAGGTCATGAGGATTATCAAATTATAGGAAATACAAAAATGCATTTTGATGATAGAGAAGTTGTTAAAGAAAAGTTAGGATAAGGAACTAGATTTATGGTTTCGATCAGGAGGAAAAGGCTTTAAAATATTTACTGCAATTAATAATGGAAAAGTTATTAATATAATTGAAATGAGATATAACGCTTAGTTGCTGAGGAATAAGATATTACCAATATAATATGTTGACTAGTCGCTGTACTAATTAAGCATTACTTAAATTTATAAATTAATAAAATAGAAAATAATAATAATCGCATATTCAAAATGAATGTGCGATTTCTTATTTTATCATTGTAGTTAAAGCATAAATACATAAGGCTTTACCTATAAAAGAAATTGGAGTAGGATTTGAAATACAATGGTAATTAGAATTATAATGATTGCTATTTAATTAGTTTAAAAGTGATAATAAATTTATAAATAAAAATAATATATATTTTATGATAAACAAACTACATATTATTAGTTAATGTACATATTTTAATGTAACAAATTAATTACCTAAGTTTCGTACAAATGAAACTATAGCATTTTCCATATTATGGTTTCCGAAAATTAAATAAAGGATAATACCAAGCCTTGAAGCATAATTTTCTTTACACACAAAAAATTAAGAAAGGCAGGTATTATCCTATGAATAATTTTACATTTACTAATGATAACTGTAAAGAAGAAACTACTTTTAATTGGCTAATTTCCGTATTACAATTTGGCTTAAAAGCCAATTTATTTAAGGCGATTGAGAACTTTAAGCTCAAAATGAAAAAAGTAAGATATTCCGTATATCAAAAACTTATTGTTACTATTATGTCCATAGCAATTGGTTGTGAAACAACTAAAGATATCAATGAAAAGCTTGGCGGAGAAAAATTA
>NZ_LZZM01000025.1 GCF_002006345.1 Clostridium puniceum
ATTAAGAATATTAGAATTAACTAGATAATGGTTTATTTGCAATGTGATTGCAAAAATCTAATAAATTATATCTTAAAGGCAATTCTTTTACTGAAATAATATCTTCTTTATAATTACCATCCCATGGAGAAATAGAAGCAATAGAATTATCAAAAATTTTAATTAAGTATTTATCATCATTAAAAACTACTTTTATTCTAAAGGATTCCTTTTTATTAATTTGTTCATCAGAGTAACTATCTGAAATTAAGGAAGAAATAAAGTTTTTAATTATTGGATTTTCATTCTTTGAAACTTCGATTTCTTTATATAAATTAGTATCAAAAACATAAAGTGTAAAATTTTCATCACCTAAAATTTTATTCTTCAATTGGTCAGTATAATAATGATTATTTGGTTTTGTAGAAAAATTTATGTATTGAGGATTTTCAGTAATACAGCCACTTAAAGAGAAAAGTAAAAGTAAAGTAATAAAAATTAAATTAAATTTCTTCAAAATTAAAACATCTCCTAATAAAATTTCTTACATTTTTTATATATGAAAAATAATAAGTAAGTATGATAATTCATTTTTGTTAAGTTTATGAAATTAATTAATATTATAATTCTTTTAGGACTTTCATATAATTTGGGAATAGAGAAATTTATTTATTCTAAGTGATAATTGAGAACCTTGTATAATATTATAAATAGAGTAAGAATAATTTGGAGGACATTATGTATATAATAGGGACAGTAGGGCCAAATATAAAAGACAGAACTGTACTTAAGGGGATAATAGATAGTGGTGTAAATGCACTAAGATTTAATTTTATCCATGGGAGTGCAACAGAGTTTTTAGAAATATTGAAAAAGGCAAAAGAAATAAATAAGGATATAGAAATAATATTGGATCTTTCAGGAACTAAAGTAAGAGTATCCAATAATTTTGAATATATATATAAAGTTTATGATGATGAAGAAATATACTTTTGTGGTGAAGATAAATATAGTGAAATAAAAAATAATATAAGTAAGATGAAAATCAAAATAATTCCATTGAATATAGAAAATAAAATTTTAAATGAAAAAGATTATAAGCAAATAGGAATAAAAGATAATACTATGATTTTTAATGTTATAGATAAGCAGGATGGATTTACTAGAGCTATTACAGCAAAAGGCGGAATTATTAGAAAAGGTAAGGGGTGTAACATAAAAAATCTGGAAAGAAAAACTATCTTATTAAGTGAAAAAGATAAGGAGGCCATAAACTGGGGGATTATAAATAAAGTAGATATAGTGTGCCAATCCTTTGTTGAATATAAAGAAGATATTAAACAAATAAAATCATTTTTTTATGAGAATAAGTTAAATGAAGATAAAGTAAAAATTTGGGCAAAGATAGAAACGTTAAATGGAGTTAACAATATAAAAGGTATTTTAAATGAATCTGATGGAATTGTTATAGGAAGAGGAGATTTGATTCCTGAAACATCAATAGAAGATACACCTATATATGAAGAAAGAATATTAAAAGAAGCAAATAAGAATAAGGAAAAGGATATAATTATAGCAACACATCTTTTTAACAGTATGAAAATTGGAAAAATGCCATCAATTTCAGAGGTTGAATGTATATATAATTTTATAAAGTCTGGTGCAACAGGCTTTATTTTAGCGGGCGAAACATCAATAGGAAAAGCACCTATAAAAACTGTTGAATTTTTAAAAAATTTAATAGAAAAATATAATTACTAATTAAAAATCATTCTAAAGGTACAAAAAATAAGTACAATGCATACTTCAATTAATAATTTGCTATAAATTATTAATTGAAGTATGCATTGTACTTAGTAAAGATAACATATTAAAAATAAAAAAGTCAAAAATTCTTATTAAATCTCTTAAGGAAAAAAGATATTGCTAAGGTTAAGGCATAGTCATAAATAAAAAAGACTGCTTGAGCTATTATCCATAAAAGCCATAAAGAAATACTAGGATATATAATACTTAAAAAGCTTTTAGTAATTAAATAAGTAATTCCTAGCAATACATTAAAGGAAATTAATTTTAATAATATTTCTAAAGGCAAGTTTCTAGTCTTTTCTATAAAATATTTAATTATTCCATATATTCCAAAGAACAATGTATAATAAACAGCAATATTAATTGGAATCAATACAAAACTAAGAATGCTTGAAGCAATATAAACTAAAATTGCATTTTTTATTGAAGTTCTTATAATAGATATTGGAATTAAGCAAGAAGCAACTGTTAAAATAGATAAAGTACTTATTGAGAAAATAGAAGTAGTAAAAAGTACTACTAGAGTCAATCCCACTAACAATCCACTTTCAGCAATATATTTTGATTTCATGAAAGTTCACCTCTTTAATAAAACTTAATTTACATAACTGTAACATTGAGTTTCAGATTAGAATATCTAACAACAACCAATTAAATCTCCACCAGCACATTCACATAAACTATCTAAACACCAAAGATTTATACAGCAATTGCACATATCAGCATTGTTTGTATTTGTAGTTCTATAGTAAGGGTTAGAATAGTTATTACCTCTTTGTCTTAGGGAATTTAAACCTTGTCTGTATTCAAAGTTATTTGGATCCATAGAAACCGCTGTATTCATATGTTCAAGAGCAGAATCAAACCAACCTTTATTAAGTAATACTGCACCATATAAATAATGCCATTCTGCAGTTCTATTATTAATAGAATTTAACTTACTTTCCGCAAAAGCATAATTTCCAGATTGAATAGCTCTTCTTATTTCTTGAAAATCAAAAGAACCAGTTGAGGTATTGTTATAATTAGAAGAACTACTAGAAGTATAATTATTATTGTCACCAGAATTTTTAGTTAAAATATCGTAAGCTTTATTAATTTCTATCATTTTTTCTTCTGCTAAATTTTTTAATGGATTATCTACAAATTTATCAGGATGATATTGTTTTATAAGTTTCCTATAAGCACTTTTTATTTCGTCTTGAGTTGCATTAGGCTTTATTCCTAACACTTCATATGGATTCATTATAAATCTCTCCTTTTAGTTTCATTTGTACTTTCTGGATTTTTAGTAACAGTTACATATTTATCCATTAAGCCAAGTTCAATTATGTTATATAGTATATCTTTATTTCTATTAAGTTGCAATTTTTTTAAATTTTCCTTTGATGTATATCCACAGTTTAAAATAGTAAATTCTATTTTAGGCTTTATAAATTCTATAAATTCATTATATAATAAGGAATCTTTATTATATAAAAAATTTATTGGATTAAATTTTCCTTTTTCCATATCAGATTTTAAATCATCTAAAGCATCTATTAAATAAATCCATTTGCCAATAGAATAACCTAAATTATATAAGGTATCTCTAAGCTCCTTAGAGTCATCAATTAATTTATAAGGATAATCGCATAAGATTATGCCAACTAAATTACTAAAAGGATCACATATTTCATCTATAGAAGTAAAAGATTTATTATTTTCTAACATGGAAAGTTTGTTTAAACATTGTTTTATATCATCATTTACTTTAACTATTGAAGAACTAAACTTTTTTTTATATGGTGATAAAATTAATGAAAAAAACTTACTTTTTAAATTTTCATCATCATTTACATCATCTAATAATTTATAATAAAATAAGGAAATATTCATAGCAGCTGCATAAGATAAAGCTTTGTTATTAGCTATTACAAGCTTTTTCTCAGCTGGATGAAGAGAGCATCGATGATATGAAACTTCTAATTCATCTGGATTTAATCCATCTAGTAATAATCCTAAGAAAGTCATATCATAATTTAAAGACATTCTAGGAATATTTCCAAATTCTTTTTTTATGTGGCAACATAATCCACAATAGTAGCATTTAAATCTAGCAAAATCTTTTACTTTCAATTCTGCCTTTAGTGGAATAACATATCCAAACAATAAAAACACTCCTTAGCTGTTGTGAAACTCCATATAGGCTGGTAGTTCACATTTAAATATTTGTTGAACTTATCACCAGTCTTATATAGAAGATAAGTGAAATTAAATTACTTTTATAAAGTTAAGTATAATTCAATTATACAGTAAATTTCAATATTCGAACAATAAAGTTTAGAGATATATAACAAAAATTTCAGATAAAATTCATATTTACAATAAAATAAAGGGAAAAGAGTATTAAATATACTAAAAATAGATAAAATTAATATTTTTAATCGTATACTTGACGTAATTTTTAGAAAATAAGGTATAATATATGTATAAATAAATTCATAAAATATTTTATAAGAAATTTAAAAAAAGTATTTACAATGGATAATAGTTATTATATAATAATGAATGTAGAGAAAATAAATTAATAAAAATAATTAAGATTAAGAAATTTAAATTTTAGGAGGAGAAAATTATGAAAAAATTCGTTTGTACAGTGTGTGGTTATATTTATGAGGGAGAAGCAGCACCAGAAAAATGTCCAGTGTGTGGAGTTGGATCAGACAAGTTTGTTGAACAAAGTGGAGATTTAGCTTTTGCTGATGAGCATGTAATTGGAGTAGCAAAAGATGTTGATAAAGAAGTAATTGAAGGTTTAAGAGCAAACTTTACTGGAGAATGTACAGAAGTAGGAATGTATTTAGCTATGTCAAGACAAGCTGATAGAGAAGGATATCCAGAAGTTGCAGAAGCCTATAAGAGAATAGCATTTGAAGAAGCAGAACATGCTGCAAGATTTGCCGAATTATTAGGAGAAGTAGTTGTAGCTGATACAAAAGCAAACTTACAAGCTAGAGTTGATGCAGAACATGGAGCATGTCAAGGTAAGAAAGACTTAGCAACACTTGCTAAGAAATTAAACTTAGATGCAATTCATGATACAGTACATGAAATGTGTAAAGATGAAGCTAGACATGGAAAAGCTTTCAAAGGATTATTAGATAGATATTTCGCATAAGATTCAGTTTATGAATTTCTTATAAAATAAGGAAAGAGCAGATACTAGATTAAAAATTTAAGTATCTGCTCTTTTTTTATAGTTTCTCTTCATATAATGCTTTGAAAGTGGTATAAATTTTTTCATCTATACAAACTATAGCTATTTCATTAAAAATATCTGGTGATTTTTCAATGAAGGTTAAAATTTCATCTAAAGCTATGTTGCAAGCTTCTCTTACTGGGTAAGAATAAGCACCTGTACTTATTGATGGAAATGCAATAGTTTTAATAGGATGTTCCTCGATATAGTTTTTGCAATCTTTTATAAAAAACTCTTTTTGCTTATTTTCGTTAAATTTATTTGTATTAAAGAGATACAAATTTTTGTTTATATATTCATTAATTTGTTTAGTGTAATAATCAGAGTAATTAACTGCAATATCAAGAACAGAGCGATAAGCATTTCGTAAATATTTTTCTTCAGAACCACTATTTCTATAAATAGGTCCTACTGTGTGTATTACCCAATATACACCACGTTCTACTAAGTTATAGGATTTTGTTAGTTTAGCTTTACCAGTTAGGCAACCATTTAAGGTTCTACATTCTTCTAATAATTTATTTCCACAAGCCTTGTGGATTGCACCGTCAACACCACCGCCTCCAAGTAAAGAGGTATTTGCAGCATTTATAATTGCATCAAATTTAATTTTTGTGATATCATCCAGTAATATTTCAAACTTTGTCAAATAAATCACCTCATAATTATAGTCATAAATTCTCCTAATTAATAGTTTACACCTAATTGATTCAAATAAAAATACTTATTTTACATAAAATGTTAAATTTAAAAGAGAACACATACGGAAAAGGCATATGTGTTCTCTTTTTATTAAAATTATTTTAAATTAAAAATATTATTAAATAAGCTTATTTTCTAAATTTTTTCTTCTATTATCTAAAGGATTTAAATTTATATGATGCACCTTCATTGTTTCATCAGGGTCCATAATTAGTTCATCTAAACGAATTCTACCTTGAGTTGTATTAGCTACAACCATAATATCAGAACTTTTTTTGTAGACTACCCAATTATATCCATCTTTGATAACTTTGTTTACATCTTCCATAGAAATTAAAGCTTTTTCTTTAGGATTGCCAAATTTATCTCTTAAAATTATTGCCATAGTTTCATGATCGATTTTTGTACAATCATTTTTTAAGTTCTTATTATATAATTCTAAATTCTCTTTTCTATTATCTAAAGTATTTCCATTTAAGTGTTTTATTGGAGCTTTTAGATTAACATCTAAGATTACTGATTGAATAGTTTGCTTAGTAGATATTGTTTTTCCATTAACATTACTAGTTATCAAAGTTTGTACTAAATAATTATTAAAATCTTTATGCCATTCAGCAAACCAAATTCCAGCATTTTTAACTTTTTCAGCATCAAAGGTATCTATTTTGCAAATAAGTTCAGTTCCATCTTTTTTTAAAATGGCAATTTCAGTGAGATTACCTTTTGTAGTATATTTATTTTCTTGAGTTTTATAATTTGTATTTATGGTTAAGCACCTCTTTCATGATTTTAATGTTTCAATAATATATAAGGTATATTAAATTGTTATTCATCAGAAAAATAACATAAAATAGATTATTTTACAAGACAGTATTTTTATTATTACTCATATATAGTTAATTTAAACATTATATCATTATACCAAATTAGAATTATAAAAGATATATATTTAGGGATAAATCTTTCATAAGTATAAAAAATGTGGAGGTGTAAATTTAATTTTTAATTGGAATAAATCAAGCTGCTTTTAATATAGACTATTTTGGCAGAGGATATAAATCTTAATAAAAATAATGTAGATTAACATAAGATAAAGATGATAAAACTAAAAATAAGTAGACACAATGAATTGAACTAAGTAAAATAGAATATGATATTAAAGAAAGTGTAAAATATATGAGGTATTAAATATTATGGTAATTACAAAAGAATTAAAAAATATAGCACAAGATAAAAAATTTATACGTAAAACTATAGCTATTACAATTCCAATAGCGCTGCAAGCTTTATTAAACACAAGTTTAAATCTTGTAGATACTGTGATGATTGGAAGTTTAGGACAAAAAAGTATTGCAGCAGTTGGACTTGCAAATAAAGTTTTTTTTGTCTTTACTTTATTATTATTTGGAATTGTAAGTGGTTCGTCTATTTTAACAGCTCAATACTTTGGGAAGAGAGATATAAAAAGCATAAGAAAAGTACTGGGAATGTCACTTAGTATGGGATTAATTGGATCATTAATTTTTGTAATTCCAAGTTTAATATGCCCAGAAATTGTTATGAGCATTTTTACGCCTAATGAAGGAACCATAAAAATAGGTGCAGCATATTTAACAATTGTAGCAATTAGTTATCCATTAACAGCAATTACAAATGTTTATGTTGCATTACTTAGAGGGGTAAATCAGGTAAAAGCTCCTGTTATAATAACTTTAATTTCTATTTTAATAAAAGTAGTTTTAAATTATATCTTAATATTTGGACATTTGGGAATGCCAGCTCTTGGAGTACAAGGAGAAGCTATTGCAACTTTAATTGCAAGAACTGTTGAATGTACATGTATATTATCCATTGTATATTTTCAAAAGGGTCCAGCAGCTGCAAAGTTTAAGGAACTTTTTGCATTTGATAAGACGTTTGTGAAACTATATTTTGTAACTGTCTCTCCAGTTATTATTAATGAATTTATGTGGGGCTTAGGTGTGACAATGTATTCTATGGTATATGGAAGAATGGGGGATGAAGCAGTTGCTGCTATTACAATAACCCAAATTGTTGAACAAATAATAACTGTTATTTTCCAAGGAATTAGTGCAGCAACAGCAGTTATTTTGGGAAATGAATTAGGTGCAAATAAATTAGAAGAAGCTAAAACTCATGCTAAGTATTTTATTATATTGCAGTTTATTAGTGCTTTAATTATGATGATGATTTGCTTTGTTATTAGAAATCCATTAATAAATTTATTTAATGTATCAGATGTTGTAGGTGCAAATATAAGTAACTGTTTGATTGTATTTATAATTTTTTTACCTTTTAAAGTGTTTAACTGGGTTAATATTGTTGGAATTCTTAGAAGTGGTGGAGATACTAAGGTGGCATTAATGCTGGATATTAGTGGTGTTTGGTGTGTTGGTATACCTTTAGCTTTTTTAGGGGGAATATTACTTCAAGTTCCTATTTATCTTGTTTATGCAATGGTTGCATTAGAAGAAGTATATAAATTTATTTTAGGTTTTAGAAGATACAAACAAAAAGTATGGCTTAGAAATTTAGTGTAAATGTTCTAAAGATTAGAAAGGGGTTATTTTATGGATCCAATAGCATTTGAAATAGGAAGTTTTGAAGTTAGATGGTATGGTATACTCATAGCTTGTGGTGTAATATTAGCAATGCTACTCACTAGCTATAACTGTAAAAAGAAAGATGTAGACTTTGATATAATATTAGATATATTTTTTATAGCATTTCCAGCGGCCATTATTGGAGCAAGAATATATTATGTAATATTTGAATTTGAAAATTATAAAAATAATTTAATTGATATGTTTAATATTAGAAAAGGTGGATTAGCTATTCATGGTGGATTAATAGGAGCACTTTTAGCTATTTATATATTTGCAAGAATAAAAAAAATGAATATTATAAAATATTTAGATGTAGCAGCGCCATCAATTATATTAGCTCAAGCAATTGGTAGATGGGGAAATTTTATGAACGGAGAAGCTCATGGCGGGAAAGTTTCATATGAATTTATAAGTAAATTCCCAACTTTTATTCAAAAAGGCATGTATATTGGAGGAACTTATTATCATCCTACATTTTTATATGAATCAGGTTGGAATCTTATGGTTTGCATTATATTACTTATAATTTTATATAAGAAGATCAATAATGACAATGGAATTGTCATTGCAAGTTATATGGTATTATATTCATTAGGTAGAGTATTTATAGAAGGTCTAAGAACTGATAGTCTAATGATAGGAAATATGAGAGTTGCTCAATTAATAAGTATTTCAGGTATTATACTTGGAGCAAGTATTATATTAATCATTAAAAAGAAGAAGACTAATTGATAATGTAAAGTAAATATATTAATTTATTTTGAGTATTTTTACTGTAATGTTAATGTAATAATTAAATACTATATTAACATTACAGTGTTTTTATTTTAAAACATAAATTTAATTTTGAATTGCTATTTTTTGATTACAATTCTTAATTTACAATGAAATTAAAAACTTTAATATAAATTATTTTCAAAATTTTTTTTATATTTGTATGGTGTTTCACCATAATGTTCCTTAAAACTATTTATAAAAGATTTTATATTAGGAAAGCCATTATCAAAAGCTAGTTGATTAATTGAATAATTACTATTCATTAGATCTCTATATGCAGAGGTAAGGCGTATATTTTTTAAATATGTGCCAACAGTAATTCCCATATATTTTTTGAAGATTGTTGCAAGATATTCTTTTGAAAATTGATAGTTTGTTGCTATTTCATCTAAAGATATATTGTCTTTGTAATTTTCATCAATATAATCAGTAATAATTTTTAAACGTTCTAAATTTCTTTCATTTTTTAATTCTGTGGTTGTATTTTTTTTTATGCAAAAATCATTTAGCAAAATATATAATATTTCATATAATAAACTTTCTATTTTTAAATAATGAAATTTATCATTTGAATTTTCATCATCAACAAATACAAGTGGTGTATTATTA
>NZ_LZZM01000026.1 GCF_002006345.1 Clostridium puniceum
GTGGTATGTTATATAAATGATGTTTAAAAAATAATTTTTAAGGAGGTTTAACTATGAAAACTAATAAAATATTTAGAATTTCAACAAAATTTAATATTTATATTCATTCATCTGTGAAACCTCTAATGAGAAATATTATATGATATTTATTAGTTTTAATTTATAGCATTTAACTAATTTTGTTTATATTTAGCACAGCTCTGAATAGCTGTGCTTTTTTGTGCTAAAAATTATTATTTTCTTTTGAGGCGCCAAAAAGAAAACTATAATTTTACACATATTTTTACCATAAATTCATTTTAAACATCAATTACCTTTAAAGGAGGAATTATTATGACTTTATTAAAAACTTACATTGCAAAACAATGGAAACTTTTAATTATTCCTATTATCGCTATGATAGGATGCATTTGTATAGACAGTGTTTATCCTTATCTCCAAAAGATATTTATAGATAGCATTATTCTTGGAGGTATTAACGATTATTTATTTATTTTTATAATAACTATAATATCAATAGCATTAATTCAAGGAATTTTAGGTTATCTAAAAGAATATTTATTTGATAAATTCGCTGTGATTGTTTGCAGACAACTAAGACAAGATTTATATTCCAAATTTCAATCATTTGAATTTTCATTTTTTGATAACAATAACACTGGTGAACTATTATCAAGAATCATTGAAGATGTAGATGTTGTTTGGGATACTCTAGCCTTTGGAATGAGAGTATTCATTGAAGCAATAATACTTTTTTCAATATCTGCTGCTATAATGTTTACTTTAAATCCATCTTTAACAATTATATGTTTAGCTGTTCTACTTCCTGTAGCTTATATCGGAACAATTATGGACAAAAAGTTTTGGACCGTATATTCACAAATCAGTGATCAAACTGCTGAAATTAATTCTATAGTTCAACAAGATGTTTCTGGAATTAGACTTGTAAAAGCCTTTGCTCGCGAAAAACATGAAATATCAAAATTTTTAAAAGTAAATCAAAAATTCTTTGATTTAAATGTTGAACAAGCCAAAATAGTTGGTACTTACGGTCCATTAATTGAATTATTAACAAATAGCGCACCAATTTTAATGATAGTATATGGTGGATATTTATGTATTCAAGGAAGTTTAAGTTTAGGTAGTTTAGTTGCTTTTACCAGCTATATATTTAGTGTTTCCTGGTGTGTTAGAAATTTAGGTTCTCTTATTAACTTACTTTCTCAAAACAAAGCCTCTATGAGTAAAATTAAAGAGATTTTAAATAGAAAACCAGAAATTATTTCTAAAGAAAATTGTTATAATCCTACAGAAGTTAAAGGAGATATTACATTTAAAAATGTAAGCTTTTCTTATAACAATGTTGAAGTTTTGCATAATATTAATTTGAATATTCCTCATGGTAGTAGTGTTGCGATAATGGGAACTACTGGCTGCGGGAAAAGCACTTTACTTTCTTTAATTGGAAGATATTACGATGTAACTAAAGGTGAAATTTTAGTTGATAATGTTAATATTAAAGATTGGAATTTAGAAACTTTAAGAGCTAATATGTCTATTGTTTTTCAAGATACTTTCCTATTTTCAGATACTATTAAAAATAATATTGATTTTGGTAGTGATAAATCTGAAGGATCTTTAATAAAAGCAGTTAAGGACAGTACTGCTTATTCTTTTATTAAAGAAATGCCTGATGGTTTTGATACTGTCATAGGTGAAAGGGGCCTAGGATTATCTGGCGGTCAAAAACAAAGACTTGCTATTTCAAGAGCAATAATTAGAAAATCACCAATATTAATTCTTGATGATTCAACATCAGCTCTTGATATGGAAACTGAATTTAACGTACTTCAAAATCTAAAAAATGATAAGAAAAAAGCCACTACCTTTATAATTGCACATAGAATTTCTGGTGTAAAGGATGCAGATATTATTCTATTTATGAAGGATGGCAAAATTGTAGAAATAGGCAATCATTCAAGTTTAGTTAATTACAAAGGCTATTACTATAATGTTTATTCTCACCAATTTCAAGATTTTGAATCACTTCAATTGGAGGCGAATTAATATGAATGATATAACAAATGAATCTTCTAAAATTGAAATAATCAAAAGATTATTAATCTATGTAAAACCATATAAGATGAAAGTAGTATTTGTAATATTCCTGTTACTTATTGTAATGGCTTGTAGTACATTAACTCCATATTTAATGAAATTATCCATTGATACTTTTGTTGCAGAAAAAAATATTAAAGCATTACTATTTCTTGGTAGCGGATTAATACTTGTTAATATATTTTCTATGATTTTATCTAGAATTAGAACTATAGCTATGTCTAAAATTACCAACCAAATATTAGTTGACATTCGACATAGCTTATACACTCATATTCAAACCTTAAGCTTTAATTTCTTCGATAATAGACCTGTTGGAAAAATTATTTCTAGAGTTGTTGGAGATGTAAATGCTCTTCAAAATTTATTAAATAATAGTATTGTAAATTTAATTCCAAATGTTTTTACTATTATACTAGTAGTTTCTGTTATGCTTATATTAAATCCTATGCTTGGATTAGTTTGTCTTATTACAATGCCATTACTTACAATTTCTATGTTCGTTATAGAAATTAAGGCAGATAATAAGTGGAAAATTTTTAGAGAACATCGTTCTTCTTTAATTGGCTATACTCATGAATCATTATCAGGTATGAAGGTAATTCAAGGTTTTAGTAAAAAACAATACGCTAGAGGAAAATTTGATAATCATATAGGTAAACATGCTAAGGGTTTTATGACTGCTGTTTATACTCAAGATTTCTTTTGGCCATTTTTAGATTTATTTCGTGGATTAAGCCTTGTTATCTTATTGGTTTCTGGATATATACTGAATAGAAAAGGCAATTTAACTTTAGGTACACTAATGGCTTTTTTTATGTATATTGACATGCTATGGAGACCTATTATAAATCTTTCATCATTTTATAATGCTTTTGTTACTAGTATGTCTGCTGGTGAAAGAATCTTTGATATCTTAGATACAAAAAGTGACATGTTAGATAAAGATTGTAATAATAACCTTCCTACAATCAAGGGAGATATTGAGTTTGATCATGTTACCTTTGCTTATTCTAAAGTAGAAGGCGCTGCACTTAAAGATACTTCTTTCAAATTAAAAGCAGGAGAAAAAATCGCTTTAGTTGGTGAAACTGGTGCTGGCAAAACAACTATAACTAATCTAATCAGCAGATTTTATGACCCAACTTTCGGTTCTATAAAAATTGATGGAATTGATATAAAAAATGTAAATGTTGAATCATTAAGAAGTCAAATGGGAATAATGCTTCAAGATTCATTTTTATTCTCTACTTCAATTAAAGAAAATATTCGTTATGGTAAATTAAATGCAACTGATGAAGAAGTAATTGAAGCTGCCAAAGCTGTTAATGCTCATGAATTTATTGAAAAACTTGAAGATGGCTATGATACTAATGTAAATGAAAGAGGTTCAAGATTATCTCTTGGCCAAAGACAATTAATAGCTTTTGCAAGAGCTCTAATTTCAGATCCTAGAATATTAATCTTAGATGAGGCAACAGCAAATATTGATACAGAAACGGAAATACTCGTTCAAGATGGTATAAAAAAACTTATGAAAGGAAGAACTTCAATAGTAATAGCTCATAGACTCTCAACTATTAGAGATTGTGATAAAATCTTTGTTCTTTCTCATGGTAAGGTTGTTGAAGCAGGTACTCATGATGAATTGCTTTTAAATCGTGGATATTACCATAAATTATATTCAGCCCAATATACTTTTCTAAAACAAGATGCTTAATAATATAAAATGTGCTATAACAAATTTAGTTTTTATTTGTTATAGCACATTTTTATATATTTATAACTCTATCTTATCATTCAATTATTCATTTATTCTTTTCAGACAATTTTTATTTTTAATAAATTTATGCAGCTATATTTTATTAATATTTTCATTTTCTAAATTCTCAATTATTAATACTGGTATTTTATGGGCAACATTATTACTATCTTTTATTGTTGAAATACCTATATTTCCTTTAACAATAATCTTCTGATTTTCATAAAGATTATAAACTTCATCATATTCTCCTACAATTCCAATAATCTTTGAATCAGCTGCACAGCAATTCATTACAAGCCTACCTATAATGAACTGATTTTTATTTAAATAATTTTCTTTGCATACAAATCCATGTATTTCTAATTTTCTTCCAAGATAGTTTTTTGAATTTATTCTTATATCATCAAGAATCATAGGATTATCTTCATTAATTATTAGAATTCCTTTTTTATTATTTTGCTCTTGAATAATATCATAATCTATTTCATGTTCATATAAATATTTCATATCTATATTTCTTAAATTACTTTCTTTAATTTCACTATTTAATTGATTATGTTTAAAGGTTTCTTGTTTATTAATTGAAATGACACCTAATGTTATAGTTAATATAATTGGTAGCAATTTCATTTTAAAATCACTGTTTCTTTGTAATGTAAATATTTTTTGAAATTGAAAAAATACAATTATACTTAGCATTACTATAGTAATGTAAATATATTTAATCATTTTCCTGCCTATATAAAAGTCTATCTTCCCTGTAAAAGTTAAGTAAAATATCCATATATCTAATAGGCCAAATACTATAAAACATAAGAATTCATCAAGATTAAATCTTTTCACATTTTTATCCCCTTCTAATATATTGAAAGTATTTGTAGCTATTTTATATTCCACATGTAGCAAATAAACAACAAATTATAAATACAACACTAATTGTACTTATAACTAATTTAAATACAAAACTCTTTTTAAATGTTCCAAATAGCATAACAAGGTTCTTTAAATCAAGCATTGGCCCTAAAATCAAAAAGGCCGCTACTCCACTAAATGAATAATTCTCTAAAAAACTTCTTCCAACAAAAGCATCTGCTTCTGAGCAAAGAGATAATGCAAAACCAAGAATCATCATAAAAATTATAATAAAAATCTTATTACTAAAAATAAAGTTAAATTCACCTTGTGATGATATCACTTGAAACGTACTAGAAATAAAAGCTCCAAATATTAAATAGCCCATAATATCTAAAAATTCTCTATTAGTATGTTCAAATATTGCTTTAAATTTATTTTCATTTACAAAAGAATTATTGCATCCACAATTACAGTAGTAGTCGTTTTTTATATTGTTTAAAATTATACATTCTTTCTTTTCTTCAAGAGCATTTACTATAATTCCTATTAAAATTGCTGATACAAAACCTCCTGCTATTCTAAGAATTACCATAGCTTGTTTATCATAAAAAGCATAATATGTCGACATTATTACAATTGGATTTATTATTGGTACTGAAAGCATAAAGGTTACCCCCAACCCAACTGGTATTCCTTTTTTAATAAGACTTCTTGTTATAGGGATAATGGCACATTCACAAACTGGGAACATAAGTCCAATTAGAGCTGACCCTAAATATCCCCAGATATTTACCTTTGGTATTAACTTAACTATAAATTCATCTGATATAAAAATTTGAATTATTGCTGATATAAAAGAACCTAAAATAATAAAAGGAATCGCTTCAAGCACTATACTTGTAAATATATTGGTGAAGTCTCCTATTTCTTTTATATCCAGATTAATTGCATTTCTTTTAAAAATAAATATCAACAGTATTATTCCACTTAAAGCAAAGAAAGTTAAAATCCTATTATTACTCATAAACCTTCCTCATTTCCAGCCTATATTCCTTCTAACTAATATTACTTATAATTTGAAAATTTAATTTTCATTTTTTTTAAATACTTGTTATCTAATACTTTAGCCTCTCTAATAGTTGATTTTAAAATATATTTATTCTTAACTTTTAAAATATAAGCTTTAGAATTAATATTTTTTATTTTTTCTAAACCTTTTTCTAAAACTTTTTTATTACACTCTTCAGTATTATTTACAACAACCATATCAGCACATTGCACGCAAGGTATTATAAATTCTCCTATGTTATCAATATATTCATTGAGTTTCTTTCCATCTGCCACAAAGAATACTGTAGTAACTTTACAAGCTTCCCTATAAATCTTTTCATTTAATATATTAAATAACTCCTTTAAACTTGATGTTCCATTATATTCTATAACTATTCTATGTGGCTTATACTCACTTATTGAAAATATCATTTCTTCATTAAGTTCTCTAATTTCGTTTATTTCTATAGTCTTAATTAAAGAATTTATATTTGATATTTGTGTGATTTTTGCTTTTCCCTGTTCTAATTGAAAAACAAAAATTCTTTCTCCCTCTACTTGAGTTTCACTTAAAAGTGAATTTATAAAAGTAGTTTTTCCAGCACCTAAAAATCCTGTTACAATCTCAATATGTATTTTCACTTTAAAACCTCCTATAATTAATAGAAAACTTAACCTCTTTTTTATCCTTGATCTTTATTACCGAAACAAAATAACTATGGATATTAATTATTTATATTACTTATTTATTAGCTAAATAATTCTTTTAATTCCTTTTTATTTAGTTCACCTCCAATTATTGAAATAACTTTTCTATTAGACCACTTAATTTTTCTACTCTTAAATTCTCTTGGAACATAATCAAATTGATAATATTCTCCATCAGTTCCTTTTATAATTCCTTTTGCTCTTATTATTCTTCCAAACTTATTGCTGCTTTCTATAAATTCAAATTTTTTTTGAATTTCTTCTGTACTCATATTATAAACAAGCTCTATAGGATAACTTTCAAAAACATTTTTAACATTATGATTTCCTTCTTTTCTAATAGTTTTACTTATAGTAGATTTTATAACTGATACTTCATTTTTATCTTTTTTTTCATTGACTTTAATAATATCTATTCCTTTTAACCTTTCCCAAGGCTTATATATTATTTCAGCCTTAGAGTTAAATTTCTTTAAAGAATTTATTGTAGTTTCAATCTTGTTTTCATCTACAAATTGGCTTCTGCTTAAAACAATCTTATTTGCTTGTCTTATTTGGTTTTCATAGAAGTCTTTAAAATTTTTTAAATAAACATCATAATTTTGAATATCAATTAAAGTAATAATATTTCTAATTTCAATTTTATTCTCAAACTTTTTTTCTTCTAACAACTTTAATATTTCACTTAATCTTGCTACTCCTGAAGGTTCAATTATTATATTTTCAGGAACATATTTATTTATAACTTCAAACACAGCTTCACTGAAATTTCCAGATACTTGGCAGCATATACATCCTGAATTAATTTCCTTAACTTCAATATTGCTTTCCTTTAATATATCTGCATCTATTCCAATTTCACCAAATTCATTTTCTATAATAATTGTGCTTTTTCCATAAGCCTTTTCGTTTAATAACTTTTTAATAAGCATAGTTTTACCAGCACCTAAAAATCCTGAGAATATATCAACTTGAGGTTTCATTTAAATTTTTCCTTTCTATATTAAACTCATATTTATATTTATACTTTAATTATTTCCTATATATGAATAAAATTTGTAGTATATATGTTAAAGTTTATTTGTTATTTAGTTTTTTATTTAACAAAATAACTCATCTCGCTTTCCATTAAAATACAAATTTCAAATTTTTCACTTACTAAAGACTTACTACTTTTTCTTTCTTTAATTAAAGTTTTATATTTTTATAAAAAATACCCTGTAAGATAGAAATAACATTTTATCTCTATACTTACAGGGTACAATTTACATATATTTAATTTTCATTAAGATGGATAATAGAAGAAATGAGTTGCTCTATCCGAAATAGCAGTGTCTTCTAATACTTTTCTTCTATGAAGCACCAAATTTCCATAGCTTGTCCTTTGATTATCTACAATATATGCATATCCATTTTTATCCCAACACATAAAAATATATACATGTGTGTAATTATTGGTAAATACAATATCACCTGGTTTTATTTGTGAAAAATCATAGCTATATGCAAATCCTCTGCTCTTTAATTCATTTTCAAATTGATATGTATTAGCTACTGAACGTGGAATATTAACTCCAATTCTTCTTAAAGCTTCAGATGAAAAAAACACACAATTATTGTCAGTTGCTCCCCCATGTAACCAAACAGCAGTATTATCAACACTCATTTGGTTATTTACATCTGTCATATACTTAAATAATTGATAATTAGCATTTGAATGAGAATAATTATAATATGTATTTACAGCTTCACCATTAGCTTGTACATAATTATAGCCATCAAGCCACACATTTCTTAGTAATGATCCATCAGTAGAAAACTTATACTTCTTACCATTTATAACTTTCTCTGTAGCTGTTAACATTGCACCTGTGGAATCATCTAGATAATAAGTTTTATTATCTACCTCTAACCATCCATATTGCATAGCTCCACTGCCTGAAAAATAACAATAATTATTGTCCACTTTTACCCAACCTGTAAGCATTACTCCATTGTCACTTAAATAATATTTAACACCTTTAATGACTTGCAATCCTTTTTGCATTATTCCATCTTCATTAAAGTAGTACCATTTCCCACTTACTTGTTTCCAATCATTTTTTATCATGCCTTTTTCTCTATCATAATAATACCAATTTTTACTTTTATCGCTTTCCCACCCCTCTCTTACATTACCGTCATCAGTAAATTCATATTCTTTACCATTAATTTTTTTAGTACCCTTAATTCTCTCCCCGTTTCTATCTAAATAGCACCATTTGCTTTTTAATAAATACCACCCTTCACTAAGTGTAAATTTATTTTCTTCAAAATCACAATAAGTATAATTACCATTAGCTGCTTTTTGTTTAATATTATCGGGTAGCTTTTCAATTTTATTGTCTCCTAAATCTAAATAAGTAAGTTTAGGAAGATCTCCCAATTCTTCTGGAATTTCTCCTTCTATTGCAGAATAATTTAAATCTAAATATTCTAAATTCTTCAATAATTTTATTTCTTTAGGAATTTCATCTTTAATATTTTTATATGATAATTTAATTTTTTTAATATTTAAAAAATCCTGTTCTGTAAGATTTTTTACATTCTTCCCTACTTGACTAGAAACTTCTTTTGTAAGCCAATTATCCTCAATTTGAACCTTGCTTTCAACATTACTTTGCTTAGTAATTTCTTTAGTTGTTTCAATCTCTTTTGCGTAAGCTACTGCTGGAATACTATTAATACATAAAATTATACATAGCATGGCCAATTTTTTCAATTTATTTTGCTGCATCTAAATCGTCTCCCTTTATTTTTTAACAAATAAATTATACCATTTTAGATACATAATCTCAAATAATTCTAAAATAATCTAATTTTATCTATAAAAATAATACGGCAAATTGCAATAACAAATTGAACTAATTTCTATTTATGACTTAAACACTTGTATTTTCTTAAACTGCATAAATTTTATCTAAGTGTGCTTCAAATAACTCTTCAGGAGTCTTATAGTTAAGTATT
>NZ_LZZM01000027.1 GCF_002006345.1 Clostridium puniceum
ATATATTTACAAAGCTGCCGCAAGCGGTACGCCGATAGAAGAAATTTTTGAGTCATTAAAAATAGCCTAAGAATCTGTTTTTTTTATTCAACTGTAAAATTATTCAAGTAAAAATGCACTATTATAGTATTATATTGTATGTAATTATTTTTCTTTGCTTAGGCCTGATTTTATCATATAATCACCTCTATAATTTCAACTTTTTTGAACTTATTAAAATTCATTGCTATTTGCCTTATTTCATTTTATCTAAAGTATACGTTTTACTCATGTAGGGATACGTTAATCTATTAAATTAAATATATCATAGTATTATAGTATATATTTAATTTAATAAAAAAGCTACTACTAGTTATAGTCGCTTCGAAACATTTGAGACTATTCTTATATCAATAACTAAATGTTGTTGATTAAATCCCGTACAACTAAAAAAAGCTTCATAAGCTTTAATTCCATAGCTTATGAAGCTTTTTTTAGTTGTACTTCTGTTGGCATTTCTTGATTTAATTCTCTAGCAATCTTACTTAATCTTAAATAATCACCTGATGTTAATGTTGGATTACTATATAAAATATTTATCATGGTCATCTTAAAACTTTTTGAACTTAATATTCTATTAATAAATTTTTTCATAAAATTTATCTCCTCCTTAAATTTTTATTTAATTTCTATCTTCATGATATACCACTTTAAATAAAAACTCAAAGTAAAAAAATACTAGATATCGTTTTATAATAAATAAAAACTTAATTATACATATCATGTTTTTTTATATTTTCGCCCTTTTCCTTGTAACTCATATCATTTATAGATACTATTTTGAAGTTTCCATTTTCGTATTCAACTAATGAAACACTAGAATTTTCAATATTTTCAATATTAGCCTCTTCATGTAGCTCTTTAAGTAAATTTCTGAGCATTCCTCCATGTACAACTAAAAGTGCATTTCCTCCACCAGCTGCTGAAATTTCTTCACTTATATTATTAATCCCAGTCATTATTCTACCAATTAATTTTTCATAATTTTCTGCTGCTCCTGTTTCATCTAAAGATGAACATGCATCAGCAAAAGCCCTACCAAAGTTAGGCATTTTAAATGCTTCTTCAAAAGACTTAATATTTAAGTATCTAAAAATGTCTTCAAACATTAACTTTTCAATTTCACCTTCATATTTACCAAAATACATTTCTCTAAGGTCAGTAACTTCATTTACTTCTAACTCATTATTTATTTTGTTTGCATTTATTATTATTTTAGCAGTTTTTATAGCTCGCCCAAGATCACTGCTGTAAACACCCTTAAATTCAATATCACTAAGTCCAAGTGCTACATTTTCTGCAACTTTTACTCCATCCTCTGTAAGCACTCCATCACACCAGCCTTGAACTCTTCCTGCTTTATTTATTATAGTTTGTCCATGTCTCATTAAATATAATGTAACTTTTCCTTTTTCAGTTTGAGTATTATTTTTTATTTCCATTGCAATCACCCTTTTGTTATCTATTTGTATATATTATATAATAAATTTACTTAATTTAATAATTCTATCTAAAATTCAATATATTTTTAACATGAAATATAATATCCCCTACGACCTATGATAAGTTTATTATAAAACTAAAAGCTTTTAGTTTTATAATAAGCGCAAAAAATACAGCCAAATAAATGACTGCACTTTAATAAATTTATGTTATAAAAATTATACTATACAAAGAGATTTTATCTTATAATTAATTTATTTCCTTATAAGTTGTCTTGATAAATTTTTACATTTAAAGCTGTTTCCCATTCTTGCATCTTTGAATTATATGCAATTTCCTTTTTTTCTTCTATTAATGCTTCCTTAAGTTTATCTTTAACATCATTAAATGGAATTACTTCTCCACTTTTCAATCCAGTTGCCTTAATTAAATGATATCCAAATTGACTTTTTACTGGGTTTGAAACTTGACCTTCTTTTAAATTCTTAAATCCTTCTACAAATTCTTGAACTAATTGTGTTGTATTATATTCTACAAATCCTAAGCTACCACCATTATTTTTACTGCCTGGATCTATTGAATTAGCTTTAGCTAATGTTGCAAAATCAGCACCTGCATCTAATTTAGCTTTTAAATTTTTAGCTGTTTGTTCATCTGCTACTAATATATGTGCTACAGTTGCACCTGCACCCTTTTTAAATACCGTATCCTTATTTTTATCATAAGATGCTTTAACTTCATCATCTGTAACTGTAACATTCTTCACAATTTCGTCTTGCACTGTTTTTGCTATAATTGAACTATTTAAAAATTCTCTATATTGACTTTCGCTGATACCATTTTGTTTTAGAAGGTTTTCATATTGTCCTTGTCCTGAATATTGAGCTTTTAACTTACTTATTTCACTATCAATTAGTTTATTTATATCATTATCCGTTGGTTTAAGATTTAATTCTGCTGCTTTTTTCAAAAGTATTTTTTCAGCTACTAGTTTATTTAATTGTTGTTTCTTTATATCTTTTATTGTAGTTTTAAGATTACTATTACTTGCATAATCAGCTCCATATTTTTCTTTTAACTGAGCATCATAGCTGTTCATTACCTTATTTAAATCATCTTCCATTATATTTTCATTCCCAACAGTTGCTAGAATTACATTCTGTATCCACGCACCATCTGAACCCAGTTTATATCCATCTATTATAGTATTATTTGCCATATATCCATTAGAATTAAAATAATACCATTTTCCATCAATAAGTTTCCATCCAGTCACCCATGAATCTCCATCCACATACCACCATCCAGAATTATATTGTTTCCATTCTGCACTTGCAGTTATTGGATTTATTGTAAACACTGAACCTATTACGATTAAACTAGCTATTAATTTTGTTAATTTTACTTTTTTCATTTACTTTCCCACCTATTCTTACTTTTTACCTTATTTTAACACATATATTAAATATTTAAAATCATTTAGCAATAAATTACCTATTATAAATACTATTTTAACTTTTAAACTTTATAAATTCCACATGGAATTTATAATTAAAATAATTTATTTTATAAATTTGGAATTATTAACAAATATAATTATAGTATAATATGTATATTGAATAATTTACATTTATGTAACTGAACACGTATTATTTATATTGGATTGAAAGGATGCACATATGAACATTATTATTGAACTCGGAAAAGTAAATGATATCGATGAATTAGAAAAGCTTTATAACGATTTAAATGATTATTTAGCAAAAGGAGTAAATTATCCAGGATGGTTAAAAGGAGTATATCCGATTCGCCAAAATGCTACTTTGGGAGTTTCAAATTCTAATCTTTATATAGCAAGATGTAATGAAAAAATTGTTGGTTCAATTATTTTAAACCATGAACCTGAGTGTGCATATTTCAATGCTAAATGGGCATTTGAGTCTGACTACTCAGATATTTTTGTTGTACATACCTTTGTAGTTCATCCAGATTTTCTGAAATGTGGTATAGGCAAAGCATTAATTAACTTTTCTGTAGAACATAGTATCAAGTCACAAGTAAAATCAATTAGGCTGGATGTTTACAAAAAAAACATTCCTGCAATCAAGTTGTATGAAAAATGCGGTTTTAAATATGTTGATACAGTTGATTTAGGTCTTGGAAATTATGGCTTGAATTGGTTCAAACTATATGAAAGACTGCTCTAAAATGAAAGTTTTTTAACTAAAGAAGGAATAAAAAATTATTACCTCAATCATTTTTTTATTCCTTGCTAATTATTATTTATAATTTTCTATTGAAATCTTAGCATGAAAAGTTTACAAACTGTCAGCTGTCTGATAATTTAAGAGTTTCTTTTACTTACTCGCAAGTATGAACATTCTCTGTTTAAAAAACGTATTAAACAAAGCAATAGAACGTCCTATGCCAGGCACGGCTATTAAAGTTCCTAGACCAATTCCTACAACTTTTCCTCCAAAAAACAAACCTATAGTAACAGCAATAATAACAGATGATATATCTACAACGTTCTTTGCAAATCCAAGACTTTCTCCAATTCTCTCCCCTAATGCCAGCGTAAAACCATCTGCTGCATTTGGAACAAGCTTCATTTCAACTGAAATAGCCACACCTATTCCAGTAAGTATTATTGCCGCCCCAAGTAAAATTACTTTTAGTACAAAATTATCAACGTTTATTTTTATCATCTCATCAAAAATATTAATTACTCTACTGAAAATTATGCTCATAGGAATCTGTAATAAATCAAGTGTTCTAAATTTCTTTCCAATAAGTATTATCTGTCCAATTACAAACAATATATATACACACAAAGTGGCATTACCTAGATTAATTTTAAAGATTTGCGAAATACTATAAGGAATCGCATTAATAGGAGATACTCCCAACCCAGTCTTTGTATTCAAGGTAATTCCTAATGCAAGTAATATAAGTCCAATGATGTACATAACTACACGATAAAATTTCTTCACATATACACCTCCCTTCCGTATCATTTATATTTTAAAGTTTTCTTAATTTATTTTTCTAATAAATTCTTAAATACTTTATTATGTTCTATATCCTTACTCAGAGCTTGTATAACCCTAATAATTTTTTCTCCAGTTATTTTTTCTTCAGAATTTATAGCAATACCTATAACATATGCCTTTATTATCCTATAACTATTAATTAATGCCTTAACACTTTCAGTCAAGCTTTCACCTTTATTAAAAGGAACTAAATCCTTAAAAATCTGATTTACTATGTAATTTTCAAAAACATAGGAATAAGTTTCTAATTCTTTAAAATGCTTAGGTATATTCTCCAAATACCCAGAAATATCACTTGGACTAAAAAGCTCTTCTCCATTTGAAGCTGTGTTCTCAAAAACATTGTTGCATTTTAAAATTCCAGCTTTATATTCCTTGACACACTCTTTTAACTTCACACTTCGTATGTTTTTCAAAAGTTCATAATCTCCTAGTCTCCTATAAAATTCATTATCTTCACTAAAATTAATACCTTTTAAATTTTCATAATCAACTTCTTCATCATTAAAATTGTCCATTAACGCTTCAAAATCATCAAATGACTGTAAATTATTTTTTTCTTGAATTTGCTCATAAAAACTTTTAAGAATATTAAGTCTTTCCTCTATAGAAAAACTCCTATTTTGTATAATATTTATTGACATTAGCCTTATATCCCAAAAATATTGAAGAAGACTTTCTGTTCCATCAAAAGCTTCAGTATCAATAATTCTTCTTATTTCAATTTCCTCTTCTGATATTTCTTCAGTACTTTCAATAAACTCCATTTTATTTTTATTTAAAAGTGCCCTTGAACAGATTTCTATACAAGATGGTAATCCACTTTTTTCATAAATATTATCTACAATATTAAATACTCTAGGATAACTTCTGCAAGTTATGCAAAGATTTTCTTCACCAAAACCTCCATGTATATCACAAAGCATGTTTGAATTTAGAAATGGGCACCTGCTTTCATCTTTAAGAATCATAAAACCATGATTAAAAGAATCATGTTCATTCTTATTTTCAGTAAATTTTCTTTCCAGTAAGTGATTAAATTCCCCTGTACTATGAAGATACTTATTATAAGTATCTTCATCTATATTTATATCCCAGCCAGCACAGCAACTATCAGTACAACTTGAGCATATGCATTTAAATTCCGCCATATATTTAGGCAGAAAAATATTTATTTCCATAATTGACTCCAATCTCTTTTATATACATGTTGTAAATAAAATTATAATTTCATTGTAAAATAAATTTACCTATTGATATACTATTGCTCTTACTTCATCTTTTTCAATAAATGATTTTAATATTTCCAAAGTTATTTTTTTATTTTTATGCGGTTCCCATCCAGCGTTAGGTCCTATCTTTTCATTTTTAGCATATTCATAAAGATCGTCTAAATCATCAATATTCCATGGTCTTAAAATTATTCTCTCTGTTTTTAAAATCTTCATTACTTTTCTCCAACTAATTATAATTTAACTTGTCATTTTCCTAAATTATTTTTTAATTCATTTTATCAAACTTATAATTATAAAAATCACCATTATTATTCTATAAAAGCAATCCCTAAATCTATAAATAAATCATTTAATCTGCTTTTCTCTTTTTCTTCAACTTTAAAATTAGGACTATTTAAATAATGCTGTAGCACATCTGCATCCTTTAAAATTTCATCATATACACCATGAATTTCATATTTATCACTGTGGTTATATATCGACTTACAAATAATATTAATCTCTTCCTCTTCAAAACACTTAATCTCATTTAAAATTTTTCTAGCTTCTATAGCCCCAAGCTTTGAGTGATCACTGTTATACCCTAATTTATAACT
The DNA here is from genome assembly GCF_002006345.1 of Clostridium puniceum. GTDB lineage: Bacteria > Bacillota > Clostridia > Clostridiales > Clostridiaceae > Clostridium > Clostridium puniceum. The sequence continues at coordinate 6,367 of NZ_LZZM01000027.1, forward strand.
TGATATGTCATGAAGCATTCCAGCAATCTCGCATAATTCTACATCTAATCCACGTTTAATTGCAAGCAATCTGCAAATAGATGATACTCCATATAAATGTACAAATCCACAATGTCTTTCTTCTAAATCAGAATTATTAATTAAAACATCATTAACAATTTTACGAATCTTTTCTAATCTACTCATAAATTCACGGCCTCTCTTTATTATAAGAAATTGATTTTAATTCACACTCTCAAAAAAATACTTTTATCACTGTCATATCTTGTTTTCATTCACTAACTGTATTATAAAATTCCTTTAATTCTCTCTTTACATCATCTGAAAGACTATGCCATCTAATTCCTTGTATTGCACCTTCTAATGCACACAGTCTATTGATGCAAGCTGAACTATCTATCCCTTTAATATATAGCCATGCTTGCTTACTTCCAGTTTCTTTTAACTGTTCAACACTTTTTATACCCACTTCATTAAGCTGCGCTTCTAACTTCGCTCCGATATTAGCCAATTTACTTAACTCTCCCACTAACTTTTCCCCCTTAATCAAATATAATTAATAAAAAATAGTATATATTTCTACTGACTAAAATTGACAACTTAAGTGCCTTAATTAGTTATATGCATTAAATTATAGATATAATTTTAATAGCTTATAATTTTATTTTTAGTTTTAACTATTTTATAGTATTATAGCATAACTTATAACTATTCTAATATTTTTAATTAATGCAACTAGGAAAACTACTTTTCAAGAATTTAAGGTGATAAAAATATATCATATCAAACGTAAACATATAAAAACAAAATCTTGAAAATAATGAATTAATAGTTTATAAACTAATTAATGTATTAGTTTATTGCGAAATTCCAATTCAAAAGTTTAAAATAGCAATTTATATTAAAAAAGGAAATAAAATATTAGATATACTGTATAAGAGAGGAGTTGTTTATATGAAAGCCAATACAGAGATAATTTCAAAAGTAATTAATTTTATAGAAGAAAATCTTACAACAGAAGAGAATTTAGATTTAGATAAAATAGCGGATACCGCCAATTATTCAAAATATCATTTGCACCGAATGTTCTCAAGTATTGTTGGTTGCACAATACACCAATATATTCAAAAGAGAAGACTTACTGAAGCGGCAAGACAGCTTGTTTACACAGATAAATCTATTATTGATATATCCCTTACTTCCGGATATGAAACTCAACAATCCTTTACTCTAGCCTTTAAAAGATTATATGAACAATCACCGCAATCATATAGAAAAAGGCAGATTTTTCTTCCTATACAATTAAAATTTGAAAAACAAAAAGTTAAGAATATTTCTTCTTATACAAATTTAACTATGAAATGCGAGGTGAAAGTAGCATGAGTTTAGTCCCATATGTAATTGAACAAACAAGCCGTGGTGAAAGAAGTTATGACATTTATTCAAAGCTTTTGAAAGATAGAATTATTATCCTAGGAGAGGAGGTCACTGATAACATTGCAAATATTATAGTAGCTCAGCTTATATTTTTAGAATCAGAGGATCCAGATAAAGATATTCATTTATATATTAATAGTCCCGGCGGCTCTGTAACCGCTGGGTTTGCCATATATGATACAATGAATTATATTAAATGTGATGTATCAACTATTTGTGTCGGCTTAGCAGCAAGTATGGGTGCTTTTTTATTGGCAGGTGGTGCAAAAGGCAAACGATTTGCTCTTTCAAATGCTGAAATTATGATTCATCAGCCATCTGGAGGTGCTAAAGGTCAAGTTACTGATATAAAAATTGCAGCTGATCATATTTTAAAAAATAAAAGAAATTTAAATAAAATTCTTGCAGCTAATACAGGAAAATCAATTGAACAAATCGAACTTGATACTGATAGAGACAACTTTATGTCTGCTGCTGAAGCAAAAGCTTATGGATTAATTGATGAAGTAATGAAATAAAAATTAATCTATATTAAATATTTATTAATAAAATATCACAGTCCTTTTATCGATAACTACTAATTGTCCACCTATTATTTAGCTAACTTCATAATATAAAAATCTTTAACTTTAAAGATAGTAGAGACTTTTACCTCTACTGTCTTTAATTTTTTATATTAAATTCCATTGCACAGAAATTCTTTTTAAGTAATTCACTTAAATACTTGTTCTCAATAATTCTTCTTATATATATCAACTTTCACGAACATAGCTTGGAACATCATCTTCTAATATTTTCCCCATTATAACAGTATTATAATACTTTCCATCCTTGTGAATGCGATCATTTATTAATATCCCTTCTTCTAAAAATCCATAACTTTTATATAATTGAATCGCTTTTGTATTTGTCTGTACTACATTTAATGAAATTTTTTTAATTCCTGCAGTATATGCCCAATTTAAAATATTTTGTATAAGTACTTTGCCAATTCCATAACCCCAAAATTCCTTTAATATACATATTCCAAACTCAGCTTTATGTCTAAATCTGCTTAATTTATTACCTTCTATTCGAGTAAATGCCACAATTTTTCCTTGAACCTCTGCAACAAGAAATAGGTTTCTATTACTTTTATTATCTTCATAAATAAATTCCTTAAAATCTTCTGGACTTAGTAGACCTTCACCAGCTTCTCTATCAAGATTTTCTGTTTCTCCATCAATTTTAACCCTTAATTTAGATAATTCATCTGCATCATATTTTCTTGGACATCTAAGTATCCAAGTTAACCTTTTACTTTCTATGTACTTATCTTCAATAATCATTTCTTCTCCTCCAAATGTAACTTCTTTTATTTTATTTTTTAATTAAATAATTAAAAACTTAAACTTTTTCATTCGAAAAATCCTTGAACTATCATTTATATTTTCTAATTTATTTTATACACAACAAAATTTTCAAATCTATTTTATGATATTTTCTTAACTATATAAGTTCTAATTAAGAAAGTTCATAATTTAGTTGGTTGTCTTATCCAATCACTCTAATAT
>NZ_LZZM01000028.1 GCF_002006345.1 Clostridium puniceum
ATGTATAGCTCCTTGCTATCATTGTTGTGTGGTAACTCAATTATAACAAGGATTTATCATAAATGTTTTTTTATTTTTATTCAGTTGTAAAATTATTCAAGCATTTTTGCACTATTATAGTAACTATATATATTGTGTAAAATATGGTAAAATATAAGAAAAGATAAGGAGGCGTAAGATAATGAGTAAAAAGAAAAATATCCGATTATCATTTGTTATTACTGTAATGATTTTATTCACTTTTGGCAATACACAAGCATCAGCTACAAGTGATACGATTATTAGTCCAACTAATAACATGTTGCATTATGAAGGCAGAATTGATAAATCTAATCCTCAAGCAGTAAAGCTTCTATGGGAAGGATCTATAATTAAGGCAAACTTTGAAGGGACTTCATTAAAAATGCAGTTAGAAAACAGTTCTGATAATTACTTAAATGTAATTATCGATAATAAATTAACTGTTATTAAATGTCTCAACGGGGATAACCTATATACTCTAGCATCAGGAATGGAAGATAAAATTCATTCAGTTGAAATTTTTAAACGTACTGAAGCTGGAATTGGGGCTGTTAATTTTAAAGGGTTTATTCTAGACAGTGGAAAACAACTTGCTCCATTTAATGAAACAAAAAAATTACAAATTGAGTTTTATGGTGATTCAATTACTGTTGGTGCTTGTGATGAAGATACTGGTTATGACCAATGGAGTAATTATTATACACACAATAATTATATGTCATATTCAGCAATCACTGCAAGAGAGTTAAATGCAGAATATATGTGTACTGCTGTGAGTGGTATAGGTCTTACTCATGGTTTCCAACCATATAGCATGCCTCAAATTTGGGATAGAATTGCCTATGACCCCAATAGTACTCCTTGGGATTATAATTCATGGCAAGCAGATTATGTCGTTGTTAATTTGGGTGAAAACGATAAATCTTGTGGTATTGTAGGAGATTTTACTAGTGAATATGTAAAATTTATTAAGAATATCAGAGAAAAATACCCAAATGCTTTAATATTCTGTGTTGCAGGACCAATGGGGGCAGGACAAGATCAAACTATGCTCAATTATGTTTCATCTGCTGTTAGTACACTAAATTCATCTGGAGATAATAAAGTCTTTTTCCATAAATTCAGTCAAAGTTGCAGTACACATCCACGAGTAGAAACAAACATTGAGGTTGCGAAAGAATTAGTTGATTTTATAAATTCAACTAATTCAAACATGTCAACAATTCTATATGGGGATGTGAATGGAGATAAAAAAGTTGATATGTTAGATTATATGGCATTACAAAAATATGTATTTGAAGGAACAGGTAATATAAATAAATTAAATTCAGATATAAATAAGGACACAAGAATTAATACAGCAGATCTTTTTAAATTAAGAAAAATGATTTTAGAATATTAGAGTGTAAATAGCATGTCCATATATTCGCGACTTCAATCATGAGTTAGGACATGCACAAGGTTATTACATAATAAATTATTAAATCAAAAAATAATAGTCTAAAATTTGATACTAGTTCGTTATAATTTACATTGTTGTGTATTGAAAGATGTGGGTTATTTTGTAATTATTCATATTACTTATTAAAATAAGTGTATTAAGGATAAAATAATTAGTAATTAATTATGTTCGTTTTTTCTTCTAGTAATATTTATGGATATTGTTTTTACCTTTACGTCATTGGAGCATCAGTTCCCACATCAGTTAAAATTGCTTTAGCCTTACCAGTTGGCATTGTATAACGTTGATCTAAATATCTAAGGGCAGCACTTAATTCTCCATCCGGACCACCATATTGAGTTATTAAATATTTTGCCATATTAAGATCTTTACATTTAAGATTTACTGGATATTCTAAGGTTTTTACATAATACCACATGAATTTTTACTCCTCCTATTAATAATTTTCCCATGGCCATGGTTGCTCAACCCATGCTTTGGGGTTTTCTACAAAAGCAGAACCAAAGTTTGTTAATGGGCCAAAAGCTTTTTCATAGTCATGAACTAAGCTAGTTAATTTACAAGATACTTTGTCATAATCTTCTCTAGCATTTTTGTCATTAGGAAAATTATCAAGGTATAAGTTAAGGTCTACAGCACAAAACTGATACATCATTATATTTATTAAGCTATCATTACATGGACACATAATAAATCACCTCTAACATTTATTTTTTTTGCAGTCATGATCATGTTTATGATCATGATATGGTCTATAAAGATCTTTAAAGATTGTTCCCATTAAAAATCCTTCTTTGCATGAAAACAAATTTTCATATTTTTGAGGTAATATATATGCGCGTGCATATTCTTTTGATTTATGCATGCAATCATCTTTTTCCTTACACATATACATATCTTTTGATTTATGCATATAATCATCTTTTTCCTTATACATATAATCATCTTTTTCTTTATACATATACATCTTTTTTGATTCGCTCATAGAGTAATCATGTGGTTTACACATACAGTCATCGTGTCTGTACATAAGTTTTTGCTCCTTTATTTTGTTGGTCACTTAATAAATAATTTATGAAATATTTCAACAAAATGTGATAATAAAATAAAACTATTTCGATTATCTCTTTATTAATTACATTATTTCTTTTATAGCCAGATTAAATTGCGCTTGTAACTTATATAAAAATAAAATATAATGATTGATATTATCAACTATTATAGAAAGATGCTTCAATATGGATAAAGAAGAAATGATTAGAAAAGAACAGAGATTTTTAACTTGCGAGTTGAAGAGATTAAATATAATCGTAAATATGTTGAAAAGCCTTGGGTGTCAAATTACAGGTGATGCAATGGATTTTTATAGACAACCAGTAATACCAATAAGAATAAATAAATCTAATTTTACTAATGCAGGCAAAAAAGGAAAATATTTTAAGATAGAGATGATGAGAAAATGATTTTAAATATTTTCATACTACAAAAATACATATTAACTAATAACTCATTATATATTTATTTGTAATAGGTAGAAGGAATATCACTATTTTTGTATAATTAATATATAGAAAGAGGTGATGATATGGGTTGTAATCAAAATCTATGGATTGAAAATTATGTACATAGTTTATGTCCTCTAAAAATTACTAAGGAAAAAGTAGAGGAAGAAATAAAAAATATAGTAAATTTAATGAATAATCTATTTAAGAATCAAGACACTGACAATCATGTTGAATTTATAGAAGGAGAAAATACTATAATATTTCCAGGTAGAAAGTCAGATATTTTTATAATGTATAGTGTAGATACTCAAAATAATGAAGTGAAAATTATGCAGCATAAAAAGCGAGAATTGAGCAGTGAAATTAAAAAAACAATATTAATAAATTGTAAGTTAGACGAATATTTAGTCAAAGATGAACCTTCTATAACAATGGATGAAATGCAATTTGATTGTTTAAGAGATTCTATTAATTATGCATTTAGTAAAATATTAATTTAATAAAAAAACATATATTATATAAAATGCAATTAGAAAACAAGCTGGAGATTATTATTTTCATAAAATATAGATTCAATTTAAAGATTTAATCTATGTTTTATTGCATTGTCGAAAAATAATTATTAAATATAATAAAATAATATGGAATATTTTGTAGAAATATATTAATATATAAATATACAAAAGATGTGGATACCCATTTATCCAAATACTCCATATAATTTTCTCTCCATTAAAATTATATGGGATGCAGTCATTAAATTGGCTGCATTTTTTATATAATAATGACGAATATACTATAAGTTAACTAAACTACTAATAAGTAACGGTAGTTATTTAGCTGGGTAGATACAAAGGTAAGTGCATTAATAAAAAGAAGCCGCCAGTAGTCTAGAGATATTGTAAACTTGCAAAGAAATTTTGAAAATTTACGATACAAAGATATATATAACTAGGTTATAGACAAAAGGACATACATTAGAAAAGAATGCAATTAGCAAGAGTATAAAAAATAAATTGATTAATATGAGGGCATTTATTGTGAAAGAAGTAGAGAATAATTTATATAAAATAAAATCTTATTTTAGGGAAAATATAAAATTAGAGAACAGTGAAAAATAGATAAATATTTACAACAGAATTATATGATAAAAATAATTTGAAGGTAATATAAAAAAACTAGAGAAGATAAAAATGTAGAACTAAAAATGTTTGATACTATTAGGCAATTTATTCTTAATTAAAATTAATATAGTATTTGATTAGACAAATCCAAGCAAGGCAGGATAGGAAATAACATTTATATTTTAGTAAAATTTATAAATGGAGGTGAGAAAAATGGATTTTATTCAAAACTTACAAAGAGCAATAGATTATATGGAAGAGAATATATTAGGAGAAATTACTTATGAAGATGTTGCAAAGCATATTTATGTATCAAGTTATTATTTTCATAGAACATTTAGTTTAATAACTGGGATTACAGCAAATGAGTATATTAGGAATAGAAGATTATCCATGGCAGGTCAAGAGCTATCTATATCAGATGTTAAGGTAATTGATATTGCATTAAAATATGGCTATGAATCGCCTGAAAGTTTTACAAAGGCATTTTCCAGATTCCATGGTATTACCCCTAATGTTGCAAAACGTGCAGGCATAAAGTTAAAATCTTTTAATCGCCTTCTTATTAAGATTAAATTGGAAGGTGGTACTGTTATGGATTACAGAATTGAAAAAAGACAACCATTTAAATTATTAGCTAAGGTTGAAAAGTTTAGAAATGAATCAATTTCAGAAGAGAAAAATACTGAAATACCAGACTTTTGGAACGAAAGTGGTAAAAATGGAATATTTGATGTGTTAAAACAAAACACTAGTAAACATGATGTTTATGGAGCTTGTGCACCTATATCAAAGGAAAGCACACATTTTGATTATGGAATTGGTATGGAATTTAGTGGTGGTAATGTACCTGAGGGATATACAATATGGGAAGTAAAACACACATTGTGGGCTGTATTTAAATGTATAGGTGAAAATGTAGAATGTATAGAGGAAACATGGGGAAAAATCTTATCAGAGTTTCTTCCAGGTTCAGAATATAATATGATTGATGATATTGATTTTGAATTGTATTCACAAGAAAATAAGGAAAATTGTTTTTGTGAAATATGGATTCCTGTTGAGAAAAAAACATCTGTATAGTTGCTATTAGATATTAGCATAATTTCGACTTTATAAATTAATATAAATAACCTATCTAAATATTACAAATTCATTTTCAATAAATATCATATTTGAATAGGTTAGATTTGATGCAGCAAATAATAAGAGATTGTTTGAAAATTGACCGATGTTAAATTTTCAATGTATGCTATATATTTATAATTGTAAGTCGTATTAAAAGTAAAGAGATTTATATATGTTTGAATTTAAAAGTTTTGATTTGCTAACAGATGGTGAAATTGATTTAAAACTAGATGTTAAAATACCATCAAATGATATTAAAGATATATTTTATAAATATAGTTCTATTTAATAAAAATTTATATAACAAATATCTAAGTTGGAATACTGTATTATTCAGAAATGAATTTACAGTGTTTTTTATTTATAAATTTGTAATTAATCTTACACATATACATATATTTTGATTCAGTAATAAAGTCATAGTTTCTGTATATAAGTTTTTACTCCTTTATTTTGTTGGTCATTTAACAAATAATTATCGAAATATTTCAACAAAATATATCGATAATGTTAAAAAATATTAGTTAAGGAAACGTACAGGTTTATATGATAAATTAACTACATAAGGTTAATTGTGGAGGAATGTATTAATGAATAAAAATATAAAAAGAATAGTCGCAATGGCATTGGCAATTAGTGGTATTTCAGCAGTTGTACCTGCTACAAATTTCAATTTATTTACTACAAAGGCATATGCATCATCTGATGATGCTGATACATTAGATAGTTTAGAATTGTTAGATGAAGATGATGACAGTATAGATCTTTATGAGGATAATGATTATGAGGAAGAGATAGACAGTGATGAAGTAGAAGAAGGTAATACTTATTATGCAGAAACTTCATCAGATACAGTTCATATTGATGAAATTGATGGTGCAGATCAAGATAATGTGAGAATATTTAAAGGAACCTCTGAAACAGCTTATGAAATAGGAGATGATATTTCACTTTCATCAGACACAACAACACTTAAAGTAAGAATATATGAAGAGGCTTATGATGACTATGATGATTCTAACTATAATGAATATGAAGTCAAAGTGGAATATATAGGTGATGACGACGATGATGAAAATGACGAAGATACATTAGATAGCTTAAAATTATCTAATGCAGATGGTGATACTATAAAATTATATGAAGATGACAATTATGACGAGGAGGCAGATGGTGATGAAGTAAAGGAAGGCTATACTTACTATGCTAGAACTTCATCAGATGAGGTTGAAATTGAAACAGAAGGTCCTGATGCTAGCTATGTTAAGGTGTTTAAGTCAACATCAGATTCGGCTAAAGGTATAGATCCAGGGGATAGTATTTCTATAGCAGGAGATAAAGTTCTTACCGTAAGAATATATAGCGAGGAACCAGATTCGGATATAACATATGATGAAGATGATGATGTTATAGGCGAATATACAATAGAATTAGAATATGATGATGAAGATTTAACTAATACAAGTAGTGAAATTGTAGAAGAAACTACTGAAACATCAGTAACAGATAGTACTGTAATAACTAATGTAGTAAGTACTATTGCTACAGCAAATCAATGGGTACAAGCTAATGGAAAATGGCAATATAATGATGCTATTGGTAACCCGATAAAAAATAATTGGTTTTTTGATAGAAACTTAGGAAAAAGTTATTATCTACAAGCAGATGGAAACATGGCTACTGGATGGTTAAGCAATAATTCAAAATGGTACTATTTGGGACCTGATGGAGCTATGAAAACAGGATGGCAATTAGTAGATGGAATTTGGTATTATTTAGATTCTCAAGGGGTAATGGCTTCTAATATCACAATTGATGGATATAAATTAGGTGCTAATGGAGCTTGGATCAAATAAAAATTGCACAATAATATAGTAGTTTAAAATAATTTCTTTAGATGTAGGTTAAATATTAATGTTTAACTTACATCTTTTTGAAAAAATTAGACAAGTTGTCATATAAAAGAAATGGAATTAAAACAAAAAAGAATAATTATAGTAATACTTTGCTTATATATTTAGATTTTTTTTATAGAGATATAAGCAAGAGTGGAATTTTGGATAATATAAAATATCAAGAATTTATTTAAAAAAGGTGTCTAAATAAAATGTTATGTATTAGGACAATCTGATTTTTAGTTGTGATTTGTTTTAATAATAAATATAAAGTCGAGGGAGTAATAATAATTCCCCCCCAGACATTTATATTTTACCTTTAAAGCATCTCAAGAGACGATAATTATAAAAATTCATATATTGCAAAATTATATTACATTGTTAAGTATGTTTTACATTCAATTAATTTTTGCAAGTTACTTAATAAAATCTGATTTATGTCAATTTAATAGAAGTATCTTTTTTATATTAACATCAACAATTTCTTAGGATTTTAATAAATCGTCCGATTTATTTTCAGTTATTACTTTTATAATATTTAATAATTTTTCTTAGCCACTATTTTCAAGTATAGTATTATTGGTGTTTTTTTCAAAGAAGTAATTTATTTGGATGATGAATTAACATTATCATCTGCTAATACTCCAATAGTAAGTGGACATAATAACATGGATAATATAATTCCTCAAATTTTTTAGCACAAAAACCCCCTCTCATATTAAAATTAATGATTTTTAAGTATCGTTCAACTTCTTATTATATTCTAATAAGACTTTATGAAAGGATAAATGTCATAATTGATGAAATTTTTATAAAAAAATGTTGCTAAAATATGATATAATTGATTCAATATAGTCTAACATTTCGAAATAATAATGTCTGTAGGAGATTAAGGCTTTATAAAAAAAGGAGTGGATTTATGTTTAATAAAGGAGATTTTCATATTCATTCTAATTTTTCAGATGGGAAGTTTGCTATTAGAGAGCTCTTAGATTTATATAAAAAAAATGATTATGATATAATTTCAATAACAGATCATGATACATTAGAAGGATGTAGTGAAGCTATAGAGTATGGGAAAATGATAGAATTAAGAGTGATAACAGGCATTGAGATATCTACAAAACATAATGGTGAAGATATTCATATATTAGGTTATTTTAAAGATAAAGATTGTAGAAAAAAAGAAATGCTTGAATTTGCAAAGATAAAAGAACAAGATAGAATAAGCCGTTGCAAAACAATTGTAAGCAGTTTGAAAAAATATTTTGATATAGAAATTAATGGGGAAGATGTACTCTCAAAAAATAAAGGAATGATCGGTAGACCTCATATCGCAAAAGAAATTATTAAGTCGGGATATGAAACAAATATAGAAGATGTTTTTAAAAAATATTTGGGGAATGATAGTCCAGCATATATTCCAAGCTCTATTTTATCTGTACAAGAGGGAATTGACTTATTAAGAAATAATAATGCAACTATAGTATTAGCCCACCCAGTACTTATAAAAAAGACAAATGTTCAAGATTTGTTAAGTGATTTTAAATTTGATGGCATGGAAGCTATATATGGTTTAAATACACAGCGGGACACTGATAAATTTATAGATATGTGCAAACAAAATAAACTTTTAATTACTAGTGGTTCAGATTTTCATGATTTTAATATATCAAGTCATTCAAATATAGGAGATATATCTTTAGATAGTAAAAATATAGAAAACTTACTTAAATATATTGAAAGTAAATAATATTGCAATAATGAACTGCACCCTGTCAAGTAGACAGATTAAAAAATTAAAATTTAAGCCGATAAGGTCTGATTTCGATATTCAATTGGAGTCAGACCTTTTAAATTTTTCTGTAGCCTTTTTGTATTATAAAAAACTATGTATTCATCGATTGCTTGTTCCAGTTCTTCATATGTATAAAACTTTTGCAGAT
>NZ_LZZM01000029.1 GCF_002006345.1 Clostridium puniceum
AAAACTGCATACATTGGTTGCCGCCCGAAAGGGTGAAGAAATGCTTGAGCCGTATGAGCTGGAAACTCTCACGTACGGTTCTTAGATGAGGGAAAGGGAGAAATCCCTTTTTCTTAATCGATTATACTAATAGAACTTTCAAAGCTAAACTTGATAAAATCAAAGCAACTCAAAGCATGTCACGTGTCAGTAGGTGTATCGCCAACGGACCAATGGAAGGTTTTTGGGGAATTCTAAAATGTGAGATGTATTATTTGCAAAAATTTTATACATATGAAGAATTGAGACAAGCAATTGATGACTACATAGTATTTTATAATACAAAAAGGTTACAGAAAAATTTAAAAGGTCTGACTCCAATTGAATATCGAAATCAGACCTTATCAGCATAAGTTTTTATTTTTTCATCTGTCTACTTGACAGGGTGCAGTTCATTCTGCAAGTGTCTTATATAAACTTTAATATTTTATTATCTTACTTCAAACCAATCTATTTTATCATGTATTACATAGTCCTTATAAGTACCTTTAGCAAATTCATAATATGGCTTGTTTGATTTAGTGCTATCTCTATCTATATACCATTGCTTAAATTTAGCAATTTCATCATTAGATACACTATAACTCTTTATTTGTCCATCTACTAATTCTATGAATAAATTAGCATCACCATTTACTGGTGGCTGAGGTTCATCACCTTTAGTCACAGTAACAGTACATGTGGCAGTTAAACCATTTACAGTAGTCGCTGTTATAGTGCAAGTTCCTACACCCTTTGCTATAACCTTTCCTATTGCTAGATCATACTCTGCAACATTTGAATCACTTGATGTCCAAGTTATACCTAAACCAGCTGGAGTTGTTGTTGCTGTTAATTGTTTTGAATCTCCTACTTTTAAATCCATAGATGATTTATCTAATGTTATTGACTCATTTAGATTTACTAAATACCCATCTTTATCTATATCTATATTTATGAACTCGTACCACAAATTTTCCATATTTGTTATTTTTATTTTATGAGTTTGTCCCGGTAAATTAAGTTTTTCGAATTCAAGACAGTCTAGTATTAGCGCATTGCTTCGAGTACTAAAATTATATGGAATACCATCTATAGAAATATTAACTACAGATGACCTCATGTATGGGTGCTCTAAACCAATAATTCTTATATTTTTGCTATGCATAATAAATTCTACACTATCTCCTAATACCTTCGTTCCCATGCCTTCATTATCTTTAGTCTGATCTATCCAACTTCCGTTGTATTTAATGTCTTTATTTGTATAATCAATTCTTTTCCATCCATTTTCTGGTTGTGATAACGTCTGCCCAATTGTAGCTGCATTAGCCGCTGTTCCATTCTGAATTAATCCAACACCTATAACAGTCAATAACATTACAAACATTATACTAAACTTTTTAAAGTAATTTTTCATTTATCATTTCTCCCTTTTATTTAATAATAAATGAACGCGCGTTCTTTCTATATATTTATTCTAATTGTAATCTTAGTAAATTCCAACCAAAATCGTAATACAAATTCCTTTATATCTAAGAATTTTAGTAATTTTTTACAAGATTAAATATAATCCTTTTCAAATCAATAAAATTATATATTATTAAAATATAGACAAATAATAATATACTTACAAAATAATGATTATATGTTGATATTTATTATGATGAAAAAGATTTATTTGTTTTTTAATCTGTAAGAAATATGATGCAAAACGAATCATTTTCAGTAGTATCTCTGAATATTTTATAAATCATTATTCCATAACTTAATCTTAATCCTTACTACTAAATATAAAATCGAAAAAATTTAGGCAAGAATATATTTCTATATCCTTACCTTATATGTACTTACTTTAATACAATTGCATCAATTGCTTCATTTTCTTTTTCCTCCTAAATTTTTTAACTCAAAATAAAAAAGATAGCCAAGTAACTATCTAACCTTCAATTTAATATATTCGCCTTACAATGATCTAAATTTTTCTAAACTTTCTTTTTTACATATGTTATATCCTTCTTTTAGGTATCTATCTAAATCTTCTTTATTATTAACTCCTATAAATGAATAATGATACTCACCTTTAAAAGTTAATTCATTCCACTTACTAGCATCTGTTGTTGGTAAAGATAGTTGAATCTTAAAGCCAACATATTCATTATTAATACCACTTAACCTTTCAAATAAAAATTTTTCTTGTCTTTTAACAAATTCCTCTGCATAAGATTTAAAATCAAATTCTTTCATTATATTTTTACCTCCGACTGTCATATTTATATATATGAGAATCCATTAGATTCCCAATCTCCATGTTCTTGAGCATAATTATCATCAATTATTTCTTCATAACTGGCACTTTCTATTTCAAATCCTGCTTGATACTTTTCTGTTAGAAAATCAGTTTCAGATTTTAAAGCAAACAAAGGCATATCTCCTTCTAGCCAACAATTACCTATAAAAATAGTCTCTTCTTCTCTATTTTTATGATTTGGTTTCTTTGGCGCTTTAACAGTTGCATCTAAAATAAAATAGAATAGTTGACCATACCTAGCACATTCGAGCATAGTCGGTTTAAATCTGCCATATATTTTATTTAATTCAAATGTTATACTTCCATTTATGCTAGTTATCATTTTACCTTTACTTACGCTGTTTAAAATTACTATTTCTCTCATTTCAGGTATTAATTTGATTTCTAAGTTTTTCAGTTCTGCTACTTCAATATCATTTATTTTCATATATCCTTGATTTGATAATAGAATTTTATTTGGATTTATAGTTTTAAAAATCATTGTTTACCTCCTTACTTTTGATTGTTTTGTAAATTTTGAATTTGTAGTATTAAATCCTCTGCACTATCTGTCTTTACCTCACTAATTGATACATTGTATATAGTTTTATTGTCATTATTCATAATATCTTTTATTTGATTTCTTTGATTATCGTCTAAATTAGGATTTTGTGCTAAATAAGTACTAGCATTTGCGTCAGTTAAATAATGACTATCCCAAGCACCTGTAGCAATACCATATGTTACACCATTATGCAAATACATTCCTAATTCTGAAAAGTTTTTTGATATATTATCAGAAAATCCCAAACTATTATCATTAGAAGATGAAATTACATTACTAGCTTCTTTAGGACTTAAAACACCGCTATTGTTCATTGATTTTATCCACCAACCATAACCGCCATCCACCACTGCCGCAAAGGGGTTTTTATTAGCCACATCTTTTGTTTGATTTGCTGTTGTTACCAGTTCTATAGCTTTACTATTTAATATTCTTTCCAACATATCCGGTAATGTATCTAATAATTTGACAAATGCTGGACTAGAAGCTAAGGTATTAACTATTTTAGCAACTGAATCTCCCATTTTTTCTAGCACACTACCTACTTCATTCCATTTTATTTTATCAATAAAGTTTTCTATTGCTTTTGCAACCGAAT
This sequence comes from Clostridium puniceum, assembly GCF_002006345.1. GTDB lineage: Bacteria > Bacillota > Clostridia > Clostridiales > Clostridiaceae > Clostridium > Clostridium puniceum. The sequence goes on from NZ_LZZM01000029.1 coordinate 3,472, forward strand.
CTACTGCTTTTCCTAATCCTGTTCCTAATTTATCAAACATAATAGAAGCATTTGAACTACTTAGCCAATTATCCATATAATCTAAAAACTTTTTGACTGAATTAAATACATTTATTCCATTCTTAGCCATCCCTGTATTGTTTGCATCTACTCCTAGTAAATCTGCTAAGACAGTTTCCCAGTTCCCTTGAATTCTATCCATTAACCCATTCATGGTTTTAGAATACCTTTCAGTTAGTCCACTATATTTTGTTTCGTGTTTTACATAATCAATTAGTAAGTCTAAATATTCTTGTTTATTATTTACTGTACCAGTTTTATTAAAAGCATCTTTCCATTTTTTAGAATTAGCCCTATCCTCAATGTTTTTACTTTTACTTAAAGATTGTAAATATTTATTAATTTCTTTATTATCAAGCATATAATTTGTTTTTAGAGAAGTACTTCTTCCACCCATTGCATCAACTATACTAAAGCCAACATGCGAAGCTCCAAGTTCTGGTTTTATAGAAGCAATATCCAATAATGTCATTAAATCTTCTTTTTTATAATTTACTTTTGCTCCTGCTAATTTCTTTTGTAGTTCACCAACTTCTCTCTCAGAATATGGAGTATCTTTAGCTAATTTTGTTCCCATAGCATAATATTTTTGTCCTATTACTGGATTATTTCCATATAATACGTCCATAGCAACCCTATTGGTTTCAAATTGTCCAGCACTTTGCAATCCCTCTTTTAATCCTTGATAACTTAATAAATTTCCTGACAATGAATTAATAGCATTAAAACCTTGTTGTGTCCATCCATTTATAGTATCTAATATTTTTTTTACTCCTGTTAATCCAGCTCCAACAATAGATAAACTACCTAATATTCTAGTAAGATTTCCACTTAATATTCCACCTAGAACATTTTCGGTTTTATCACCTGAAAAAATTCCCCCTAACAAACTATCTTTAGTGTTTTTATTTGAATTAGAACCACCACCAACATCCATCTTTATACTAGATTTGGCTAAGGTTTCTGCGTCTTTATTTATAACTTTGAAAATATCTTGCACATCTTTTCCCATGTTTTTATATTTATTTTCTATATTATTAACTGCTTTAACTTGTGCTTGTTCTATTTTATTTGCTGAATTTAATATTTTAATGTCTCTTACAAATTGTTCCTCTTCTTCATCATTAAATATAATATTGAATGGTATCATTTTATTTTTCTTAATCTCTTCCATTTCAACCTTTAATCCACGCTTTACGCTTACTTTGCACCACTTTTCATTTTCATCTTGAAATTGCAATTCAATGATATCTTTATCTATTTTAATTTTTTCAATATCTTCTATGTAAAATTCCTCATTATTTATGTATAAAGAACCTTCATTAATCCAAATATCTTCATTTAGCCAATCATTATCTTTTAATTTATCATAAATACTAATTTCCTCTGGTGTCGGAACTACTGAACAATATTCTCCTCTACCCAAATTCAGCCATACAAACTCTATTATTTGAGCCAAACTACATTTATTTATAATTTCATCTTTAAAAAACATATCATTATAATGTAATCCTCTAGTATCTAATATTTGTCTTACTCCAATATCTTCATTACTTACAATTGCAGAATAAGTTATAGAATCATTTTTAACATAATTATTTAAAACCTCGCATAATTTTTCACTAAATTCCATGTTCTTTTTTAGTTTCTTTTCTAAATCTTTATTTATCATAGTACACATCTCCTTTATTTATTTTTATGCATAACAAAAAAGCCTACCTAATTAATAAGTAGACTTGATTTCTGTATTCATTTTTAATATCCTATTCTATAAATCACATTATCATTTTTATCAACAAGTATTACTCCTGTAAATGAATCGTCATAATCCTCTTTTATAGCCCATGTAATTCTAATATTCTTATTTTGGTAAGGTTCATGCTCTTCTATCAGTCTCTTTTCATCTTCCTCAGTTATTTCTGTATCAATTTTTAATAATTTAATACTATCCTCAATTGAATCTAATGATCCATATGTTTCATAATCTTCTACTTTTCCATAATTATTTATATTCAATTTGTTATCATCTCCTTTCCAGAACAACAGGTTTGGTGAGCAGGTATGCGAACCATAACCTCTTACACTCTAACAATAATGTACTTATATCCTTTTTCATCTCTTAAATAACTATAACTAAATCCAATTTTTAATTCATTTAATAATTTAGCTAATTTTACTTTTCTTTTATTAACATCTACTAGCATTTCAATTAAATCTAATTGCATATCATAGTCCAATTTATTACCATTATTATTACAATAAGATTTAATAATTTCCTTTGCTGCTTTATCATCTTCTTGAATATTTTCTAATTCTTTATCTATATCTAAGTTAACTAAATCTAAAATCTTTTTATTCAATTTATGTAATCCTCCTTTCATTTTAAGCATAAAAATAGACTAGATCTTATTAACCTAATCTATCTCTTAATACAAAATACATATTATTTTTACTTAAATATTTATTAGCTTCCCACTTTGAATTTTTATTTATAAAGCTACTTACATTAAAAATTTCTTTATCTTCTACCAACTGTGTCAAGATTTAATAAATTATAATTACCTACTATTACTATGTCGAACCTTCCAATCTTTTAATTCTAATTTTCATTAATACATATCATCATTTATTAATTTTTTACAATATTCCCTTGAATTCTCTATTTTATAGTTGTATTATAAGTATGTAATTGAGATTAATTGGAAACAAAATATTTTTCTCAACTCATTTTTTAATAAAAGGGGGATTTTTATGTTAAAAAAATTTTTAGGAATTACATTAACTATGTTTTTATGTCTACCATCAAGTGTAGCATTTGCAAATAGTAATGTTAATTCATCAAGCGAAGAATTTACCACTTTCACAAAAACTCTTAGCAATAGTTCTGATCAAAATAGTGACTATCAAAAACTCTTAAGCGACACAAACGTAGTAACACAAAATAAATCAGATGATTTATTAACATCAAAAAAAATTGTTGATAGTAGCATACAAAAAGGAGAGCCCATTAAAACTGATGTAAATAACGCTTTATTAAGTAGTCTACAGAAGTCAACTGAAGAAAAAACAAACTTTATAAAAAGTAACAGTATTACAAGCATTGCAAATATAGACACATCTTCTACTGTAGAAACTACCACATCTCCTGCTGTCACTGCTAAGCCAATTGCTCAACTAAGATACGCTATTTTAAATCCAGCATCTTTAAAAAATGGACAAATCACTACAGATACTCAAATTGGATGGTTATGGTCTTATAATGGAGAAAATTATACTTATGACCCAAATGGATATCAAATCACTAATGTGAATATTGATGGAACTCCCGGTGTAAGTGACTCTATTATAGGAACATTAACAGGTAATATTGGATTCGCCACTCAATTTAAAACACCGGGTCAATATATATTGAAATTTAAATGCATGAATGACCATAATGTATGGTCTGATGAATGGAGTATGACTATATCTGTTGAACCAACAGACAATAATACTAGACCTCAATGCGTTCTTAATTATTCTGCATTAAGTGGAAATACAGATACAGAATTTTTCTTTAGTTGGGCTAAATCAAAAGATAACGATACGAATGATTCACTAAAAAATGTACAAAGTTTAATAATAATAGATGGAGAAACTCATCTACTCTATGATTATGCTTTACTTAAAGGTGATAATTCTTGCATAGTAAAATTTAAAGATCCCGGCACTTATCTAATAATGGTTAGAGTAAGTGATTCTCATGGAGCTTGGTCTAATTGGGTTGGTTCTGATATTGTTGTCACAGCTTCTACACGTATAACACCTCCAAAAAACACACCAACACCTAATAATATTTCTATTGATGAAGTATGGTCAAAAATTAAGCATAACCCTAAAAATAATACTCCGTACACTAACCCATATGATTATGTAGGTACAGAGGCTTATAACCATACTTCTCCTTCTAGTTCTGAATATCTTACTTCTTGTACAGATAATTTAGGTTATGCTCATAATTATTATAAGCTAACACTTACTCAATTAGGTGACGATGACGTTTATTTAATATACGACGATGAATTTTTGACTTCTAATGAATATCATAATGGATATTTTGGTACATGGTTTCCAAAAAACTCAATGAATTTTCAAGATGGAGTAATGACAACAGCCAATCTAAACTATCAAATGTTCTCGGGTGACAAACCTGGCGAACATAAAAAATTCCATATATTTGATTTTTATACTGCAAAAGACTATACTATTACTTATTATGATGGTTTAGATATAAAGTATCCATATTACATTCGCTCCGATATGACTGATAATACTAGAATAGTATTCGAACAACGTGGATTACGTCGTTATAGCATAGATAGACAAACTGGCATAAAGAGTATAATATGATGTTATTAATGTTATCAATCGATAAGTATAGTAAATTTGTTTAAAGATTTAATTAATTTATAAATATAATACATTTTCAATAAACCTTTATAGATTTTTAAAATTTAGAATTTCTACTTTATTAGGAGATGATTTCTGTACTGAACAGGAGTCATCTTTTATAGCTTATCTAAAAATTCTCGATACGTTCTTAATTTCATTTAATCTTTTTATCCTTTCATATAGACGTTCTTTTCTTTTTGTATCAACCAACCTATAACGCTGGGGTTTCGGTAAACCTCAACCAACCATCCTTATAGCCTAGCCGACAAAAAGAAAGCCACTATGGCAAAAGAAAAAACGGTTTGTTGACTTTATTTAACTTTTTCTAATTCAACAATAAAAAAGTTAAGCCTATTTGACTTATTTATAATAATTTCATCTATATATAGTATTTATTCGTCTTCTTATATACCATATACAGTATATAATTTATTTTAAAATATGAATTTTATTTACTTATTTATTTTTGCATTGACTTTTATCCACCAAAATGATAATATTAAACATTTAGGTAGGTATAAAACTATATATAATATATATATGATTCTATACCTACCTAACTTTTAATTTCCAACTAAATAATATTCTTTTCCTTCTCTAACTCTTGTACATTTTTCAAGTATTGCCTTAACCGTCTTATTCTTTTTAACATTTTTCCATTCTTCACTATTTATTTCACATTTAGTTCTAATTTCTGATATATATATTTTTTCTCCTGTCCATTCTTTATTCCAATTCAAGAACTTTTGTGCCAATGTTTTAGTTCCATCAGCTTTAGTAAATGCTTCATCTTTTGCCCTTTGAAACTCATTTAATGTTTCTTTATTATATGTAATAGAGCATTTAGGTAATAAGTTTTCAAGCATTGTATATATAAGTTCTAATAAAGTTTCTACATCTTAATACATAGCCTGTCTATTGTTCGTGTAGGAACTTTATTTATTGTTTCAATGAAATTTTGTACAGCAACTCTAATACCAACCAAACTTTTAAAGA
>NZ_LZZM01000030.1 GCF_002006345.1 Clostridium puniceum
GCTAAAACTATAGAAATTAATATAATCCGCTTACGCGAAAGCGGCTATGATGTTAGCATAATAAATTAAACTGTTAGTGGGTCAATTTTAGTTGCAAAAGTGGGTCAAAAGTACTTGACAATCTACACCTGCTTTTCTTCTTTTAATCTATACATTTAATAATGTATAAAATATTAATTATATAGTAAATCAAAATGCATGTGATTTAGGAACCGTCAAAAACTTGAATAATACAATCAGTTTAACAACTAGAAATTATTTTATCAACCTTACATGTGATGATATGCTATTTGACAATCAAGTTATAAGTAGCATTTCGATTTTTATTCTAAAACAAATTGTCTCGTATCAGTTCAATATGATGAATAGCCAAGAGGTGGCCTATTAACACCCCCTACATGGCAATATATTAAATATAGCAATTATATTGATTGTTATAAAAAGCTGTGTGCCAGTAATTTTATATTTTCACCAGACATGTCATACAAACTATAGGTTGTTAATAGATATGGTATATATGATGAAGAATATAAACTAGTAAAAGATTGTCTAAGATGGCTATATTTCTACAAGAGGTATGTAAGGATTACGATATAAAAACTGAGATTTTCCAATGCCTGAGACTATTTCAAAAATAGTATTAAGTTTACCAATATGGCATGGGTAAATAACAACAAAATTAATTATTTAATAAGATCTCAAATAAATGGTAAAACATAATACGTTTAATACTGTACTAACTTATGATTATTATGAATATCAATAAGGATCTACATTTTATAGTGTAGATCCTTTTTATATAAATATTTAATTATTGTCTAAACTAATTTATCCTTTATCTGCTTCGCTACTTGACTTGCAGCAATCATGCCACTCTGAAGAGCTCCTTGCTGAGAAACATGCTTTTGAGAAATATGCTCTCCTGCAAAAAATACTTTATTCGACATTTCTGGAACAGTTACAACATAAGAGAAAAGTGTTTTATCCTCTGGCTTTGATAATGCTCCAGCAGTCCATATATACTGTACATCTGACCAAATTAATGACTTATAGTCAATTAACTTATCATCTAGATAATGAGGCGAAAGTCCATGAACTTTTTCTATATATCTCATTACATCATCAATTTGCAATTCTGGATTTTCATTTCCCAATCTCTCTGCTTCTTGGCACCAGCTATAGCTAGCTAGCAATACACCAGCCTCTTCTGGGCTTGTCCTAGGCTTTAATACCCACTTGCCATATTTATTAGCTACAGGTTTTGCATGATCTGAAGGGTAATGAATTGAAACTAAAGGAAGATCCGTAAAAGAACATCCTCCTACTATCTTTTTTGATGCATTCCCCATTTCCCAAAACCTTTCCTTAAGATGTAGATATATCTTATGTGCTATTTCATAGTTCATTTCATTTATAGCCTGCATCTTAGTGGTTGAAAAAAGAGGTTCTATTTCAATTCTCCTTAAGCTTGAGAATGGTATGGCACATATTACGTAATCGAATTCTTCAGATGTTTCTTTAGTATTTCTATAATCCGTATATTTAAGTATAATTTTATCTTTTGAAAAAGAATTATATATTCCCTTAACAGGGAACCCCATTTTTATTTCTATTTTACCTAATTGTTCTTTACTAATACCTTTATAAGCCTCTTCATTTTTGTCACAAAGCGCCTCATATAATGAATGAGGTAAATTAATCATACCATCGGTAATACGATAAGTATATTCAAAATCTACTGTATAGTATTGCTGAAGCATTTCAGTAAGACTTAAACTAAAAAACTGTTCTTTGCCTTCCAAATACGCAAGCATTGATATAGAATCCTGACTAAGATCTACATTCTCATATGCATTTCTATAACTTAATTTATCTATTTCTGTTATACTCTTTGAATATTCAGATTTAACTTGAATTAATTCCCTTCTTAATTCTATTGAAAGAGAGCTTAAATATTTTTTATATATCTTTTCACGGAGTTCAGACCATGCTTTCTTTCTCTCAATTTGGCTTAAATTAAACTTAGGATATATATTATTTTCCACACTTTTCCCTTTAGCATCATTAATAGCCCGTTCATCTCTAACATAAAACAAACCATTATCATTATGATTTACAAAAGGGCTTGTATGAAGTTTAAAAAGATTTATATAATGCCAGGTAGTCTCATGAGATACTGGTATACTCATTGGACCTAATTCACTAGAGTACTTTCTATTTCTATCAAAGTAATAAGTGTATACCCTTCCTCCTATTCTATGGCTTGCTTCAAATAAAGTAATGTTACAACCTGTCTTTCTAAGTTCAAATGCAGCAGCTAACCCGGCTTCTCCGGCACCAATTACTGCTACTTTAATATTTTTAGCACACCCCGTCGGACAAAGATTAGTTATATCTTTCGGTGGGCTCATCAAATCAATTATATTACTTAAATCATCTAATCTATTCTGCATCTTGAGTATATATTCAAGCATCGTATATCTTTCGCACTCACCAGGATTATCTATTTGATAAGGAGAGTTTGAATTACTATAAGAATTCATAACTTTCACATCCTAATATTTTTTATTACATATATAATTATATATGTACTGCATCCTTCATTTCACATTATCCTTTATAAATCCTCATGATTGTTACTAGTAGTTTTTCTATATCTTCAAAGGTATTAAAATATCCTGGACTCACTCTCACAGTACCAGCATATTCTGTACCAATCACGTCATGTATTAAAGGTGCACAATGGTAACCTGTTCGTACAGCTATTCCCTCTTCATTCAGTTGTTCACCAATAATAGAAGCATCAATTCCTTCTATATTGAAGGAAAGTACTGGACTTCTTTGTTTTACAGAATGACTCCCATAAATTTTTACATAAGATAGTTTTTTTAATTCCTCGAATAAATATGATATCAATTCTTTTTCAGATTTTTGTATGTTATCTACTCCAACTCTCTTAATGAATTTTATTCCTTCACATAAACCGGCAATTCCTGGTGTATTTAGAGTTCCACTTTCAAACTGATCTGGCATGAAGTCTGGTTGAACCACAAAATGAGAATTACTTCCAGTTCCACCTTCCTTAAAATTCTTTAGTTTTATTCCCTTTCGTATAAACAAGCATCCTGTTCCTTGAGGTCCTAATAATCCTTTATGTCCTGAGAATGCCAATAAATCAATGTGATCTCTTTCCACATCAATAGGAATAACTCCAGCACTTTGAGATGCATCCACCATAAATATAATTCCTTTTACCTTCGAAAGTTTTCCAATATTCTCGATGTCTTGAAGACTACCTAGTACATTAGATGCATGATTTATAATGATCATCTTAGTATTTTTCTTAATCTCTTCCTTAATATCCTTAATATTAACATAACCTGCTTTATCTACATTTACCAAAGTGACTTCAACTCCACTTTTACTCATCGAATGCAATGGTCTTAAAACAGAATTATGTTCAATCACTGTACTAATAACATGATCTCCCTTTTTTAAAACTCCTTTAATTCCTATATTTAATGCTTCGGTTGAATTGCCTGTAAAAATTAAGTTAAAAGGACTAGGAATATTAAATAATTGACATATTTCTTCTCTTGTTTCCATAATTTTTAGAGCTGCTTTTATAGACATCTCATAAGAACCTCGTCCTGGGCTAGCAGCATAATTTCTCATGCAATTTAGTACTTCTTCATAAACTGCTGATGGTTTTGGAAATGATGTAGCTGCATTATCTAAATAAATCATATAAAGCTCCTTATAAAATTTATGCGTTGTGCTAGTTAAATTATTAAAAAAACTCTAACAAAGTTCAATTATAATTAAGTAAAAATTAATAATAATGAGGTTGATTGAAATGCTAGAGTTCACTTATTATAATACTGAAGAAGTTAATAATTTGAATGTCTTTTTATAGTTCCCTTTGTATTAATTGATGCTGCTTATAGTGTAATAATACCTAGTTCTATACAAAATAGAAGAAACATCTCCAAAATTAAATTTTCAGATTCTAAAATAATAACAATCCGCCTCGTGGCGAATCTCTTATAATTGATTCCAAAAAGGTATGGTTTTATTTTGTTAAAAAACTTTAAAGATTTATTTTCTAAATATTTGTCATAGAACAAGGTTTAATAGAACTAAAAGAAATTTTTATAAAATTATTTAGAACTAAAACTACATACATTAGTTAATACAAATAACTTTTTACAAATCTTATTTTAATACCTGCACATGTTGATGCCAGAGACGCAGTTTTTGATCTTATACAATCAAATAATTCTATAAAAATACTGGCTCAAAATTTCTCATTTATGCTAAATATAATTGCAGTAAATATTATCAATACTGAACAATTTAAACATCTTAAATCTTACTAAAAATTGTCTAATTGTTCTTCAAAAATATTTCTGGCAAAAATACATTTACAATTATTTTAAACATATTTTTAATAACTAGCACAACGCATAAATAAAAGATTTATAACGTAATTAAAATCTATTTATTAGTGGAATAATCTTTGCTAATTATAATCTCTATCATTATGATCTCCATCACTATAATCTCTATCATTATCATCAAAGTCTGAGAATAATAGGTCTAGGTTTTGATCTGGATAGAACTTAGGAATTGGAGCTTTTTCAAATCTCTCACATGGGTCTTCCTCAGGTTCTTCTTCACATGGTTCTTTTGGAACTGGACAGTAGTCATAAGCAGGAATAAGAAGCTGTACAATAAGCTCGCATTTTACAACAATGTAATACCCCAAAGTGATGTCTAAAACAAAGTTTCCTTCTTTATCTTTTAATAATTCACCGTCTAGTGCTTCAGCAACCATTTCAAGTTTTATTATATTAGAATCTAAATCTTGAGCATGGTGAACAGGTACAGAACTAGCAGAAATTTGAGCTACAGAATCAGGACAGTAGAACTTTCCAATTACATCTGTTCGATTAATTTCATACAATTCACTTTTGTTTGCACCATTACAGTCAATATAATCTGCATAGAAAGAAATAATGTAAGAAAGAACTATTTTTTTGAAACCATGTTTTCCTTTAAGTGGAATCTTATCCACGGAGATCAACTTTACATTGAAGTCTCTACTACCAATATATCTCTTAGGATTTGTTAAGGGGTCACTTCTTAATTCATAATCTGTTGTATTTGTGTCAGGGCCTTCACCGTATACAAGACATCTTTTTATTAAGCATTGATCAAATATCTTAGGTATTTCAATGCAAACTAATTCAGAAGGATCTGGCAAACGTCCTTGTTTATTCACAAGACCTGGACGTGGCAAAAATTTTTTGAAGTTAATGGACATAAATTCTCCTCCTCTTGAAAGATTATGATAAATATAAATTTTTATAACATTTATAATACATCGTATGTGAGAACATTAAAGTGGTGACATTAAAAAGTTAGATAAAATAATTTTTTTATTTCTATAAATTTTGTCAGCTAAGATTCTTTAACGATAAAATTCATTTCTTAATTTATAAGTCTCTCTATATAGGCATTAGGCTTTCACATTCATTTTAAGCATCCTAACTTAATTTTCCCATTTTTAAAATATCCATCAAAAACACTTATTTCAAATTGTGCTTCGAACTCCGTAGTAGCTTTAGTCTTTCCTTTAACAATTGATCTTACATGTGGTTGACTAATACTGGCAATTCTATTTTTTACTGTTTGTTTTCTATTTAAATCTGAATCATTTCACTTAATTCCACCATCATATTCTGGAGTATAAAAATTTATCATTTAGTCACTCTAACAAGCTTTCCTTTGCTATGTTTTTGGAGATAAAACCCTCTGAGTACTCTTTTACTTGATGAGTACTCTTTTACTTGATTTATATTCATTATTTTGAATAAACGTCATGTTAAGTCCAGCTTGTGAAAAAATACTCTTTATTATAAGTTTCCATAAAATAACCTCTTATATCGCCCAAAATTTAGGCTTCATTATATATACTATACTCCATAGACTAAATTTGAATTATACAAGACCAGCATATGTTAAAAAAAGGCTGATAAAGAAAACAAAAGTTTAGTTAGAGTTAAAGTTGCTGCACAAGATTTCATTCAAACAATAAATAAAGTTCTTAAACAAACAATAGACAGTATATACGTTAAAATGTAGAAACCTTATTAGAACATATATATATTAATCGATTTTAGAAATTTGTTAGTTATTAAACTTCCGAAAGTAAGATATTATATTACAATTTTAGTATTTCTATTTATTTATTCTACTATTATGTATCTAATAATATTGAAAATATCATAGGTATCTTCTAAATTGGAACAACATAGTGTATATATTCATAATCTATAGTAGTAATTAGAATGAAATATTACCCAATTAGGAGGTAATTTGTATGAATATTAATACTCCAGAATATTATCATTGGGAAGCTACAAATACAAATAATTGTAATGATGATAGAAATAACTGTAATAATAATAGAAATCATTGTAATGATGATAGAAATAACTGTAGATGTAAATGTAGATGTTGCCCTAAATGCTTTATCTGTCTACAAGGACCACAAGGCGCTCAAGGAAGTCAAGGTGCTCAAGGAAGTCAAGGTATCCAAGGTTCTCAAGGAGCTCAAGGTGCTCAAGGTGCTCAAGGACCTCAAGGTACTCAAGGTACTCAAGGAAACCAAGGTGCTCAAGGTGCTCAAGGATCTCAAGGAAGCCAAGGTTCTCAAGGTGTTCAAGGTTCTCAAGGAAGTCAAGGTATCCAAGGATCTCAAGGAAATCAAGGGATCCAAGGAGCTCAAGGTGTTCAAGGAAGCCAAGGTTCTCAAGGAAACCAAGGAAGTCAAGGTTCTCAAGGAGCTCAAGGTGTTCAAGGAAGCCAAGGTACTCAAGGAAACCAAGGTATCCAAGGTGCTCAAGGAGCTCAAGGATCTCAAGGAAGCCAAGGTTCTCAAGGTTCTCAAGGAGCTCAAGGTGTTCAAGGAAGCCAAGGTACTCAAGGAAACCAAGGTATCCAAGGTGCTCAAGGAGCTCAAGGATCTCAAGGAAGCCAAGGTTCTCAAGGTTCTCAAGGTGTTCAAGGTGCTCAAGGACCTCAAGGTACTCAAGGAAACCAAGGTATCCAAGGTGCTCAAGGAGCTCAAGGCTCTCAAGGTATTCAAGGATCTCAAGGAAGCCAAGGTTCTCAAGGTGTTCAAGGTTCTCAAGGTATTCAAGGTTCTCAAGGAAGTCAAGGTATCCAAGGATCTCAAGGTTCTCAAGGTGTTCAAGGCGCTCAAGGTATTCAAGGACCTCAAGGAAGTCAAGGGATCCAAGGATCTCAAGGTGTTCAAGGAAGCCAAGGTTCTCAAGGAAACCAAGGAAGTCAAGGTTCTCAAGGAGCTCAAGGTGTTCAAGGAAGCCAAGGTACTCAAGGTGCTCAAGGACCTCAAGGTACTCAAGGAAACCAAGGTATCCAAGGTGCTCAAGGAGCTCAAGGCTCTCAAGGTATTCAAGGATCTCAAGGAAGCCAAGGTTCTCAAGGTGTTCAAGGTTCTCAAGGTATTCAAGGTTCTCAAGGAAGTCAAGGTGTTCAAGGCGCTCAAGGTATTCAAGGACCTCAAGGTTCTCAAGGAAGTCAAGGTATCCAAGGACCTCAAGGATCTCAAGGAAGCCAAGGTTCTCAAGGTGTTCAAGGCGCTCAAGGTATTCAAGGACCTCAAGGTTCTCAAGGAAGTCAAGGTATCCAAGGATCTCAAGGTGTTCAAGGAAGCCAAGGTATCCAAGGTGCTCAAGGAGCTCAAGGCTCTCAAGGTATTCAAGGATCTCAAGGAAGCCAAGGTTCTCAAGGTTCTCAAGGTATCCAAGGTTCTCAAGGTTCTCAAGGTATCCAAGGTTCTCAAGGACTTAGAGGTGAACAAGGTTCTCAAGGAAGTCAAGGTATCCAAGGTTCTCAAGGTGTTCAAGGCGCTCAAGGTTCTCAAGGAAGCCAAGGTGCTCAAGGACTAAATGTTACTAGCAATTCAGGTTTTGCTAATAACACTACTGGTAGCATAATTGCTGTTGTATTAGGCGGTACTGATATTCCACTTCCAAATAATCAAAACTTAAGTGGCGTATCTGTAAATGGTACTAATGATACTTTCACCGTAACAAATGCTGGTAGGTATTTTATCTCTTACAGTATAAATTTAACAGCCGCATTATTAGTTTCATCTAGAGTTCTAATAAACGGAGCCACTAATACTGCATTAACAATTAGTCCAGTAGTTTCTTTGTCAAATCAGTCAGCTTATGCAATTTTATCATTATCTGCTAATTCTACACTTGTTTTACAGCTGTTCGGATTAGTGGGTGCAGCAACACTTTTACCAAATAGCCAGGGAGCTGAACTAACAATTATAAGATTATCATAAATATGAAAAATAAATAGCTGCCAAACAAATAATTTATGTTTTTTGTATAACAGCTTTCACTATTTTTCTAACTGAAATTGGTGACTTAAAACTATCTTTTAGTTAGTTTTAGGTCATTTTTTTATCATTACTTATAGCTATAAATTGTTATACACGAATTATTTCCTCCTCAAAAGTCAAATTATTTTTTTAAATTACAATAAAATTTATATTACTAAATTTATAACAATTCTCTAATTCACCTAGTAGTATTACTTTATATAGTGTCAGATTATTTAATATGATTAAAAAGGCACTTTTTTAGAAACAAATAAATCGATGTATGACACAATTCCTTGCTTTAAATATTTAGATATATAAATGATACGATAAGAATGTACAATTTAGTTTTTATAAATTATAATTACTCAAGATTTAACGGAGGTAATTATGATTATACAAACAAATATTTATTCAGAACTTAAAATTAATACTTTAGAAGATCTTCATAAAATA
>NZ_LZZM01000031.1 GCF_002006345.1 Clostridium puniceum
TCCTTCATCTTTATAATAATCAGCTAAAGTTTTATTATTATTTTTGTTTTTGTTTTTTATAGGTTTGTAAATAAAAGAATCAAATAAATACATTCCTACAAATACTGAAACAAGAATCCAACCTGCCATATTCATACAACCTTTCATTCAATTATTAATTTATTATACCATATTTATCCATATAAAAACCGAAATTTTTCTGGGGGTGGTTTTGTTATCTCATAGGCGTTCATTTGTTGAACAGGGGTAATTGAAAAATTTATGAAACAAAACTGTAAATTCTCTTCATTTTCAGCCTATTATTTCCCACCTTTTATTGAGTTCGTATAATATATACTTATACGAACTATGAGTCTATATCTAGTCTATACACTGCATGTATAAAATTCTATATAAATTATACATAGATATTGCATAAGAAATGTATAAAACATACGATTTTCTATATAAACTGCATAAATATTGCATAAATATTAAGTATAGTATTTCCCATGTATTTCTCAATAATTTGTGTCATATTCGCCCCACATTGCACCCATATCATGCGAACATCTGTACTATTATATTACGTTCATCCTTTGAACATATGCGAACAGTCGTTCTATTTTGTTCGATTATTGAACCCCAGTCAACCCTAATTTTATTATTTTTTGTGATTATATAAAGAATCTAACATACAACATACAATCACATCTTATTACCTTATACTACTAACCATATTATACCATCATACAATACATGATACAATAGTGTTAGTACCTAATATAACCATCACATTATCACACCTATATACAACGCATAAACCTTTTATATATCAAGGCTTTCACTACATCATACACACATTAATAATATACAATTATACTACATACTTATACACTATATCATATCATATAATCATACCATGTACTACTTACCTATGCTGTTACTGTATCATTATTCACTACATTAGTATCTACATTGGTATTATCTGTCTTACCTTTATTATCCTTTTTAAGTCTCTCTAACTCCTGTGTCTTATCTGGTGTTAATGGTGACTTCTCAACTGCTGTTTCAATAGACATTGCACCCATTTTAACTTGCTTTTGTATATTGTCTAATGTCTCAGTAACATTTTGAGGACGTGCATAATTAAACTCTACATTAATATATTCTCCCTTATCATTCCTACCTAATAACTTTCTAATAACATTAAATCTTGTATTAAATCCATTCCTCATTACTCTTTCATTAAGCATTGCATATACATCAGCCAATTGATAAAGCATACGCAATGATACTTCTGATACATTAGCCACATTAGTATTACCCCCTAATATACTAGGCATATATGCATTAAAGTTTAATTGATTCTGTATTTCATTTAAATATAACTTAATAGAATTAGAATCCATTGAACTTGCTACATATTTTAAATCACCACCTAATTCGGATGTAAACATATAGCCAACAGAATCATTATTTTTAACACTACCTTGTATTGGTTGTCCTATATTTAATAATATTGGACTTAAAGAAAGTGTATAAATACTATCTCCCATCTTACTATAAATATCCTCTAATTCGTCCAGAATAGGTTTAATTAATTCTAATAAACCTTCCCCTTCTCTAAAGTCCCAATCTGAAGGATTAAAGTAATGTATTGGTAATCCTGTACTATTTTCTATACTATCTATCCTATGTGGGTCATAATGAATTACGTCCTTTCCTGTGTCATCTGGTTTACTATAAGGATTAGAACTTTCATTACTCCATTCCTCAACTCTATCTGGATAATATACATTCCAATAACTTATATTCTCTTTATTAGTCCAATATTCAATAAATGCAACGTATGTTCCATCATCAGCAAAAACAGGATAAGAACAAGCACTATCAAATACTTTAGATGTAATATTTCCACTATCATCTATATAAATATATTCAAAACTATCTCCGTACTTTCCTATCTTGTCCATTAGTTCCCAATCAATAGAATTGTAGTTTCCGTAATTATATACGGATTGAATATCTGACACTAAACTTTCAGTCCCAGTAAGTGTTGTTGATTTCCCAAGTAGGTAATTTGAATGAAAATTTAAAATAGTTTTAGTATTATGTAATACTATTTTTCTAACTGTAAACTTTTGATTTTTATATACAGTATCTTGTCTATTTAATACCTCATGTGTTCCATGTAAATAATTTTTAAGTCTGTGACACTTTGCTATCCTCATCGTATGATGTGGTTTATTAACCTCTCTTGTAAACCATAGTGGTTCATTTCTATAAGTTGTTTGTACATAATAATTAATATCTTGTGACATTTATATCGTCTCCTTTATTCTGAATTTATATTTTTGTATACGTTAGTAAACAGTGTAAACATGTTGTAAACACTAGTGTTGTAATTATTACAACTAAAAAAGGAAGGTTAATTAAAACCTTCCTAAAATTTTATATTTAATTTATCCTCGTCTTTTATTTCCACCAAGATTCTCTAATTGTGAACTGAATAATTGCATAATATCATTTCCAGATTTTTCAGTATAACCACCAGTAAAGCTAAAATGATTTTCAAATTTAACATTGCTAGTATCTCCACCAGTAGAATTATTGTTATTATTTACAATTCTATTGCTTAAACTATTTAAATCCATTGATGTTACTTTTGGTGATATATTCCACCTACCCAAATCTGCAAAAGTGCTTGATAATTGTGTCATTATTCCATCATTATTTTTAATCCATTCATAAATTTTATCAAATTTTGAGTTCATCTCAGGTAAATTGTTAATCTCTTTAACTGCATTGCTCCAGTCTTCTGTTTCTTGCTTATTTAATATCTTTTCTCCACCATGTAAAATAGCTTGTTTACCTTCACTTGGTAAATTGTCTGGAGTTCTACCACCTGTTTCAAACTTAGCTATATCGTCACGTCTTGCCCAACCAACTACATTACCATCAGAATTAGCAACTTTAAAATAACCATTATTATATCCAACAGTTTTTAACTTATCACCACTATATTGACCCCATGAACCACTACTTGACATTGCAGTACCATTTTGAAGATTATCAATAACTTCACCACTACCATTAGATACTTTTACAGAATCACCAACTTTAACTTCTTTACTTTTACTACTAGATGATGAAGATTTCTTAGCTTTTATTCCAGTTATATCTTGTAATCCGTCTAAAGCTTCTTCAATCTCTTTAAGAAAAGCCTCTTTAAAGTTCTCTCCGCAAAGACTTCCAACTTCCTTATAGCTTTCTGACGAATCATTTAATACTTTTAACATAGCATCTGAATTCTTTTCAGTAATCATAAGGTCAGCATCAGCATATAATTGTTTTTCGTCTAAATCCTCTTTATAATGTTTTTCTTTTCTCTTTTTCATACTATCATAATGTTTTTGGGCATTATCTAATTCTTTTTTATAGTAATCATCTGTTTCTTTTATTTCATCTTCAAAATGCTTTGAACTATTTTCTTTCTGTTCTGTTAAAGAATCTTTTTGTTTGTTTAAAGCATCTTTTTGAATATCAATTTGTAAATCCTTAATTTCTTTTGCTAAGTCATTTTTGTTTTTTAGTGCATATGAACTGTTATCTTTTCCCCAATCTTCAAATTCAGCCTGTAAAAGTTTTAACTTTCCAGCTTTATCTTCTTTGGCTTCGTCTAAATCAGATATTTGTTTTTCTAAAGCTTTTATCCTTTTTTCATAGCTTTCTTGTTCTGCTTCTTTTTCATCTTGAAGACGTTTCTTTTCTGTGTCATACTCCTTCTGAATTTTCTCTTTTTTCTTATCATATTCGTCGTCTAATTTTTCAAGTTTATCTTCTTTTTCTTTTTCTCTTTGCTTTTTCAATCCATTAACTAAATCATCTCTAAGTTTTTTTAAAGCATCTTCATCAGCTTTTTCCATTTCATTAGTGGTGCTTTGGATTTCATTTCCAAGTTTATTCCAATCAGCAGTAGCCTTTGGAATTTTCTCATCAACTAAATTTGTATAGTCTTCTGTATATTTTTGTAAATCTTTTAGCCATTTAATGTCACTTTCTTTTTTCTTTTTGGCTTCTTCACTGTCCCCAGATTCGGCATTTATGGATTCTTGCATTTCTAACAAACGTTGTTGAGAGTTGATTAATTTACCATTAGCATCAAATTGGAAAGACATACTAGCTAATCTAGTTTTCATTTCCTCAGATTCTTTCTTTTGTTCATCGTTCAACTTACCTACAGCAATTTGTTTTTGCTTTTCTAACTCTATTTGTTCAAGTTGTGAATCTCTATATTCTTTGCTACCCTTTTCAAGTGACTCTTGAAGCGATTTATTTACTTCTAATTCACTATCATAACCTTTAATTGCATTTTCTAAATCTAAATATCTGTTTGGGGTTATATCTGATTTAAGGTCATTTATTTCTTGGGTATAATCCTTTTTCTCTTTACCTTTTTTATCAGAACCTCCAGTTCCACTAAAGTCAGAAGTTCCACCTAATCCACCACCAGAGAATCCTTTCATACTAGCACCAAATTCATTAAACTTAGTATCGACTTCTTGAATTGCCCCATTTAATTCATTTGCTTTAGCTTTCCATTTATCTACATTTGAATCTACTTGCTTAAGAACATCATCATCAAATCCTTTTACTCTAGGGTCTCCTGTTCCAAGAAAATCAAATTTATGTCTCTCTGCGATACCTTCTTTGAGTGCCTCAGCACCTGCTAAATTAGAATTAATTTTCTTAATTTCTTGATTTAACTTATTTAATACACTGGCTTTTTGCTCTGCTGTCGAACGAAAATTATCAAAATCTGTAGCATATCCTTTAGCTGATTCCCCAACGAATGATACGAGCCAGTTTTCTATAGCTACACCAAATTGATGTTGTGTACCTTGTTTAAGTTCATTTAATGTACGATAATTCCCAAAATCAATATCATCTGCTTTTTGTCCGTCCGAAACAAAGGCACTTAATAAATTTTTATAAGCATTTTGATATTCTTGATTTGAAGCAATCTTATTTTGGTAAAATTGTTCTGAATCCCCTTCCATTACTTCATATGCCGAAGCCTGTGCTAATTGTTCTTCTTTTATTTTTTTATTTAAGAACTCTTGTGCTGTAGCAACTTTATTGATATTATCACCAATTTCTGGGTAGGCTTTACTAATAGCACTAGCAATTGCAGGTGTCATAGCTTGTGATTTATTCAATCTATCAATAAACCCATTACATTTAGAAATCTCTTGAGTAGCTTTTGCATATGCTTCAGTAGCTTTTTGAATATCTTTAGCGTGTTCATCGGCTGTATTTTTACTAATTTCATCATTCAATTTTTGAACACTATCTTTTGCATTTTCTGCTGATATTCCCATTGTAGGGTATGCTTTTTGTAATGCTTCTAAACTCTCCTTGCTTATATCTGTACCAGAGTTTAATTCCTTCATAGCTGTAGCTACAATTTTTGTTTTATCAGCTACTTTTTCAGATTCATTAGAGTTTTCTTTTTGTGTTCCAGTATTATCTTCTATAGATTTACTATAACGCTTGATTGCATCTTCACTAACTCCAAATCTTTCTGCTAATTCAGATGTACTTTTACCCGCATCTATTGCATTCATTATCAATATTTTATATTGACTATCTTTAGACATTGCTTCATCAAGCATTTTACTATATCTTTGTAAATCTTCTAATGCACTATTTTTTCCAAAAGAAGTAGTTGCTTCTTCCGATGCCTTTTTTGCTTCTTCTTTTAATTGCTTATATTTTTCTATAGTTTCATCTATACTCTCTAAAGTTGTTGCACCATAACCCATGTTAGTGCCTTTTCCGATAATATCCATAGGACTCCAACTTATACTACTCATTCCAGAATTATTATCATCTAATTGCTTTAAAGTATCATTTAGCATTGCTTGTTTCTTTAATTTTATTTGTTCTTCAATTTGTTTATTACTGGTTGCAATAGCTTTCCCTTGTGCATCATATTGAGTTGTACTATTAGGTAATGCAGTTGCTAATTGTCTTTCAACTTCTAACAATTTTTCTTTTAAATCTTTATTTTCTTTAGTACCTTCATTAGTAGAATTTATTTGATTTTCTAAATCTTTTTTTTCTTTTAATAAATTAGTGGCACTTGTAATTGCTTCTTTTTCAGTTTTATAACTAGATATAGCTTCTTCATTAGATTTTTTTAAATTTTCTTGAGCATTAACCAGTTCCATTACTTTACTTATAGCAAAAGATATAGCTAGTGATAGACCCATTGAGAAAGCCATCTGTAATGCCATTGCACTTACTGCACAAGCTTTTTGTGCCATATTAGCTAATCCTAATTGAACTTGATATCCTGCTAATTGAACTTTTGCAGAATTAGCGTTCATACCCATTTGATTCATATAAGTTATATTTTGTTTAGTTGTTCTTATATTCTCTGTTGCTGTTTTTGATACTCCTGCCCATGTAGCTTTTAAATTATTTAATCCACCAGTTAAATTAGTTAGAAATGATGGTTGATATATTGTCATTGACTCTCTAAATTTAGTATTAAATATAGTCATTGCTCCAACAACACTCATTATTACTGTAGGCATAGCACCAAATGTTTTAATTATGTCATTTAATCCACCTACTACATTTGTAGTACCAGTTAATAATGATTTAATTCCATTTGTATCAGTTAAGTTAATCCATGTAGCTTTTACAGTTTCTTTAAATGTATTAAGCTTTCCAGAAATACCATTTATGTAAGATTCTTGTTCCTTCTGAGCACTACCTGCACTTTGTCCAACCATTTGATATACTTTATCCAATTGTTGGTAATTTTGCATCAATCCTGCGAAAACATTAGCTCTATTTTTACCTGCAATTTCCTCACTTAAATTAGCTTTCTGAATATCTGAGAACGTACTCCATTTTTCTCCAAGAGATTTGACGATTTCATATGTAGATTTAAAGCCACCATTAACATTTTTTATATCAATATCAGCTATACTTTTGAGGTCTTCTCTCATAGTAGGAACTAATTCGCCCTCCTCATCTTTTACGCCTCGAATTCTCATCGAAATTGTTTTGAGTCCATTGGCTACCATATTGCTATCCCTAAGCACCTCAGTTCCTGTTGCGATTAAAGCGGTTGATTGTGCTAAATCATTATTTGCAAGTGCAAGTGAAGCACCACCAATTCTTAAACCTTCAGTCAAATCCTTTGTGGTCAAAGCGAAACGATTTCCAGTTTCATTTAAAATATCAACTACTTTTGTAGTATCTTTTGCTTCAAGTTTGAAACCCTTCAAAATACTAACTAAAGAACTCGCACTATCACTCGCTGACATATCTCCAACATTTGATAATATCAAACTATTCTTAGCCATATATTCGGAAGCTTCTTTAAATGAATATCCTAATTGCTTAAATGTAGCTGTTGCTGTTATAGCATCTTCTGTAGTTCTACCTAAAGAAATACCCATCTCATTTGCTTTTCCAACAAAGTTATTTAATGTAGTATCTGCTACATCTGAACTTACACGCTTTAAATCCCTTAAACTATCGTCTATATTTTTAATGTCTTTCAAACCTTGCCTTAATTGGTTTAGTCCTGCAAATATTACACCACCACCAATAGCATAAGAAAATACACTTTTAAATATAGTTCCTAATGATGAAGCATTTGCCTTAACATTATTAATTGCACTTGATAATTGATTTACACTATTTCTAGCAGTAGAAACCTCAGCACTAATAACTTTACCATCAATAATTTTCCCAGACTTTACTTGAGATAATAATTGTTTTAAATTTATAATATGTGCTTCTGCTTTTTGTAATTCAGTAATATCATTACTATTAATAATATCCATTTTTGTAGCTTTAATATTATTAACTCTATTGCTTAAGGTATTTATAGCACCTTGTAATTTATTAATATTAGTAGAACCATTGTTACCCAAAGCATTGATTTGAGTTTGTAATTGGTTTATTTTATTTATAGGTGTTGATACACTAATATTATTAAGTTGAGTTTGTAGCTGAGTTATTAGTGCAGGGTCTATACCCATAGCATTAGCTGTAGATAATTTACTTTGCATTTTAGTTTTAATAGATTCAATTTTAGCTTCTAACTTTCCAAGTTGTTGAACATTATCACTAACTTTAACATTGGTTGTAGTAAATACATTCTTAACTACTCCCTCAGCTTCATTCATTACTTGTTTCCACTTCATAGTTTCAGTTACAAGTTTACCCATATTGTCTGTATAAGTAATTGTTGCGTCTTTAACTCCACCATTTTTAGTAGTGTTAAAACTAATTTTAGCCAATGAATCAACGGTATTTCTAATCTCATTTGCACGTCTTTGTAAATCATCAAATGCTTTTGCACCATCACCTATATTAAGTGATTTGCCCATAACATTTTTATATTGTTGTGCTTCTTGTGTAGCTTGTTTAGTTTTATTGATTACCGTATCAATTCCACTTACATCTACTTTACCCATTTTAATAATAAAATTCATACTGTTTAATTGAGTTTGTATACTACTTTGTATTTTAGATACGTCCAATGAAGCAGTATCAATTTTTGCACTTATTCCTTTTATTCCATCTAATTGTTTTTGAAGATTTGATTTTACTTTATTAATATCATCAAATCTTATGCCAATTAGTATTGATTGTTTATTTTCTGACATATTAATTTACACCATCCTTTCTGTTTTATGCAACAAAAAAGAGAGTGTAAATCATTTATACACTCTCTAAAATTCTTTTAAATTATTTCTTTATTTTATGTAATAATCTCTTTATTGG